>JASHOZ010000015.1 GCA_030038395.1 Nitrososphaerales archaeon
CGCGCCGGGAACTTCTAAATACCCTCGAGGCTTTGGCCGGAACAGACGACATTGACGGTCGAGGCAGAGCAGTCGAGGGTTGACGCGCTCATCCGTTTGGTAGGTGCCATCGTCACACTCTTCGGCGCAGCGTGGCTGTACCAGACGGCATTCAACACGTCGGGGGTCGCCTCTGAAATCGTCACGATAAACTATGCGCTGGGACTCCTCCTCCTCGGAGTGGGACTCCTGGCCCTGCTCGCGAAGCTGAAGTGACCGCAGTGGCGGTGAAGATTGCCCTCGCCGGGGTGGGGAACTGCGCCGCGGTCTTCGTCCAGGGGCTGGCATTCTACACGGAGAACCCCCCCAAAGGGCTCTGGCACCCCACTGTCGCGGGGCTGAAGCCTGAAGACATGAAGGTGGTCGCGGCTTTCGACATAGACAGGCGGAAGGTTGGGCTCACCCTATCAAAGGCAGTGTTCGCACCCCCGAACGTGGCCAGAAGGTACCATGCCCCTCCGCGGTCGTCGGTGAGCGTCGCTCCGGGGGTAAGCAGGGGCGACCTGCCTCCACACCTGAGGGGGCTTCCCGTGGACAAGGCGGGCTCGGAAGATGTCAGGAGAACCCTCGAGGACTCGGGGGCGGACCTGTTGGTGAACCTCATCTCCTCGGGCTCGGATGCCTCGGCGGAGGAGTACGCCGACGCGTCTCTGCGAGCCGGGTGCGCCTTCGTGAACTGCTCGCCATCGAAAGTAGCGAGGAACGGCAGGCTCTCGGCCTCGTTTGCGAAGCGGAGGCTCCCCCTGATAGGAGACGACCTGATGAGCCAGTTCGGCGGGACGGCGTTCCACAGGGGGCTGCTTAGCCTGATGGTGAAGAGGGGCGTCAGGGTGTCCAGGAGCTACCAACTCGACGTTGGAGGCGGGTCCGAAACCCTCAACACCATCGACGAGTCGATAAAGACGGCGAAGCGAGAAATGAAGACCGCTTCCGTGGCCGGGGAGGTCCCCTACCAGTTCGAAACCGTGGCTGGAACGACCGACTTCGTGGACTACATGGGGAACGACAGGACGAGCTACTTCTGGTTCGAAGGGACGAACTTCATGGGCTCCGGACTCTCCGTCGACGTCTATCTGCGCTCTTCCGACGGCGCGAACGCGGGGAACGTCCTCTTTGACGTGGTAAGGGCAACCTACAGGGTAGCCAAGAGCGGGAAGCTCGGGACCGTCAACGAGATATGCGCATACGGCTTCAAGGCCCCCCCAAAGCCGATTCCGTTCGATGATGCTAACGCGAAGTTCTCCGCGCTGTATGTCTGATACGGGGCGTCAGGCGCGGCTATTCCAGGCTCAGGTAAAGGAACACGGCGTAAGCCACGATCGTGAGCAGGTCGGTGTACGGGAAGAAGAGCGACCCGTACAGGATGAGGTAGGTCTGGTTCACCACGAGGGGATACGAGAGGAAGGAGTGCACCGTCAGCGCGAGGAGAACCACGATCAGTCCCAGCGAGAAGTTCGCCCTCGTGTCCGCGTAGACCTTCACGTACACCACGACGAGCGACCCGAGCAGAACGAGCTCGATGGTCGAGAGGACGACGTGGAGCATCAGCGCCCCCCGTATAGAAATGTAGTAGAGAATGGGGGGAGGACAGCTATAGCCGCTCGGGCATGGGTGAAATGAAGGGATGGTCTCTGCCAGGGCCAACCCGAGGAGCACGGCGAATGCGAGTATGACCGGGACCCATATCTTACTGATGCGCGTGCCCTTCTCTGGAGGGGGGGACGGCGCCGCGGTCGTCTCGGACGTCGGCTGGCTCATCTCCCTGGCCTCCGCCTCGCCAAGTGCGTCTTCTCCAAGATAGCCTCCAAGTTCGCCCAGTGCGCCTCCATGACTTCCGAGACAAAGTAAACCTTCCCGTATCTCTCTCCTTCCGTCACGAGGATCCTGTTCTTCTCGAGTACAGAAAGGTGGTGCCTGACGGTGGTGTAGTCGAGCTTGAGCTGCTCCGCGAGCTGCTGGGCGTTAGAGGGTTGCGACTTCAGGGCGAACAGGATGAGCGTCCTGGACTGCGCTCCGACGCTCCCAGCGAAGAGCCACCAGAGGAGGCGTTCGAATGCGTCCATCTCCGTGGGCCTCCTTGCTCCCTCCAATATCTGTATTGAGCGCATAGCCTTTCTGTCGGGCCTCGACCGGACGCTCCCCGGGCGGACGGCGGGAGAAGAGATCAGCCGGGGCACGTCCTAGGGCTGAGGCCTGGCTCCGAGCGTCACTGTGATGTTCATGAGGGCTCCGTCCCTCACGACGCCTACGACGACGCTCTGACCCGCCACCGTGTTCTCCTCAAGGTAGCTGGACAGTGCATCAAGGTCAATTATCTTGGTGCCGTTGATTGAGACAACTATGTCTCCGCCGACAAGGTACTCCGTCCCTGCAATCGTGACCTGCTTCGTCCCCGCCCTGAGTCCGGCATCCGCGGCTGGGCTTCCGCTGGTGACGCTTTCGACCAGCACGCCGTAGGTGACGTTGGTGCCGGACGCCTGCGCTAGCTGGTAGTCGTTGTCCACCCCGCCTATCCCGAGGTAGGAGTGGTCAAGGTACGAGCCTGTCGCTATCAGTGACGGGAGTTCTTGGATTATTGTCTGCGAAGGTATCGCGAACCCGAGTCCCTGGGATCCGCTGATAGTCGCCGTCGTTATGCCTATGACGTCGCCCTCTGAGTTGATCAGGGGTCCTCCTGAGTTCCCGGGGTTGATGGGAGCGGTGAACTGGATGATTCCCGAGATCGAATAGTTGCCCGTCGTCTCTTCGGTTATCGTCCTCCCGAGCTGGCTGATGAGACCAGAGGTGAATGTCCCCGTGAGCCCGAACGGCGCCCCTATCGCATACACCGACTGTCCGACTTCGAGGTCTGACGAGTCGACGATCGTAAGAGGATGGTACTCGTATGCGGGGGCGTCGAC
Organism: Nitrososphaerales archaeon; assembly: GCA_030038395.1. Lineage (GTDB taxonomy): Archaea > Thermoproteota > Nitrososphaeria > Nitrososphaerales > Gagatemarchaeaceae > UBA183. The sequence goes on from JASHOZ010000015.1 coordinate 2,940, forward strand.
CGTCACCACAGCGAGGTCGGCGTAGACGTCGCTCCCAATCACCTTCCCGGGGTAGGCGTCGCCGTCGGAGAATGTCACCGTCATGTTTACCGTCCCGTCCACCACGTGGAAGTTCGTGATGATGTACATCGAGCCGTCGTACTCGGTCACGAATCCTGACCCTTCGATCACCGAATACTCGTAGTAGGACCCAAAGAACGTGTTCACCGTCGTGATGTTGTCTCCTTCAATGGTGACGACGCTGTCGGCGGCACCTTCGTAGATCGCCAGAGCCTCAGACGAGTTAGAGTTGGTGCTCGTGCCGTTCCCCGACTGCGACGCTTCCAGGGCGGCGACGGTCGACTGCAGCTCGGAGACCTGCTGTTGAAGCTTGAGGTTCGAGGAGTTGGCGCTGGCGGTCTGCTGGCTGAGAGCCGAGTTGTAGTAGACTACCGTCCCGCCGAGGACTATGCACATGATTGCGAACACCGCGATTACTGCGACTCCTCTTCCCGTATGTGACTGCGGTGCTGTCTCCATCGCTGGATGCGCGTTCGGGTGTCGAGTATTTACTTGATTTCCAAGAACTTTCCCAAATCGGTAGCAAATCGAGCGCGTAACAATGGTTTTCTGGGTGCGGCATCAGTTCGGAGAGGGCAGGGAGGCGTGGACACTCGGCGGCGAGTGACTTCAAGTGATATCGTGCGTATCATGTCGGCCGGGCTTGCACTTTTAACTGGGTAGCCAGGGCCGCCCTCCATGGCCTCCATACGGATCAAAGACGACGGTTCGAAGCCTGTCGTGGCGCCCGGGAGGGAGTCACCCTTCAAACAGGGAGAGTTCTATGTCTACGAGGTCGCGGACGACGTGGCAAGGTACTGGAACAAGATTGCGCCAGGCAGGAGAGACGAACTCTGGAAGCAGGCCCGAAAGGAGATGAAGGACGTCAGGCAGGTCATCGAGGGCTTCGTGCACAAGCCCGCGCACACGAAGTGAGCGTTTCGCGATTAGCCGGTGCTGGTCGGAGTCGCGAGGAGACGAGCCCTGGCCCCTTCTCTGAGTTCATAATCGAAAACGCGCAATCGGTCCAGGCGGCAGTCAGCCTTTGGCGTCGGCCTCCAAGAACCTTGAGTTCTCGTGCCTGTATCGCCTGTAGAACCAGTTCATGAACGGCCTTCCGTCACCAGTGAGTTGAGACCTCTCCAGGGAGCGGCAATATGCGGCCCTTCTTCTGTATTCGATGTCAGTCAAGGGGAAGCCGTGCCTGTGAAGGACGAAATTCATCATAAGCCTGCTAATCCTCCCGTTCCCATCCGCGAAAGGGTGAATGGTCACGAACTTCAGATGAACCAGTCCTGCCAGTTCAACGGGATTGGTTCTGGACCTCGTACGGCGATACCATCGAAAGAAGTCGTCTAGCTGAGGCTGCAACTCTACCGGCGGTGGCGGGACGAACGAACTGCCGCTGATCTCCACCCCGTGCCTTCGGATTATCCCGGCGACATCGGGCTTTGTCTCTCTAAGGAGCTTCCAATTCCACTCCTGAACCACCACCTGAGACAACTCCTTCTTGAATTCCAGTATCTCGCGGAGGAGCCTGCTGTGCGCCTCAGCTTCCTTCGCGTCCTCCATTGGTTTGCCACTCGGACTTGTCTGATGTTCCAATAGCTCCGCTGTCTCTCGAAGGGTAAGAGTCGAACCTTCGATTCTCTGCGTGTTGTACGTGAACCTGACAGAGAACTGGCTCGCTGCCTTCTCTCGAGCTGACTCAGGCATCGACCTCAGCTCCGCATCGTAGTTTCGTCTTATCCTCTCAAAGTCATCGAACCACTTTGCTTTGTCCAGTTCGGACAGGAACTCTCGCGTGAGAGTGTCGACGTTCTTTGGTAGCCTGCTGCCGAGATACTTCGACTTAGTTGTCCTCTTACCCCGACTTCTTATGGTGTGCTCTAGGTAATAGTATGTGTTCCCTTTGACCAGTCTCTTCGCTACTCTGACCACGGGGCTGGTTAGAGTGACATATTGATAAGATTTAGGACTCTGTGTGTTCCGTCACTCTAACTGACTGCAGACCATCATGGACTGTGCGCAACTGTTGGCCTTCAGGTTGAAGCAGCATAACAGAAGATGGCGGCGCTGGTCGGACTCGAACCGACGACCAACAGGTCTCCGCCTTTCAGGCTAACAGCCTGCTGCTCTACCACGCTCCCCGGCGTTTCTACCGCCTCTGAGCTACAGCGCCGCAATCGGGCTGGGCTCAGAGGTGTGCTCAAAAACGTTCTTTTCGTTTAAATCTCTGCGGCGTCCGAACGCCGACCGATGGATGCTCGCGGGGACGGCAGCGCAAGAGACGTCTCAGCTGCGATCTCCGCGTTCTTCGAGGCGGGCAAGAACAAGGACTTCACCGCGCTGGCTCGCTTCCACGCCGGACCGTCGTCATTTACGAAGTTCGACGAGAACCCGCCGTTCACCAGGCAGAACTCTGAGGAGGCGTTCGTACACGAACAGGCGGCCTTCGCCAACATCTCGGACTACGACTACAAGATCGAAGACCTGAGGATCGACTTCCTGGGGGAGGCAGCCGTCTGCACGTTCTACCTGACATACAGAGGGATGTTCGTCAACGACTACTCTTTCGAGGGCTCGCCCGTAGGGTCGAGGGTGCGCGCGACGATGGTCCTGACGAAGTCGGGCGGAGTCTGGAAGATAGCGCACGAGCACCTCAGTCGCTTTCCGGAGTGGAAGGGCCAGACCCAATCCGCGCGAAAGTAGGCGAGGCGTGGGCCCGGAGCGATTTGAACGCTCGACCGACCGGTGTCCCGGGAGGCCCATATGAGCCGGTCGCTCTGACCGAACTGCTCGTCTTGCGACGCTGAGCTACGGGCCCACGTTTCACGGGCCCGGAACGTGCTGCCTTTAAGCCATCGCGACCAAAGCCTAATTAGACCCTGAAACCGAACTCCCACTGTAAGCAGTGAGCAAGGACCTAGACGAAGGCTTCCAGGACATCCTGGCAGAGCTCGACCGCGAAGAAGCACGGGTGAAGATACGAATGGAGATGCGCCGATTCGGAAAGCCGACGACCGTCATCGAGGGCCTCAAGCTCAGCGAGAAGGACATGCACGACCTGAGCTCGAAGATGAAGCGGTCGCTGGCGACCGGGGGGACCGTGAAGGACGGGATCATGATACTTCAGGGCGACCACCGGGAGTCCGCGGCCAAGATGCTCATGCAACAGGGATTCTCCGAGAGTTCGATCGAGGTTCTCTGACGTGGCGCGCCGCGAGTGAACCGTCTCATCTCCCGCTCACGTTTATAACCGGTTGAGGGGAGCGGCCCGTGGAAGGCCTGAAGACTCGTATTGTCGAAGCCAATCCTAACCTTCGAGGACTTCATCAAGAGAGTTCTGAAAATCGTCTTCTGGGTCGTGCTCCTCGCGCCGTTCGTCGTCGTCCCTGTCTACTACCTGCTCGACGGGTACTTCCACTTCTCCACCGACGTGCTCTCCCTCGCTCTCGTGAACCCCCAGGGGTTCCTCGCGTTCCAGCTGAACCTCCTGTCCAGCGAGCCCTTCAAGACGCTCTTCGCCCTCAGCGTGTTCCCAGGCTTCACGTTCGTCGCAATCTACGGCACGATTTTCATGGGCTGGGTGGAGAGGAAGCTCACCGCGAAGATACAACTCAGGACAGGGCCTATGTACGCCGGCAAGCTCGAAGGCATCCTGCAGAACTTCGCCGACTTCTTCAAGCTCCTGTTCAAGGAGATCGTGATCCCCAACGGCGTCGACCGGGCGACGTTCATCGCCGTCCCGTTCGCCCTGATGGCCGTGGCCGGCGCCCTGATCTCGCTCGTCCCGCTCTCGCCCACGGTGTACATCGCCGACCCCGAGGTCGGCGCGATACTGATCTTCGCCGTCCTCGGCTTCTCGCCTCTCATAGTGCTCTTGGCGGGGTGGGCCAGCAACAGCAAGTACCCATTCCTGGGAGGCCTGAGGGCCCTGCACCAGATGGTGGCATACGAGATCCCTATGATACTCTCGCTCCTGGGAGCGGTCCTACTGTCAGGGACCCTCTACCTCGCTCCCGTTCCCTGCAGCCCCCAGCCGTGCACTCCGGGCCCGAGCATCGTCACCGCCCAGTCGAGCGTCTGGTTCATCTTCCTCCTGCCGCTCGGCGCCATAGTGTTCTTCATCGGGTCCCTCGCCGAACTGGAGAGGATCCCGTTCGACCTCCCGGAGGCGGATAGCGAACTGGTGGCGGGGTGGCAGACGGAGTACACCAGCATGCTCTTCGGGACCTTCCAGCTGGCGAACTTCTCAAGGATGTACGTCCTGTCGGGGCTGTTCACTACCTTCTTCCTCGGCGGATGGCTCGGCCCTGCAGGGCCCACCCAGTTCGGCCCCATCCCCTTCGTTGGGATGATCGTCCTCCCTGCCAGCTTCTGGCCCGTCGTATGGTTCCTCCTCAAGACGACGGTGGTTATGGTGGCCATGATGATCCCCCGCAGCATCGTCCCGAGGGTGAGGATTGACCAGCTCCTCAGGGCCGGCTGGGTGAAGCTCCTCGTGCTCGCATTCCTGAACATCTTCATCGCGATGGTGCTGATCTCTCTTGGGGTGGTCTGAGTGGGTCTAAGGTCCTACCTGAAGGGCATCTTCAGCGCTACGTGGAGCGGGATAAGGCACTTCTTCCACCCGAGGATGACGCTCAGATACCCGGAGCAGAAGCTCGACCTGGAAGGGACGGGCTACAAGTACGACGCAAAACAGGGCGTCGGACTCCCAGGGTTCAAGGGGCGCCACATCCTGTTCCTGGACAAGTGCACCGGGTGCCAGCTCTGCGCCATCGCGTGCGATGGTGTCGCCGTGGCGATAGACATGCAGAAAGTCCAGAAAGGGAAGGTGCAGAACAAGAAGGAGATATGGCCGGCGGTTGACTACGGAAGGTGTGTCTTCTGTGGACTTTGCGTCGATTTCTTGACAGAAATTCAAACTAATCCAGGATTAAAACCAATAAATCAGATTGCCGTGGGGGAGCTGGTCCTCACCCACACTGGCGACTATAAGCCCGTCACAAAGGTTTGGGACATGAGTTACACAGGTCCGATGTACAAGATCCTCGCCTACGGGAAGCCTGAGCCGCTCGTGTGCACGGCCGACCACAAGGTCGTGGCGGTGTCGCGACCCGTCTCGAACAGGAAGGACAAGCGCCTGCTTAGGGTGACTGCACCGCTGTTCTTCTACAAGCCGCCGGAGCTCAAGCCGGGGGACTACGTTGTCAGTCCCATAGTGAGGAAGGTCGTCCCTGTCGAAAGATACGAGAAGGATGTCCCGATGTTCAGGGGAGGAAGGACGACAAGGAGGCTCTCCTTGGAGGCCTCCCCGGACCTTTTCCGGCTGATCGGGTACTACTATGCCGAAGGGTCGTGCGACGGCGGAAGGAGAGTGAACTTCGACTTCAACGTGAAGGAAAGGCGTACCTATGCCGGGGACTGCGCGCAACTCGCGGCCAAATTCTTCGGAAAGGAATGCAAGATACGCAAGAACGGCGAACATGGGATCCGACTGGTCCTCGATTCCGCCCTCGCGGAAGACTTCTTCTCTCAGTTTGGGAAGGGCGCTTCAAACAAGAAGATGCCCGACTGGGTTTTCTTCGCCGAACCAGAGAAGCAGCTCCAGCTGCTGAAGGGCGAATGGCAGGGCGATGGGTGCAGGATACACCAGTCAAGGCAGAAGTACCTCAACATCACCACGACCTCGAAAGTACTTGCATACCAGCTCCAGTCCGTCTACGCTAGGCTCGGCATAGTGGCCACGATCGACTCGGAGAAGATGCCCAACAGGCTGCGGAGCTATGACGTGAACGTGTTCGGGAGGTGGGCCCTGAAGCTTGCCCAGATGTGGGACGTGGAATTCGACTACGCACCTACGAAGCACGCGGACAAGTTCCACATCGACGAGAGATACGTCTACCTTCCAATCCGAAGGATTGAGGTCGAGCAGGTGCAGGACCACAGGGTCATGGACGTCACTGTAGAGGCTGACCACACATTCGCGCCGCTCGGCCTTGCAACGAGCAACTGCGTCGACGCCTGTCCCTTCGACGCGCTCTACATGACGAACGACTATGAGCTGTCGTCGTACGACAAGATGGGGCTGAAGTACACCCCCGACATGCTCGCTGTCCCTCCGAAGCTCGAAGGAGACATGCGCAAGGTGAAGTTCGATCCGGAAAGGGGGACGGCCACGCATGGTTGACGTGACGTTCATCGCGATGATGGTTGTCACGGTCGGAGGCGCCATCTTCGCCCTTGAAGCCCAGGAGATAGTATACGGCGCCATCGGGCTCGCCGCGAGCCTGTTCGGGGTCGCCGCGCTCTTCTTCCTCCTCGACGCCCCCTACGTCGCGGTCTTCCAGGTGGCAGTCTACATCGGCGCGGTCGCCGTGCTCATCCTCTTCACCGTGATGCTCGTCCGCCAGGAGAAGTGGGCCAAGGAGCTCCCCTCGAAGTCGCCCAGCAGGGTCGCCGGGGCCGTGACGGGCCTGGCGCTGGTGGTGGCCATAGTGTACGCGCTCGCTTCGACGAGCCTTACATCAGACACTGCCCTGCAGAACGGCGCGTCGTTCGTCCAGATAGGCCAGCTGATCTCGACCGGGTACGCTCCCGTCCTGGAGGTCCTCGCGCTCGTCCTCGGCGCGGCGGTCGTGGGAGCACTCACACTCTCCAGGGTCGACAGGGAGGAGAGCTCGCAGTGAACTCGCTCGCGGATTTCGTCATGGTGTCCGCCATGCTCTTCGGCATAGGCGTCTACGGCCTCATCACGAAGAGGAACGCGCTGAGGCTCCTCTTCGCGGTGGAGCTCATGATCAACGCGGCGAACCTCAACTTCGTCGCCTTCGAGCAGTATCTCCCTCCGGCCCCAGGGGCGCAGGCGGCGCTCGGGCAGACCTTCGTTCTCTTCTCCATCGCGCTGGCGGCGGCCGAGGCCGCCGTCATTCTTGCGATAATAGTGGTGGCCTACAGGTTGCACCAAGACGTCGACGTCAGCGAGCTGAAGACAATGGAGGGCTGAGCATGACGACGAGAGACGCCGCCACCGGAACCTGCGTGACCCGTCGAGAGGTGTAGTCCCGCGTGCCACCATATCTCCTCCTGCAGTCTGTAATAGTACCGATAGTCGCTGGCGGCCTGTGCTATCTCGTCGCGGGGAAGCTTGGCAGGAAGGTCGGGTGGGTCGCGCTCGCTGGGCTCGCGGCAGCCATGCTGCTACTACTGGTCTACGGCGCGAGCGACGTGTACTCGGGGGGATCGATAGCCGAAAGCTACGTCTGGGCAGGGGCGGCGCAGGCAAACATCCTGACCTTCGGGTTCCTGGCGGACGGGCTGAGCTTCCCCATCGTCATAGTGATGGACCTGGTCCTGGCGGCTACGGCCGTCTACTCGATGCCGTACATGGAGAAGAGGATACAGGCAATCTATGGCGGCGACAGGCCGTCGAGGTTCGGGATGTACTATCTGAACCTCCTCCTCGTGGCGGCCGGACTCACAGGCATAGTGCTCTCCACGAACCTCATCGAGCTCTACCTGTTCCTCGAGCTCGTCCTGGTCCCCACCTTCGTCATAATCAGCCTCTTCGGCTACACCAAGAAGGAGAGGGTCGCGACGATCTACATCATATGGAACCAGCTCGGCGCCTTCATCTTCCTCGCAGGGATCGCGCTGGCGTACAGCGCGACCGGGAGCTTCATGATAAGCTCCCTGTATGCGGCGCAGACGAGCTCTCTGGCATACTGGATTGTCGGACTCATCTTGGTAGGGTGGCTGGTGAAGATGGGCATCTTCGGACTGCACATGTGGCTCCCCATAACGGAGGCCGAGCCCCCGACGTCGTTCGCGCCGACCATGGCGGTCGTCTCCGGCGTCGGGACGTACGTGATCGCCCGCGTGCTCCTTTTCGGGATGCCCTCGACCTTCCAGTCCTTCAGCCTCCCTCTGATGGCGTGGGCAGTAGTCACGATGTTCTACGCCGGGGCGGTCACGGTCGCTCAGTCGGACGTGAAGTACATCTTCGCCTGGTCGACCATGAGCCAGAACGCGTACTCCATTCTCGGGCTCGCCAGCTTCTCCTTGCTCGGGGTGGCCGGCGGTGTGTTCTACTTCGTCAGCCACATAATCGGGAAGTTCGTGATGTTCGCGGTTGCCGGCATCCTGCTGACGCAGACCGGCCTGAGGGACTCCAAGGAGATGGGGGGGCTGGCCGCGAAGATGCCTCTGACCGCCTCACTGTTCGTCATCGGGGCCCTCATCCTCTCCGCAGTCCCACCGACCAGTGGCTTCCAGGCAGAGTGGGTCATGTTCGCGGGCATCTTCACGCAGGGCGCGACGGGGTCGGGGACGTACATGGCCGTGGCCATCCTGGGCCTTGTTGCCACGCTGTTCACTGTCGCCTACACCTTCTGGCCGATCAAGAAGATCTTCTTCGGGTCGCTCCCTGCTTCCCTTGAGGGGGTCAAGGAGGCGCCCCTGACAATGACGGTCCCCCTTCTCGCCCTGGTGATAGCTTCCTTCGTCATCGGCATCTACCCTGACTTCGTCTCAAAGTTCCTGATAGACTTCGCCAACACTAGCGGACACTTCCTCGGAGGCGGCACGGGATGAGCTACGTACTCCCTTCGTACTTCGTCTGGCTGATCTTCATCACCCCGCTCGTAGGCGCACTCGTCACGGCGGCGCTCCGACGCACGCGGCGGCTGTCCGGCTACGTCGCGGTCGCGTTCTCCCTTGTATCTGCACTGTTCGCCTTCACGATGCTGGTCCCCACGCTAACGGGACAAACGCTGCAGGTCAGCTACTCTGTGATACCGAAGTCGGTCCCCTGGATAGCGGGGCCGTGGACATCCGGGATTGCAGGCTTTCAGGGGCTCACGATGGGGGTGCTCGTCGACCCCTATACCGCCATCCTCGCCAACGTCGTCGCCTGGATCAGCTTCCTCGTGATGGTGTACAGCCTCGAGTACATGAAGGAGGACGGTGGGTCGAACCGGTACTTCTTCTTCGTGAGCCTGTTCATCGGGAGCATGCAGCTCATCGTCCTTTCTGACAACCTCCTCTCGCTCTTCATCGGGTGGGAGATGGTGGGGCTGTGCAGCTACGCCCTGATCGGCCACTACTGGAAGGACGAGACGAAGGACTGGGTGGGGACGCCTGGTGACAGGGCCTTGGGCGAGGACCAGGCATACTCCCCGTCACACGCAGGGATGAAGGCGTTCGTCATGACGAGGATCGGCGACGTGGCGATGCTCGCGGGCATCCTGATACTCTTCTACTACACTGGGACGTTCAACTACTCCCTCCTCGCTTCGACGTCAGGGGTCTGGGTCCCTAAGCTCGCCCACAGCGGGCTCCTCGTCCCGGTCGCGCTCCTGATCTTCGGCGGCGCGATAGGCAAGTCCGCGCAGTTCCCGTTGCACGAGTGGCTCCCTGACGCAATGGCAGGGCCAGCCCCCGTCTCGGCGCTCATTCACGCGGCCACCATGGTGAACGCCGGGGTGGTCCTCGTAGCGAGGATCGCGCCGCTGTTCTACTTCGCCGTGCTTCTCAACCCGTCGATGGGCATAGCGGCGGTCCAGCCCTTCTTCCTGACCGTGGCCTGGATAGGGGCCTTCACCGCGCTCCTCGCGGCCAGCCAGGCGCTCGTCGGGTTCGAGCTCAAGAAGATACTCGCGTATTCCACGATGTCGCAGATCGGCTACATGATGATGGCCGTCGGGGTCGCCGGCCTCTCGACGAACTTCGCCTCTGGACTGTCTGCGGCGCTATACCAGCTGTTGAGCCATGCCATATTCAAGGCGTGCTTGTTCTTGGCCGCGGGCGCGCTGATTCATGCAACCGACTCGAAATACATCAACGACATGGGCGGGATGAGGGGAAAGATGAGGTTGACGTTCGCAGCCGTCCTGATCGCCGTCGCATCACTCTCGGGAATACCGCCGTTCAGTGGGTTCTGGAGCAAGGACGCGGTCCTGGGCGCTGCTTTCAGCTCCGGCCAGTACGCGCTGTTCGCGGTCGGGGCGGCGACCGCCGGCCTCACGGCCTTCTATTCGTTCAGGATGCTCGGAATCGTCTTCTTCGGGGGTCGGAGCGAGAAGCTCGAGCGGGTGGAAGGCTCAGGTCACCACGTCCATGAGCCCGGGCCGCTAATGTGGGTGCCGTACCTCATCCTTGCGTCCGTGACCGTGCTCCTCGGGGTCGCGGCGCTTGCGGGACAGTTCATGCCATCGCTGAGCGTGGACGGCTCGCTGTACTCTGCGGCCACGTCGTACATACAGTCGCTCTACCCTGCCGCATCCGCAGCTGCTGCGCCGGGCTTCAACCTAGAGGCCTCGGCCATCGCCATCCTGTTCGTCGCAGCGGGATTCCTCGCGGCCACGTCCTTCTACGTTCTGAGGAGGGCCTCGCCTGCCAAATACGTCGGTGAGACGGGATTCATGCACGGGCTCTACACCTTCCTGGCCGAAAGGTGGTACATCAACGCCATCTACTACAGGGTCTTCGTCGACGCGCCGGTCGCTGCCTCGCGGTGGCTGAGCGACACCTTCGACCTGAACGGCCTATTCAGGGTCAACGACGCCGGGACGGTCCTGGGGACGACCCTCTCAGCTGCGGGAAACTGGGTAGACGCTAGGGTGGTCGACGGCGCGGCCAACGGGTTCGCGACGGCGGGCCAGGCCATATCAAGGGCGGTCAGGCGGATCCAGACTGGGATAGTCGAGCAGTACGTGCAGATATTCGCGGTCGGGATCGTCGTGCTCGTGACTCTTCTCCTGTTCGCCATGGGGGTGAAGATCCCGTGAGCTACGTCCTGTCGCTGCTCATCTTCCTCCCGCTCGCCGCGTCCCCCGCCATCTACCTGATCACGAGGGCGAACAAGCGCTGGGGAATCTACGCGTCTCTCGCGCTCGGGACGGTCGTCTTCCTAATCTCAGCGTACGTCGCGGGGAAGGTCTACGCGAGCCCGCCGCAGGGGGGGCAGTACCTCTTTCAGGAGAGATACTCTTGGATTAATTTCAACTTCCTTGGGCTCGACTACCTGGTCGGCGTCGACGGCCTCAGCTCTCCGCTGATACTCCTCTCCGCCCTCCTGACCGTGCTCGTCGTCTACGGCTCGCGGAAGCTGATCGACCACCACGAGCCGGCATACTACGCGCTGATCTTCCTGTTCGAAGGTTCGATCATGGGCGTCTTCACCTCGCTCAATCTGATCATGTTCTACATCTTCTGGGAGGTCGTCCTCATCCCCATGTTCTTCTTCATAGGGATCTGGGGCGGGCCGCGCCGCAAGTACGCGGCGCTGAAGTTCATCATCTTCACCTACTCCGGGAGCACGATAATGCTGCTCGGGTTCCTCTACGTCTATCTCGGGATGACCAACGCGGGGATGGCCGTCTCGTTCGACATCCCCAGCCTCGCGGGGAAGATTCCTATGGGGTTGCAGTACCTCCCCCTCCTGGCGTCTTTCATAGGGTTCGCCGTCAAGCTCCCGCTCGTCCCGTTCCACACGTGGCTCCCAGACGCGCACGTAGAGGCGCCCGCGCCAATCTCAGTCCTGCTCGCAGGCGTCCTCCTCAAGATGGGAGGGTACGGGTTCCTCAGGATAAGCCTCGGCCTCTTCCCCAACGCGTCCGCCCAGTTCGGCTGGGTGTTCCTCGCACTCGGGCTCTTCTCCATGTTCTACGGAGCTTTAGCAGCGATACTGCAGAAGGACCTGAAGAAGATGATAGCGTTCACGAGCATCAACCACATGGGCTTCGTACTCTTCGGCGCGTACGCCACGATAGTCTCCGGGAGCCTGCTCGGAGTACAGGGCGCCATATTCATGATGTTCGTCCACGGTCTCGCGGTCGGATGTCTCTTCATGCTCTCGGGGTATATACATCACCAGGCAGGGACGAGGGACATCCCCGCACTCAAAGGGCTCGGGACCACGATGCCCAGGACCGCCACGGTCCTCGTCTTGGCCTCGGTCGCGGCGATGGGCCTCCCTCCCTTCGCGAGCTTCCTCGCGGAGTTCATGGTCATCGCAGCGGGAATCTCCGCGTACGCCATCCTCGCTGTTTCGGTCCTGGTACCAATCATCACGGCCGGCTACTTCCTCTGGATGATCAAGCGGACGGTGCTGTCGGCGCCTGAAGGAAGTCCGGTCCACGACATGGAGTGGTCTGACGTGGCGGCCTTTTCGGTCTACCTCATCCCGCTCGTGATACTTATCGTCGCTTCGTACTTCATCCTGACTCCCGCGCTCCCCGTGGCGACCTTCCTGAGGGGCCTGGCGTAGCATGATAGACTTCGTCTCTGTCGCCATCCTTCTCCTCTCGGCCAACTCTCTCCTCCTCCCTCTGCTTCAGATACCGAAGCAGCGGAATCCCAGGCTCCCTGGATACGTACTCGCAGGGGTGCTCGCGGCCGTCGTCGTGCTGATAGGCCTCTCGACGGAGTATCCGGGGACGATCGCGTGGTTCGGAACCCTGCTCTCCGAGGACATTCTCGGAGCCGTCTTTGCCATGGTCACCGTAGGCATCACGCTGGCCGTCACCGTGGCCTCGTTCGACTGGCAGAAGGGGCCCAACGCCCCCGTCTACTACAGCCTGCTTTCGTTCACTGCGCTAGGTATGCTGCTTCTCTCCTACTCCTCCGACCTGCTGATGCTGTTCGTGTCGTGGGAGCTCATGAGTCTCCCGACGTATGTCCTCGCCGGGTTCGACAAGAAGCTCCGCTCCAATGAGGCCGCGGTCAAGTATGCCGTGATAGGCGCCATGTCTTCGGCCATCATACTCTACGCGATCAGCCTCGCCTACGGGCTGACCGGCTCGACGCAGATCTCCGCGGTCGTCCAGGGCTTCTACCAGCTCCTTGCCACGCAGTCGAGCTCGTCGGTGCTCGCTAGCCTCGCCATCCTCCTGTTCATCGCCGGCTTCGGGTTCAAGATGTCGATAGTCCCCTTCCACATGTGGATTCCAGACGCCTACGAGGGAGCGCCCACGACCGTCAGCGCCCTACTGGCCGCGGCGACCAAGAAGGCCGGCTTCGTTGCCGCCATCAGGGTCGTCCTCGCGATAACGACGGTCTATGTGCTCACCAAGAGTCCGCTCTTCACCACCGCTGACGTACTCGCCGCCCTGGCGCTCCTTACCATGACGGTAGGGAACATCAGCGCGCTCACCCAGAAGAGCATGACGCGCCTCCTCGCGTACTCGAGCATCGCGCAGGCAGGCTACATACTGATCGGGTTCGTTGCCTACGCGAACTCCCCCGGTTCCACGGCGGCGACGATAGGGATGACAGGCGCGGTCCTGCACGTGATCAACCACGCGATACTCACTGGCGTAGCCTTCCTCGCGGCGGCCCTGGTACTGATGCAGCTCAGGCGGGCCGACCTCGGGGCTTACAACGGCCTGGGGAGGAGAATGCCGATAACAGCGCTCACGTTGTCGATTGCACTCCTCGCACTCGCGGGGGTGCCCCCGCTGAGCGGGTTCTGGAGCAAGCTGCTGCTCTTCCTCTCTGTCGCAAACGGCCCGTTCCTGTGGCTCGCGGTAGCCGGCATACTGAACAGCGCACTGAGCCTGGGCTATTACGGCTGGGTGGTCAAACGGATGTACTTCGACGACCCTGAGAGTCCGGAGAAGGTGCCGGAGCCCTTCTGGTTCGTCCTTGTGTTCGCCGTCATGGTCGGGCTCATCATAGGGATAGGCCTCTTCCCCCAGCAGGCGATTAACTTCGCCTCCGGAGCCGTCCCGAACATCGCGGGGTAGCCTCCGGGGCCCTACAGCCACTCTATCCCGACGCGAGGCTTTGTCGGGAGGATCCTCCTGAAAGGAGTCCCAGTCCCGGCATAGAACTTCGTGAAGAACTCGTAGACGTGAAGCCTCAGGTCTTGGACGTAGACGATAAGCCCCTCGAGGGCGAGGACCATCAGATTGAACACCACCCATGCAGGGAGGTAGACGAGGTTGCTGGGGGGGAAGAACTGGCTGACGATCAGCAGGAGGACGGCGTGGACAAGCAACATCACCGCGAGCCGGACGTAGCTGATTGTGTTGGAGAGGAACTGCAGGATCTTCTCGAACACCTCAAGCCCGCCCCCCGACAGCGCGCCGGCGAAGGACTCCCCCTCGAGTTTCCCCGCTTTGACGGCGACCGCCTTACCCAGGAGGAGTACGAGCATCGACGGCACCAGTATCGCCAGCGAGATGGCACCTAGAACGTCGTTCGGGACGCCAAGCCAGGGGACCGAGCCGGAGCCCGCGAGGACATCGAACTTGAAGCCCGCAACGACGAAAGCGACCCCGTAGCCTATCCCCGACAGGTACATGGTCAGCGCCGGAATCTTCTCAAGAGCGACGTGCAGCTTCTCCCCTGCCTTGAGCCCCTCGTATACGTCCAGCGAGAGCCCCGTGGTCAGGTGCGCAGTCCCGATCAGTATGGAGATTATCATCAGCTTCTCGAAGTTCGCGATGTCGGGGACCGGCGTGGCTCCAGTCCTGTTGATGATGTCGATGTTGAGGTACGAGGCTATCGGCGGGATGGGGACGAAGGAGTAAAGAGAGAAACCGAAGAACTCGCCGAATATCGCCCCGAAGACCATTGATGAGATTCCGAAGACGAGGAAGATGTTAGCCCACTGCCTCTTCGCGCCAGTGACGCGGCTGCGGACGAAGAGCAGGAATGCGGTCAGAACGAGCCCGTGCCCGAAGTCTCCGAACATCAACCCGAAGAAGACGGGGAATACGAACGCGATGAGTGGCGTAGGGTCGACCTCGTGCCCGCCGGGGATGCCCTGCTCGGCCGTGATCGACTGCCACAGCCGGACGCCCTTCGCGTTCTCGAACAGGACCGGGAGGTTTCCACCCTTCTCAGGGTCCCCCGCCGGCTCCATGAACGTCATCCACTTCCCAAACGTCTCCCTGAACCTCCCCTCCTCTTTCGACGGTATGAATCCGGATATGGTGGCGAGCCTCTTCATTTCCCCCGAGGCCCTCGCCTCGTCCAGCATGTCTCTCGCGGCTTCGGTCAGTTCCCGTATGGCGAGGAGCCTGTCGCCTGAGTTGCTCTTGACCTTGGCGAGTCCCTCTTCTGTCTTGGCTCGTGCCGAACGGGCCGCGTCCGCGTCTCTCTCAAGCTGCTTGTACGCTTCCGCCGGATTTTGGGGGAGCCCGGGGGGGATCACGAGCGGCCTTATCTCGAGGGCCTTCATCGCCCTGTCCAAGGACTGGGCGTCAGCGGCCTTCACCGCAACGAGGACGAGGCTCTCCAGCGGATTGAGCCGTTGGACTCTGAAGATCGGGCTGGGGAGGGACTTCCGGAACTCCTCCAACGTCCGGTTCTTCACCACGCAGATGGCTGGCTTGAATCTCTTCAGCGACGCCAGTCCCGCGAGGTCGGACGAGAAGGATGAAACCGCCTCCAGCGCGTCCATCGTCGTGCGGGCGTCAGCCTCCTCCTTCACCGACTTTTGAAGCGCCGCCTTCTGTGTCCTTACCGCCTGGGCGATGGGCTCCAGCTCGCCTTCGGCCTGGTCGAGGAGCCCCTTCCACTGAGAGGCCTCGTAGGTGCTCTTCTCAGGTCTGACGCCGCCGAAGACCATGTCCATCCAGCCGGGCGCGGCAGTCAGCCCAAGGTCCTTCGCGGTCTGATCAGCTTGGGCGAAAAGCCGCACCGCGCGAACGGCGAGCTCTTCCACCTGGGGATCGAAGCTCTTGACGCCGTCATCTAGAGGATGAAAGTCCCCGAACTTCGCCAGGGCCTTCGCGACATCGGCGTACTCGCTCCGCGGCGAGATTATGGTGACTCTTGTGAGGCGCGCTAGACCCAACGGCTACACTTGTGTCTTCAGCCGCGCCGTCTTTCCGTTATTAAGCGTGATGCAGCGCGCAGGGATGAAGGGCGCCACTTGGGTCGCCTTCGGCGGGTCTTCCGGGCCGAATCATTATAAGATGTTGACCGTCGGGAGGACGACGGTCCAGGGTTAGAGCTCTTGTCGAGCAGGATTTACGTCGGGACGAAAGCGTTCGCTCTCCGGGGTTCGCTGATCGACTCCGGGACCATCCAGAAGCTTGCCGAGGCCGCTTCTCTCGAAGAGCTGGTAAACAGGCTGAAGGGGACCGCATACTCCGACGCCGTTTCTGACCTGCAACCGCCTTATTCGGCGAGAGAGGTCGAGCTCGCTTTGAGGGGGAGGATGGCTACGGTGCACAACTCCATCATCAAAGGGGCAGGAAAGTACGGGATCATCGAGCTGTACTATCTCAGGAACATCGCGTGGGACCTGAAGCTCGCGCTGAAGGCCAAGGCCCTGGGTAAGTCGTACGATGACGCGGTCGAGTTCATCGACATGAAAGCGGAGGAACTTGTCGGTCGGAGAGACCTCATGGTCAAGGTCCTATCGGCTCGCGACATTGCTGAAGCTGTCGCCTCCTTGTCGGGGACCGAGTTCCACTCGGACGCGGAGCAGGCGCTGTCGAGCTTCTCGGCGAAGCGCGAGACCAGGTTCTTCGACCTGTACATCGACCACTCGGTGCTCTCGGCCATCTCCCGGGAGTACTCGCTGAACTCGAAGGCCTACTCGTCGAGATCTGCCGATGCGAACGGCGTGAAGGACATCGTCTCTTTGGACATCGACGGCTACAACGTGCTTAGCACTCTCAGGGCGAGGCTCTGGGGGCTGCCGGAGAGCGAGGTCTCCGGCCTGATAGTGAAGCCCACGAGGCGGGTGGGAGCCCAGGTGCTGTCCGGCATGGCGGGGGCGGAGTCGACGGGGGAAGCGGTCAACCTCCTCGAGGCCGTGTACGGCATTCGCGCTCAGGAGGCGGTCGGGGACGAGGCGTTGGTCGACGCGACTGAGGAAGAGTTCGCCCGGATGACGAAGAGGACCTGCGAGTTGGCATTCGTCTGGCAGGGGCTGGGGCCCGGGGCCACCCTGGCCCTCGTGAAGCTCCTCGAGTTTGAGGTGGGAAACCTAGCCGCCATCGCCATCGGGGTGGAGGCGGGGGTCGAGCCGAGGAAGATTCTGTCGAGACTGAAAGTCTGAGCGTTTCGACGCGTCGTCATCGAATTCCTTGTAAGACTTATAAGCGGTCTGCGAAGCCGCTCGCTTCAGTCTCATGCGACGGGCTCTAGTGCTCCTCCTGGCCGCGATCTTCCTTGCAATCACGTTCGTAGCCCTTCCGGGGCTCGCGTTGGCCCAGACTACCACTACCACGACATCGAGCACTGCGACGACGAACGGCAACAAGTTCATCGCCGCCGGGATCGCGTTCGGACTCGCCGCCCTCGGTGCCGGAATCGGTGTGGGGACGTCAGGCTCCGCGGCGATTGCGGCGGTCACGGAGAAGGCAGAAGTCAGGACCACAGCGCTGATCTTCGTCGTGCTGGCAGAGGCAATCGCTATCTACGGGTTCGCCATCGCCTTCGTCATACTCGGACAGTCTGGGTAGATCCCGCTGTCTCGTACTCTGAGCGCCTAGAAGTTTCTCTGGATGGTGAAGTCAGCCATGTCTTCGAGCAGGGCGACCGCGCCATTCCTGGGCAGGGCCATCAGCTGCCTCTTCGCCTCCTCGGCGTATGTCTGAGAGAGCGCCGTCATCTTCCCGACCACCTCGCTCTCGCTATGATTCCTGAGCAGCCCTGCCGCGATCTTGTCATGCGACCTCCAGTCGAGGAGGTCGTCCCTGAGCTGATACGCGATGCCGATGCACCTCCCGTACTCCGCCATCGCGACGACTCCCTTCTCCCCGCTCCCCGCGATGAGGGCTCCGAGCTTCGCTGTCGTCTCGAAGAGCGAAGCGGTCTTGTCCGCGATTATCTTCAGGTACTCGTCCCACGTGAGGTTGTACACGTGAGGGTCGATGGTAAGCTCCGAGTACTCCCCCTCAGCCATCAACAGGGACGCGTTGCTTATCTCTTCGGCCACTTTCTTGTCACTGTAACGCGCGGCGATCGCCAGAATCATCGCGAAGACAAAGTCCGCCGTCAACAGAGACACGCTGTTGCCGTACTTGGCATGGAACGTCATCTTGGAGCGCCTCGACTTCTCCTCGTCGATGATGTCGTCATGGATGATAGACTCCGTGTGCAGGAGTTCCACCGCCACGCAAGCGCCGAGGACCGAGTCGTCCTTGCACCCCAGGGCCTCGGCCGAGAGCATCAACATGACCGGCCGGATTCTCTTCCCGCCCTCGACCGCGTAGACCAGCGGGTCGTGGAACCTTGAATGCTTGTAGATCTGGAGTTCCTTCTCGAGGGCCTTGTCAGCCCGTGCCGCGTAGGAGCGTATCCTGGCTTCGATAGATTCGAGGGTTACGGCCCTGCGGCCATCCAATTTGGCAGACTTCGCACTCGCCTCTGCAGATTCTATATAACGTTTCTTCGAATAGATGCAATATTGCTCGAATTCGAAGTCCATCAGTGCGAGCTTCGCGGGGTACACTATGTCCTGCTGCCGAAACTCAACCGGTCTCAGATGGTGTCACTCGCCTCTCACCTGTCCACGAGTGGGTTCCGCGTGGTTATGGCTGACTCGCTCAGGGCCCAGTCGGGAGGCGTCACCCTCCGCATCGATCCGAAGGGACTCGCTTGGTCGAGGTCTGACCTCGCCGACCTGCTCCTCCCTCTCATCCCCCGACTGCTAGCATCGCCGAAGGAGCCCGTCAGCGTCGGTGACCTGATGGGCTTGTATTTCACGACGGACCGGCTTGTCCGCCCAAAGGCCCTGCGGCTGCGTCTCCGACTTGAAGGTTCGTCGAACTGGCGAGTACTGCGGGCGACGGGCATGTGCGGGCTGACGCCGGACGAGAAGGTCGTCGCGTCGGCCGCGTTCCGTGGGTGCCGCGTGCCAATCCCGATGCTGACGGAGTTCCCAACCAGTGGGTGTCACGAAAGGGTTATCGGAGGAAGGCTGTACTACGACTCCAGGCTCGCTTCGTCCGAGGCGGCTGCCGCACTGCGCGTGTTGGGCAAGACGCCCTCCAAAAGCGCGTACATTGCACAGAGAGGCAACATCCCTGTCGCCCCTGGGCTGTTCCCGCGCAAAGAAGAGTGGGCGAGGGTCTTTGATGGCCTCGGCGAATGGTGCTACCTCGTCGCCCATTGATTGGAAAGCTCTATTTGCGGAACAAGGAGAGCGTCGGATGGCCCCGGTAGTATAGAGCTGTGCGCGTACAGCCCGGTCAACTCCACGTGAGCAAGCCGAGAGTATGCCGGCCTTTCGAGTCGGCGACCCGGGTTCGAATCCCGGCCGGGGCAGCCCAAATTGAGCCCTTCTAGCTAATCAAAGGCGGAATCTGGCTAATCCTCCACTCATCAGGAACTTCGCCAGGCTCAAGCCCTCCCCCTGGGAGATCGTAGGCTCCCGGCAGGAATGCGTCGGACTTGGATCTTCGAAGGACAAGGACGGTGTTCCCCCGAGCTATGATGCCGGCGACCCCCACCTTCTCCATCACATTCCCTCCAATGTCATACCCTGCCGATTTCCGCTACTCTCTCCGGCCTGAACTCGATGATTGAATTGGGCTTCGTCCCACCAATCTCCCACTTGTCTAGATGCCATCCAGCCAGGCGCTCGACTGTGCGCCCTAATCTCGCGAAGGCAGGACCAAAAACAATCTTCGCCTGACCTTGAAACACAAGTCCTTTCTCCCTCTCCCGCGTCCAGTACATCGACCACTGCACAACACTTGGGGTTTGCCAAGAGATTCCTCGTTTTCTTGGTGACGTTGACCTTAGGCATGTAAATCGTTCCCCTGTGATAGAAGTAACCGACGGGAACGCAGTGGGGATATCCTGTTTTGTCAACAGTAGCAACTCTGCAAATGTCTTGACCTCTCAAGAACTCCTCCTGCGTCCGGCTCAGTTTCATGCTATCGTCTTCCCCACTAAGCACGTCATCTTAATCGCAAAACCGAAACCCTCAGAGGAACACATCTACTCCTTTTCTATTACGCCGATGTAAAGAGAACCATTAGGCTCGATGAATCTGCTTACCTTCCACCCAGTCCCACGGAAGATATCCCTCATCTCGGCCCTGGACGCAAGGAGGTAGTCGAACCAGTTCCCGACGTAGTTTCTGAGTCTTATTCTGATTCTTAACTGTCCGCCCATCCTTCCCCTTTTCCTGTTCAGTTTATGGTAATCCAGATGGACGGGATCCTTCGTGTTGTAGGGGTCGAGGCTCTCGGCAAGGATCAGGGCATCGTCTGACGTCCTCTCGTGCATGTGCTTCAAGAGACTCTTCGCCATCTGAGCACCTCCAAAGAGGCCGAAGTTGTTCCCGAACATGACAACAGTGTCGAAGGAGACGGGCCTGAATTTCTTGATCTCTTCAATCGACATGACCATGGCTTTCTTCAATCCCCGTCGCCTGCAGACTTCGATCGCGCCCGGAGAACTGTCAATGCCCGTTGCGTCAACTCCTTTCTCCTGCAGAAAAGAGCGAGACTCTGCCTGCTCCGCATCCCACGTCTAAGACTCGGCCTTTGGCAAGCTTGAGCGCCTTCTTCTCTATCTTTGGCCAGACATCGTACTTCGAAAAGTACGTCTTAACTCCGCCCGAAAGGCCGACGAAGCCATCGTCCCTCTCGACTACGAAGCTCTCTTTATCCATAAGATAGGCTAGGCTTTCCTGACCATGGGCGTCATTTTCTGGCTTGACTCTCACTACCAGCCCGCATTAAGCTTGGAACTATTATTCGTTAGTCGAGGATTAAGTCCCGAGGTCAGATGCTCCGGTCTTTCGAGCACTCGTAGTCCTTCGCTTTGGCTCTGTTAAGCTCGTCGAGCGAACCGAACGCTTTCACAGTCTAAAGTTTAACGTCACGAGTCGGTCTGGTGAGCGACAATGAAGGGACGCGAGATGGTGAAGGCTGTCGAAGACTGCTTCGGCATCCACGTGGAGACCTGGCAACGCGATGTCACAGGCTGGGACAATTTCGTCCTCGAGGTCAACCACCAATACATCTTCAGGTTCCCGAGGTTCAGGACCTCCCAGGAGCACCTCAAGAAGGAGCTCTCTGTCCTCCCAGCCCTGACAGGGAGGCTGACGGTGCCAGCCCCTAGATACGAGTGGGTCTGGAGAGGCGGAAGCCGGCACAGCGGATGGTTTGCGGGGT
>JASHOZ010000016.1 GCA_030038395.1 Nitrososphaerales archaeon
TCTTCGACCTTGTCTTCCTTCAGGGACTTCGCGATGTACCCCGCGATATGATTCCTGAGCTGCTTGGAAGGGATAAGGGCGAGCTCATTTAGCGCGGCTTTGTTCTTCTCGTAGTCCGCGCTGAACGCTTCCGGATGCTTCTCGAGGATCATCTCGGAGAGCCTTCGCGTCTTGTCCAAGTATGCCCCCCTCCGGCCCGTCGGGTGGTTAAGTCTTCCCGCTCTATCCGAGAAATCGGAGCGAGTTGCGCGCGATGCGGTCCCGGGCGTCGGAGAATGGGAGTCCCCACAGCTCGGCGAGCTTCAGAACGACCGACGGGACGAGCGCCGGCCCGCCCGCTCCCCCCAGCGCGGCGAACGGGACGGGCCCGTCGGACTCCGCGAGGACCAGATCGGGGTCCAGCCTTAGAGCCATCCTCTGCAGTCTCTTCGAATATAGGAGCGCCGGCCCGAATGACGCGTAGTACCCTTTGTCAGCGACCCGGGGAACCTCGTCCTCCCCCTCGAACCAGTGCATCAGTACGCCCCGCGTGTTGAAGGTGGCAAGGGCCTCTAGGCAGTCGCGTTCCGCGCCTCTCGAGTGAACCTGTACAGGCTTACGGGCTTCCTCGACCGTTTCCATTTGCCGAATGAATGCCGTCATCTGGGCGCCCTCACTCCCCGCGCCCGGATACCTCGGGTCTAGGCCGAGCTCCCCCGCGCCTGTGGCCTGTCGGAGTGCGGGTTCGAACCAATCAAGCGGCGCGTGCTTCGCAGCCTCGGAAGGGTGCTGTCCTACGAAGGCCCGGACCACCGACCCCGGCGCTCCCGCAGCCTGCAGCGTCGCGCGGGAGGTCTTCTCGTCGACGGATGCCGCGAAGAGTACGAACCGGCACGCCTGCGCAAGCCTGAGTGTCCCGTCCTGTTCCGCGTAGTCGGAGATGTGCACGTGGGAATCGACAAAACGCACGTCAGAGGCTCCCTTCCGTGGTATTTCAGACCACTCCTCCCGCTCCCGACGCAAACCTCGCCGCACGGGTTTGGAGGTGCCCTTTCCGGCCTCGCATCGGCGGGAAACGTCGAAAAATGTGCGAAATCGCCCAAACGTTCATTAAGACCCCCCTTTCTAGGTAAACCATGTCGGGCTCGGAGTTCGGCTTGGCAGCCGTTTACCGCGTCATAAAGAAGGCTGGAGCCGAGAGGGTCGGAGACGACGCGGCGATAGAGCTGAGGACGGAGCTGGAGTCGGTAGGACTGCAGATCTCGAAGGCCGCCGTCGAGCTGGCCGCCCACGCCGGGAGGAAGACGGTCAAGCCCTCGGACATCAAGCTCGCCGCGAAGTCGATTCTCAAGCAGAATGGTTGAGCGCCGGCGGTCGGCGCGGCAATGGCCGAGCCCCGGCTCGCCGAGACTCTCGCCTTCGAGTCAACGAGGAGACGACGCGTCCGAGAATCATAGCTTATAGCGACAGGCTTGTGGCACTGCTCGGGGGCTGACTTGAGCGCCGAGCCGGTGGTCGTGCGGCTGAGGGACGGGTTGAGCGTCCGGATACGGGAGACGACAGACGGCGGCGCACTCATCGCGTCTATGCGCGATCGGGATTCCGCTCGCGGCCTTCCCGAGGAGAGCACAAACAGGTCAAGGCGAACGGGGCTGTCGGCGGGCCGCGCCACCACCCCGAGGGGAAGGAGGTTCGTGTGCGAATGCGGGGGGGAGGTGGTCGCGCGCGCAGCCTACAGGCGGACCATGCGCGTTTCGGCGGAGGCATGGGTGGCGGTCGTCCCCCGCTACAGGAGGAAGGGCATCGGTGGGTGCCTGCTGCGCAAACTCGCGTCCGCAGCGGTGGCGGACGGGGTCAGGACCTTCGAGTCGACCGCACGAGCAGGCGACCACTGGATTGTGGACTACATACAGCGGTCAGGCTTCCCCATCAGAACTTCCGTCGCGCCGGGAAGCATCCGAGTCACGTTTCCTACCTCCACTACTCGTACTGCGGTGGACGAGTTCAAGAATGGGGAAGTCGCTGCGACGACGGCGTCGATCGAGCGCTTCTTCAAGCCGAAGAGCATCGCGGTCATAGGCGCATCCAGGGACGCGAGTTCAATCGGAGGCGAACTCTTCGAGAACCTGATCAAGGGGGGATTCAACGGCCCTGTCTATCCGGTGAATCGCACTGCCCCCGTCGTCCAGTCCGTAGCCGCGTACACGTCGATTCTTGACTGTCCGGGAGATGTCGACCTGGCGTTCGTAGTCGTCCCAGCAGGGTACGTCCTCGAGACAGCCAAGGAGTGCGCGCGCAAGGGAGTGAAGGCCTTGGTTGTCATCTCGTCAGGGTTTGCGGAGACGGGGGAGGCGGGGGCTAGGCTCCAGGAGGGGCTCGTGAGCCTTTGCAGGGAGTCGGGCATGCGGATGATCGGGCCTAACTGCATGGGGGTGGTCAACACCGACCAGGCGGTTCGGCTTAACGGGCAGTTCGCCCCGTTCGCAGCCGCCCCGGGGACCATAGGCTTCTGGTCGCAGTCTGGAGCGCTGGGGATCGCGGTAATAGACCTGGCTAACAAACTCGGGCTTGGGCTGGCGCAGTTCGTGTCTGCGGGGAACAGGGCTGACGTCTCCGGGAACGACATAATCGAGTACTGGGAGAGAAACGACGACGTACGGCTCATCCTGCTCTACATAGAGTCCTTCGGGAACCCGAGAAGGTTCGCGAGACTGGCGAGAAGGGTGACGCGGAAGAAGCCCATCATTGCGGTCAAGAGCGGACGCTCGGCGGCGGGCTTCAGGGGCACGCAGTCCCACACGGGCGCCATCGTTGCGGCTTCCGACGTCACCGTGGACGCCCTCTTCCGCGAGTCGGGGGTGATCAGGACAGACTCCCTAGAGGAGATGTTCGACGTCGCCGCGCTGCTCTCCACTCAACCTGTCCCCTCGGGCGACAGAGTGGCAATCATCACGAACGCGGGAGGGGCGGGGATCCTGGCGGCTGACGCATGCGAGAGCCTTGGGCTCACCGTCCCGGAGCTCTCCGCCCGCACTCAGGAGATGCTCAGGAGCTTCCTCCTCCCCATCGCTGGTACGAGGAACCCGGTCGACATGAGTGGCGCGGCGAGGCCGTCAGACTACGCGAGCGCGGTAAAGGCGGTCGCGGCAGACGAAGGGGTGGACAGCCTGATGGTGATCTACATACCCCCTCTCGCGGAGAGCGCGGCGACGGTAGCTTCTGAGATCCTGAAGGGAGCGCGCGCGATGCCCCGGCGCGTCCCGGTGGTGAGCACCTTCATGGCCGCAAAGGGTGTGTCGGGGGAACTGTCGGACGGGGAAGTCAGGATTCCTGCCTACCCGTTCCCCGAGCTGGCCGCCCAGGCCCTCGCGAGCGCCTCAAGGTACGGCTTATGGCTGAAGAGACCCAGGGAGGAGGTGCCCGCATTCAGAGTGCGGCGGGGAGAGGCGTGTGCGACTGTCTCGAGGTCGATCGCTGGCGGAGACGGATGGCTGGACCCTCAGGCGGTTGAGTCTATCCTCGGCGCCTATGGGATCACAGTCGTGCCGTCGGCGACGGCGGGAGACTCGGCGGCGGCGGCTCGTGCCGCTAGGACGCTCGGGGGGAGGGTGGCGCTGAAGGGGATTGCCGACGGGCTCGTCCATAGAAGCGACGAAGGCGCTGTCATGGTCGGACTGACGGCGCAGGAGGTGGACCAGGCGGCCAGGGGGATGGAGCGGCGCCTCGTGGAGAGAGGGCTCCGCGTCAAGGGGTTCTTGGTCCAGAAGATGGTGACGGGTGGAGTCGAGATGTTCCTCGGCGTGACACACGACGCGACCTTCGGTCCGCTCGTCGCCTGCGGCGCCGGAGGCACGTTAGTCGAACTGTTGAAAGACGTGACGGTCGGAGTGACGCCTTTGACTCGGCAGGAGGCCGGAAGGATGGTCCGCTCGCTTAGAACGTTCAGGCTCTTGGACGGGTACCGAGGAGCACCCAAGGCAGACGTCGCCGCCCTTGAGGGGTGCATGCTAAGGCTGAGCCAGATGGTCGAAGAGATACCAGAGATCGCCGAACTCGACCTCAACCCAGTCATGGTTCTCCCTTCAGGAGAAGGGGTATGCGTCGTCGACGCGAGGGTTCGCGTTCTCGGTCGAGACGCGGCTCTCGCCGACTGGGGTGGCACTGGTGGTGTCGGAGCCGGGGAGGAAAAGTCCCCTGTCAGGGGGCGAAAAGCCCTCCCCGGTCTCCTTTAGCTGAGCACTAGCGGCGGCGCGTCGGCGGGCACCATGCACGTCGCCATCAGAGTCGCGGACCTCTCCACGGCTACGCTGTGTAATCACAGGTAATTAAACATTGGACGCGGCCGGAATGACGGCGCTCACGTTCGCGGCGCACTCCATCAAAGTGAACTCCATCAAAGTGATATACGCCACACCGCGTGGGCCAAACGAGGTACGTTGCCTCCGCCTGCTGGAAGGGCGGGGGAGCCGCCTCAGTGCCCCGGTGGTGTAGCCCGGTCAAGCATGTTACCCTCTCGAGGTAGCGACGGGGGTTCAAATCCCCCCCGGGGCA
>JASHOZ010000017.1 GCA_030038395.1 Nitrososphaerales archaeon
CGATGTCGTTCTCTCTGTGGTACCAGACCTTCAAGCACGGCACCTCTGCGTCCTCCGATGCCATCACGGTGAACCTCAACGGGACCACGCCGGGAAGCGTTGAGGGGGTCAGCCAGGGTAGCTGCGACACCGTGGAAGGAGTAGTGGGTGGCTCTCAAGGGTCAGTCCCAATCCCAGTAGCGGCAGGGACCACCACCGCCCAAGTTCCGACGCCTCTGAGCGAAAGCACCGTGACTTTGCCGTCGCTCCCATTCAGCACGACCAAGCCAGGGCTGATGCTCCAGGCGGGGTTCTCGACTGGGGAGTTCTTCTCAACCGCCGCCCTCCCTGAGCTCGCCCCGCCTTCAAGCCAAGCCTACTACACCTCGGCGGGTTCGGAGCTTGGCACACCCGGCGCGATGTATCAAAGGTCCATCTGGGTCGCCAACGAGGAAGATCCGTTCTCCCTTCCAGAGGGAGACAACTACTACTCCAACCTCTACAGCGCGTCTGGATTCAGCGGCTCGTATCCGTTCACGGCCTCCGCGATAACCTCAAGCTCCCCAGGGTGGCAGGGCTACATCGTGCCTGCCGTCTTCTCGGTCCAGAACGTCACTATCTCAGTCACAGTCACCACCACCTCGTCAAGCACCTCGGTCATCACCCATCGTAGCACGACCTACGCCACCACCACGACATCGACCCAGACGGTCGCCTCCTCCACCACCAGCGTCTACGTCGCATCGACCCAGACAGCCACCTCATTCTCGGGCTCTACGACCTCGACGAGCGCCACCAACACCACGACCACGCTGACCTCGAACAGCACCTACACCTCGAGCCTCACGGCCACCGCCTTCGTCGTCATCAGCTCCACCACCACGGCGGTCATCCTCGTCCACAAGGTCGACGCTTGCGACTGGTTCTCGTTCTGGTGCTGGTGGTTCCCCGGCACGATGGTCATCTTCTTGGACGCGATATTCATAGCGGTGGCGTTCACAGGCAAGGCGAGCACGAAGGGGACGACCTACATGATGGCGGCGGGCCTCCTCAACGCCTCGATGCTGACCTACCTGATGGGCGTCCTTCCGGGGACGATAGTCGTGATGACGGTGGCGCTCTTCTCCATATACGCGACCCGCGCATGGAGGCTGATATTCTGATGAGGAAGGCGGTCGCTCTCGCACTGCTCTTCCTACTTGGAGCCGTCTTCCTGTTCTCGGCGATTCCATCCGGCAAGGCGCAGATACAGTGCGCGACCACAACCTCGACATCATCGTCTCTGACCAACGGCACCACTACTTCGTTCACCACCACGACGACGAGTACCACCACCACCTCGTCAAGCACCACCACGGGAACCTCAACCTCGACCAAGACGACCTCCGAAGGCACCGAGACCTTGACGGAGCCCCTCTCCACCACCACCACCACGACCTCGGGGACGGCCACCCTCAACACCACCATCACATCGACCACCGTCAGCTACAACGTCTCCACCTGCGCCGAGACCGAGACCACTGTCACGGCCACTTCGGTCCATCTCGGCGTCTCCTCCACCTCCACCACGCAGACAATCGTGGGGCAGAACGTACCTGCGGCGGCCCAGATCGACGCGATGGTGCCGGTCCTCCTGATAGAGCTGGGAGGGATGTGGGCCTTCGGCTTCCTCCCGAGGGCGTTCAAGGTCGGGGGGGACATCACGGTGACGATGGCGCTCATGGGCTCTTCGGCGGGGCTGACCTTCGGGCTCCTGAACTACTCGGGTGTCATAGGCGTCAGCTTGATGGCGGTCGTCCCGTTCGCCATAATGGTAATTAGTTGGCTCTCGTTCATCTTCTGGATATGGTTCGGAGCGAAGTCCTAGATGGCAAGTAGCGGCTCGATGGTCCTGATATTCACGGCGCTCGTGCTTCTCGTCGCGCCTGGGGTCGTCGTCAACAATATGCAGAACTCGAACCTCCTCGAACCTACCGCCCCTGCTCTGGTGTGCCCAGGGTGGCCTGACTTGACCTGTCAGAACTCGGTCCCGATAGGCTGTGGCGCGACTTCACCGAACACTGGGGCATGCACTCCTAAGAACACGGTCAGCTTTCTCAACATCAACTCACCGTTCACTTCCCTACTAACTCTAAACTTGCTCGGATTCTTCTCTCAGCTCCTCTATCTGCCTGGGCCTGCGACCGTGTACCTCGTCCAGCCACAGGTTCCGTTCACTAACTCCACATATGGATGCGGATTCACTGCTGGGTGCGGCAGGACTAACCAAGGCGTAGCCTACTGTTTTGCTGCTCCTAGCGACCAGGACGAAGTCCCGAATCCCGTCTCGCCGTTCATCTACGACTGCGAATACTCGTTCTTCGGGCAAGGCCCCCAGGCAGTCTATTGCTCCAATTTCTTCGTCAAACCCATCGAAGGGTGTATGTGGTTCAACTCCGTGACCGACCCGTTCAACGGCGACCCATCAAACGTGAACGCGACAAGCGTGGTCATAGCCTCAATACAGCCAGGAACCTCGCTCACATTCACGACCAGCTTGGGCTACGGACAGATAGCAGGCGAAACCGTCTTCACCAGCTACGGGAACGGCTCGACCACCACGACCACGACCAACTCGGCCAGCGAGGACTACCTCAACGTGACCTCTACAGACGGGTTCAAGGTGGGAGAAACCGTGTTGGTGAACGGCCCTGCGAGCGCAGGTTGGGAGACAAACGACACGACCTTCTTCCTAGCCAACTCGGGCGGTTCTCCTGCTCCGATATTCCCCTCTTGCCCAGAGACGGCGGGCGTCAACAATGGCTACCAAATCATGAGCTTCACACCAAGCGGCCCAGTCCCGTTCAACTCTAGCGTGGAATACAGGTTCACGTTCACTGAGAGGGGATGCACCTACTACACATCAACCGCCAGCATCACGAACTATCTGGGACTCATCGGTTTCATCGTCGGTGCCGCGATACTCGTGGTCCTAGCCATCGGCCTCAGCTTCCAAGGGGGGGATATAGTTGTAGGGAACTGGGGATTGGGGGCAAACGAGCAAGGAACTAGGTTCGCCCAAGTCGTCTTAATACTCGGGTTCGTCATCTGGGTGCCCCTCTACTCGGAGTTCAGCACATGGTTCACCTCTAGCGACCTCTCGCTCCCCTACGGGCTCGGCGGTTCGGTAGGAATCCTCTCCATCTTCATAACGGGGACGTTCTGGTTCGGCCTAGTCTGGAGAGCGTGGGAGTTCGTCTAAGGCGAATAAGTCGCAGACACTGGAAAGCCGATGAAGCTATAGCCCACCTTCAGGACGCCGCCCAAAGCTAGACCCGTCACATTTCCAGCCGCATCGTCCCGCGTCCACTCGTTCGTAAGGTTGATGGTCCCTCCATCACTCAAATAAAAGACCACCGTTCCAGACTGGTCTTCCAAAGCGACGGCGTGCGTGAACTGGTAGCTCTTGTAATACGAAGGCACGTCGTAGGCTATGGCGACCACCACGAAGGCGGCGATCACGACCGCCCCGACAGCATACCACTTATATTCCTCGGCCCGTGCCGTGTCCATCAAGGTCTCGGTCTCGCTGGCCGAAACTTAAGCGTTCCCTACCTCCGTCTGCGCGGCCTCTTCACAAGAAACAGCAAGAGGAACACGGGCATCAGGATGAAGAGCCAGAAGTAGTCGAACCCGCCGCTGGTCTGCGTCACCGTCGAGGTCGTCGACGTGCTCGTGGAGATAATGGTAGAGGTCGTCGTCAGGACCGTCGACGTGGA
>JASHOZ010000018.1 GCA_030038395.1 Nitrososphaerales archaeon
GAAACGCGTACCAGAGGATGAGTTGGGCTTTGGACGCGGCAGTGATCTACTGCAATGCGGTGAGCCGAGCGTGCGGCGAGCTTCGCGCAGCCGAGCCCGCCTCGGCGGGACTGCGCGGATTCTGTAGCTTTCTTGAGAAGTACACCGAGTCCGAGTCCTTCACGCTTCTCAGAGGGAAAGCGCGAGAGGCTAGCGAAGCGCTGGCTGACATCAAGTACCGGATTCACATCGACGGCCCACGTGTGACCGTCGGAAGGTACGAAGGGGAGCCAGACTACAGCGACGAAGTGAGCAAGTCGTTCAGAAGATTCCGTGAGGGAGACGCAGGCGAGTTCTCCATGAAGGGAGGGCAGAGTGACAGGAGCCCCGACATTGATCATGTGGAGGAACAGATTCTCGAGATGGTGGCGGCGCTCTACCCTCAAGCATTCGAGTCACTGACCTCGTTTCACCTTCAGCACGACAGGTTCATCCACGAGACTGTCAAGAGATTCGATAGAGAAGTCCAGTTTTATCTGGCATACGCTGACATCGCGGAAGATTTGAAGAGAACAGGGCTCGACTTCTGTTACCCAAGTGTCAGCGGTTCGAAGGCCGTGACCGTCCGCGAGTCGTTCGACCTCGCCCTGGCGATGACTCTCGCAGGCAGGTCTCTAACTGTCGTCCGCAACGACTTCGACCTCAGCGGCAAGGAACGGATCCTCGTAGTCTCCGGTCCCAACCAAGGCGGAAAGACTACCTTCGCTCGTATGTTCGGACAACTCCACTATCTGGCTCGCCTGGGTCTCCCCGTCCCTGGGAGAGAGGCCACGCTCCTCCTCTCAGACAACATCTTCACTCACTTCGAAAGAGAAGAACGAGTTGAGACACTCCAAGGGAAGCTCCAAGACGAGCTGGTCAGGATGCGGGAGATCTTCCTGAAGGCGAGCAGCAACAGCGTCCTGATAATGAATGAGGTATTCACTTCGACCACGCTCAGCGATGCGATATTCTTGGGAAGGCAAGTGCTCGCGCTCACAGCTAACCTCGACTGCCTGGCCGTGTATGTGACGTTCATCGACGAGCTCTCCAGGATAAGCGAGGCAACCGTGAGCATGGTGAGCACAGTGCACCCTCAGGACTCGACGAGGCGGACCTTCAAGGTGGTGAGAATGCCCGCGGATGGCCGGGCGTACGCGCTGGCTATCGCGGAGAAGTACGGGCTAACTGGGAGTTCGATTACGAGGCGCTTCGCACGTTGAAGGTGTGCCTCATGAACCGCGACGACGACTTCGACATGAAAGCCGAGGAGCCGCCGAACTCACAACTCCTCGGGCAGGACCTCGAGCTCGACACCATATACGCGGCCATGGCAAGAGGAGACGAGTTCCTCTACGACGTTGCGAAGAAGGCGCTTCTGCTAGGTCTGGCTGACACCAGAGCCATCGTCTACCGCCAGCAAGCCTTGGCCGATGTCCTTAGGAACCCTGAGACTGCAAAGTCAGTCTACAGCCTAGCGCTAGAAGCAGTGGGTGGCAGGAGAAGGATATGGGCGTGGCACTCCGATTATGTCGACTCGGTGCTTCGCAGTTCTGTGGAGACTCTGGAGCTCTTCTTCGACGTTCTGAAGAGGCTCAGGCAAGTCGTTGACTCGGAGCGTGGCCGGTTCGAGTCAGAGGCGTTCACCAGCTTGTTCGCCATGATCGGGACTCAACTTGATGATGAGTACCTGGCCGAGATCGAGGAGCACCTGCGGGAACTCAGGTTTCCCGAGGGGGAACGCATGAGGGCGGCACTCGGCGAGGGCCTCAAAGGGGAGGGGTACACTCTCAGCCGATTTCCCATTGGTCGGCAGGGTTGGATTCAGCGCCTTCTGCGAAGGAAGTCGAAATACACCTTCGAGGTCGCCCCACAAGACGAAGCCGGGCACCGAGCGCTCTCCAACCTGAGAAACAAGAGCATGAGGGAGTCGGCGAAGGCCCTCAAGGAGTCTACCGACCACATACTGCGCTTTTTCACGGCACTGAGGACGGAGCTGGCATTCTACCTGGGATGTCTGAATCTGATGGAGGCGCTTCAAAGCAGGGGGGAACCTACCTGCGTTCCGTCCGTGTCCCAGTCGGGGCCGCCCCCTCTCGCTGCAAGGGGTCTGTACGACCCGAGCCTTGCGATGAAGCTGAAGGGGGAGAAAGTGGTCGGGAGCGACATAGCTGCAGATGGCAAGCTTCTCATCTTAGTGACGGGGGCTAACCAGGGAGGGAAGTCAACTTTCCTAAGGGCGCTAGGCATTGCGTATATGATGACGCAGGCGGGGCTGTTCGCGCCCGCCGAAGAGTTCTCAGTCGGAGTCGCGACCGGGATATTCACTCACTACAAGCGGGAGGAAGACACCACCATGACCAGCGGGAAGTTCGACGAAGAGCTCAGCCGTATGAGTCAGATTGCAAGCCAGATCAGACCTGGCTGCGTCCTGTTGTGTAACGAGTCCTTCTCATCGACAAACGAGAGAGAAGGCTCGCAGATAGGCTCTGAAGTCATCCATGCGCTAGTCGCATCAGGGATTAGAGTATGCCTTGTCACTCACCTGTTCGAGCTCGCGCGCACCTTCCTGAATGACGCTTCAGTGCAGTCTCTCTACCTCAGAGCGCAAAGAGGGGAAGACGGTTCGCGTACGTTCCGAATCGTGGAGGGGGAGCCTCTTCGCACAAGCCACGGGCAGGACCTCTACAGACAGATATTTCGGGGCATTGACACGACACTGCCCCCGCCTAGCTGACGCGACCAATCTGGCTCCGCTCAGACTCCCCCCATGTCACGCCGGGCAGTCCGCGCGCCCATGACCGATGCTCGTGTAACCATAGTTACATCTAAATATCATCGCGCCTCCCATGGAGGATAGTAGCTGCATGTCGTCGGTGGTTCCTGCCAGGCGGGAGGAGGGACAGAAGCGCCAAAACGGTGGCGATGGCTTGGAGGAACGATTCGAACTGGAGGCGAAGAGGATCTTCTCGCAATTCGGTGACCCGGCGCAAAGGGCCGCCGAGGATGCGATGATGATGTGGCTAGCCTGGAGGGGGGACGAGAGCTACCTACAGGCACTCCTTAGCGACCAGCTCGGATCCGAGTCGTCGTGGAGGTTCTGCAGATACTCAGATGTGGAAGGACTCATCACCAGATTCAAACACGTCGAGGTACGGCCAATAGTCCCTCCGTTCGCCGACCACGTCCTCGCCCGCCTTGCGGTCTTGGTTCAGAAGCGCGTAGCGGAGGATCGGGGAGCGGAGGTGTATCGAGTCACGCCTGATGGCATCCCCGAGGTCGGCGGCGAGAGGAACGCCATCGACGAAGTTTACAGGCATGCGAAGGAGGGGTTCGATGTCGTAGCGGACTGGCCGAAGGAACCGCACGGGATACTCAAGCGCAGGACCATGTCACTGTCGTCGAGACGGTTCCTGTATCTCGACTTCGTTCACCCAAGGAAGGGCGGTCAGACGAATTCCCGAGGGTTCATGTACGTGCTGAGCGGGAAAGAGAGAGCCTCGTCCAGACTGCGAAGGCGGTCGCTGATCAGGTGGATCCTCACCGGCTGACCGACGGAGTGGCGCGCCCCCTCAGGGTGGCGAACGGACCACTCCCGTCAGGACCTCCCCGGCATCGATGTAACCAGAGTTACACTTAATTATGCAGTCGAGAGGGCCACCAGTTGGTGACGCGAGGGCAAGGGGTGGCGACTCACGACCCGTCGTCTGGAGCCAAGGAAGCCGGGGACATCATCTCTCCGGAAACAGACCGGGTTTAAGCCACATCGAACCTACCTGAAGCTGTACTAGTTGGTCAAGCAAACTGGCAGACCAAATCACGCTGCAGTTGATCAATGTCGTCCAAGTTGGGACGGTTGTACTTCTCTCACCTCTGATAGCAGGCATAGTCAACCGCCTGAAGGCCATGGTCGAGTCAAAGCATGGTCCTCCCATCCTGCAGCCTTACTTCGACCTCGCGAAGCTCCTTAGGAAGGAGGTGGTCGTCCCTCAGGGGTCGTCTGGGTTCTTCATCGTCGCCCCGTTCGTGGCCTTCAGCGCCTACCTCGTCATTGCTCTGGTAATCCCGGTAGTGACTCCATATCCCCTACCTTACGGAGTTCTCCTGGACCTGTTGGGCGGCGCGTTGATGTTCGGTCTCGCCGGCGTCGTAGCCATAGTCGCAGCTATAGACGCACACACCAACTACACATCTCTGGGCGCGAGCAGAAGCGCTTCGTTCGCCGCTCTAGCAGAACCGACGCTCATCATGGTGTTTTTCGGAGTCGCCGTAATCTCAGGCACGAACAATCCGTACGTCACGAATAATCTGTTGGCCACCTCATCCTCTTGGTATCTCTCGGCGACGCACCTACTCGTGACGGGGGCGTTCTTCATGCTGCTTCTCTTCGAGACAGGGAGGCTTCCAGTGGAGAGTTCGGGCCTCATGGAGTTCGGGATGCTGGACGACGCTCGCGCCATGGAGTACTCCGGGAAGCTCCTTGCTCTGAGTCGGTGGGGGGGCTACATGAAGCAGTTGATGCTGATGTCAGTGTTCCTGAACGTATTCGCTCTGCCGTGGGGCCTCTCAAGCAGCGTTACCCTGGCGGGTGGCTTCTATTCTGTGGGCACACTGTTCCTGAAGTTGATGGGACTCGTCTGCGTAGTAGTCGTGACTGAGGAGACGTTCGCCAAGCTTCGACTCTTCAAGATACTCGACTTCCTGGCGATTTCCTTCAGTCTCGGGCTCCTCGCGGTCATCGCCTTCTTCCTGGTGGGCGGCGGGGTGGCGGCTTGAACGCGACGCTCCTGGCTGAACTCTCCGGCCTGTTCGGCATCCTTGTCATCCTATCTGCGCTGTACATGCAGGGGCAGAGCTTCGTCGACCCGACCATCAGAGCCATCTCGTTCCAGTCATTCGCGATTTCGGCCCTCTTCGTAGTGCTCTACTTCCAGTCTGGAGACATCGATCTTGTCTATCTGGCCGTGATTACATCCGTGGTAAGAGGGATTCTCATTCCAAGGGTCATGCTCTTCCAGGTCCGCAACTTCAAGCATAGCCTCAGGGAGACAGGCACGGGACAGAGGATTCCCTCTCTGATAATCGTCGGCATCATCTTCGTCATCGGAGGCTACGCGATATTCAGGTCCGTCCTGCTTCCCGCGTCTATCGATCCCTTGGCATCGGTGCCGTTCGCCCTCCTCCTGCTCAGCTTCCTGCTCATATTCACCAGGAGGAACGCGCTTATGCAGATGACTGGCTTCCTCGAGGAGGAGAATGCGGTCCTCTACGCGGGTGCTCTGATTGCTCCCTCGATACCTCTTCTTGTCGAGTTCGCCGTAGTCTTGGACGTCCTAGGAGTCGTGCTGGTCGGTGTCATCCTCTCGGCAAGCCGGGACGTCTTCCTGACTCTTGAGCCTCCGGAACTGAAGGAGCTCAGCGGGTGACGCGGTGGATTGGATCAGATAATTCTCTTCGCGGTTCTCCTCGGAGCCCCTGCGGCTGGGGCCGCCGTTTCCCTCCTCCCGAGGGACGGAATCGAACTCGTCGCGTCAGTTGCGGCGGCAGCGACGACCGTCGCCGTGTCGACGCTCGTGCTTCTTCTCGGCACCTCCGGCGTCTTCGGATACTTCTACGCTGATGGTCTGACGCGCATAATGGTGGTCACCATCTCCGCGGTGTTCCTCACTTCCGTAGGATATTCTGCATTCTATATCAAGAGAATCAAGGAGCCTTTCATGCGCTTCAGGTGGTATTACTCCCTCGTCGACCTCTTCACGTTCACGATGCTCTTGGCCGTGACCGTCAACGACTTCGGATTCGTGTGGATTGCCATCGAAGCGACCACCGTGACGAGCGCGCTGCTGGTGGCGTTGGAGAGGGAACGCACGAGCATCGAAGCCGCATGGCGGTACACTCTGATCGTGTCGGCTGGACTCGTCGCCTCTCTGCTCTCAGTCATCCTCCTTTACTACTCTCAGGGTTCGCTGGCTATCTCTCAACTTCTCGAGAAATCTCCGTCGAGCGACCTCTTGATGGCCCTAGCTGTGGGATTCGCACTGGTGGGCTATGGAACCAAAGCAGGGATTGCTCCCATGCACGCATGGCTGCCGGACGCCCACAGCGAGGCCCCGTCCCCCGTCAGCGCGATGTTCTCAGGAATCCTCCTCCCCACCTCGATCTACGCGCTGGTCCGGACGTTCGAGCTCCTCAGGGGCTCGGCAGTCTTCAGCCAGATGCAAGCCTTGCTCATCGGATTCGGCGTCTTCACGGCACTCCTGGCAGCCGTGATAATGAGCAGTCAGCGCAACTACAAGAGGATGCTTGCGTACTCCAGCATGGAGAACATGGGGGTGATACTCGTCGGGTTCGCACTCGGAGGGATAGGCGCCATCGGAGCCGTAATCCAGGTGATGTCCCACGCTTTCGGCAAGTCTTCAGCCTTCTATGAAGCCGGCAACATCCTCGTGGCCTACGACAGCAAGAGCATGGCCGAGGTCCAAGGCGTAGCGAAGAGGCTGAGACTCAGCGGATACTTGTTCACCCTCTCGTGCCTGTGTGTGACGGGCGCCCCTCCCTTCGGCGTTTTCGTCGGGGAATTCATGATCCTCGCTCAGGCGATGAGCGTCGGAAACACAACCCTTGTCATTCTCCTCGCAGTCGCCTACATGTACGCCTTCATCGGTCTGAACAGACAGTCGATACGCATGATCTATGGCGAGAGCTCGGCCGCCGGCCAAGACGGGGGACGACCCGCCCCGCAGCCTGAGAACTGGGCTTCAGTGGCAATACCACTCGCGAACCTGACCGTCTCCCTCGTGATCGGAATGTACATGCTTCCGGCGGTCCTGCATGCCGCCTCGGGGTTTGGACTCTGATGAGGGAGGAGAGGACGTGTTGATGCCCAAGTACGTTGAAAGGCGGCAGGTGGAGGAGGCGGGAGGGCCGGTACAGCTGTCGACAGTCTTCAAGGCTGGCGATCGGGACTACGCGCTCCTCTCGGACACGGCGAACAACAGGACCATTCTGAGCGAACTGCCTACTAAGCTGGGCGAGGAGTTCGGGCCTTTGCTCAGAGGCCTCCAGGCGCGGCCCGGTTCACCTGTAGACCTGGACCTCGGAGGCAAGGTCGAGGGATACGGCGTCTTCACCTTCCCATACGGGCCAGTCTCCTATGGCGTCCCGGAGGCCGGCGGCTTCAAGTTCATAACCTATGGGGAGCGCATAGTCAAGGTCGTTCCTCAGGTCAACTTCAAGAAGCGAGGAGTCGAGAACAGGGCGGTCGGACGGGATCCGAAGGACGTCCTGCCACTGATAGAACGGTCGGCGGGCAACTTCTCAGCGGCATACTCTTCCTGTTTCGCGACGGCCGTCGAGGAGGCGCTCGGCCTCAGGGTTCCGTCGCAGACGAAGTGGACAAGAGCTGTGGCCATGGAACTTGAACGAATCTACAACCACCTCTTCGTCTTCGGCCGCCTGTCCGAGGCAGCCGCCCAGAATGTAGCGACAGCGCAGGCGAACATACTCCGGGAGGAAGTGCTCAGGCTCAATGCGCGTTACTTCGGCCACAGATATCTCTTCGGAATCAACAGAATCGGCGGTGTCAGTGCGGATCTCTCGAAGACGGACAGGAAGCGGCTCTCCGGTTCGATCCGGGCGATCGTACAGGAGTTTCGCCGGCTGATCGACTACTTCCTGTCTTCAAGGATCTTCCTGGACAGGCTCCAGACCACGGCACAACTGTCGAGACAAGACGCCCTGACTTTGGGGGCCGTGGGGCCGGCCGCTCGAGGTTCTGACGTCCAGTGGGACGACCGCCTGACCTACCCCATAGAACCCTACGGCGACATCTATGTCGATGTCGAGACCGAGCCCGGAGGCGACACGATGGCACGGACCATGGTCAGGGTCAAGGAGATCTACTCCAGCGAGGTAGCCCTGAGAGAGCTGCTCGATGGCATGCCATCAGACGGATGCTCGGCCCAGGCTCGCTCCGGGGCGCCGATCATGTCCTCGCCCGAATTCTCCTTCTGCAGGGTCGAGAGCCCGAGCGGGGATCTCATACAGGTCGTCGAGCTTGACGAGCGCGGCCGAATCAAGGCCCTTCACATCAGGCCAGCGTCTCTCGTGAACTGGCTCCCTTTCGCCAAGTGTCTCGAAAGGAATGTCTTCACCGACTTCCAGTTCGCCTTCGAAAGCTTCGGCCTGAACTACGCGGACTCGGACAGGTGACTTGAGCTGCCAAAGATTTGGGTCCTCCGCGGAGTCAAGAAGGGGATCATGACCAGCAAGTACCCCAGGCGCGCGCCTACCATTGACGAAGTGCCCACCCGAGCGGTGCCGCCTGTTGCCGCTCCAAGCTCAGACTGGCAGGCGGGAGGCGAGCTCTGTCCTTCCGGGGCGATCCTTCCCTCTGAAAAGAGAATACAGCTTGGCAAGTGCGTGTTCTGTCAGAGGTGTTCGGGCGCGGGTTTTCGGTTCGACGAGAGTCCCGAAGGAAGGGAAAGTGCCCTTCTCGCTCAGACAGTCCAGGCGAATGACGGTGCGTCGCCTAAGGGCCCAAGCCCATTCAAGAGGTCCTTCCACATCCTGATGATCGATGTGGGGTCCTGCAATGCGTGCAACCTCGAGGTTCTCAACCTCGCCACTCCGTACTACGACCTCAACAGACTAGGAATCTTCTTCACCAATTCGCCGAAGCATGCCGACGCGCTGATAGTGGTCGGGGCTCTAAACAAGTCAATGGTAGAGCCGCTAAAGAGGACCTACGAGAGCATGCCCGAGCCCAAACTCGTCATTTCGGCCGGGGCATGCGCCATAAGCGGGGGCGTCTTCCAGGACACTGAAGGATTCGCTTCACCGGTCCAGGGTGCGGTCCCGGTCGACGTAGTGATCCCCGGGTGTCCGCCATCCCCTATCCAGATTCTCGAGGGGTTGCTGCTGGCGACCGGCAGACTGGAAGGCAAGACTGGAGGTCGAGCCATCCATTGATCCCACGTGACCTGCTCTCCATTCTCGTTACCGCCGTCTTCGCCACTCTCGCAGCCGGTGCGTTCGCGGGCCCAGTCAGTAGGAAGGTCGCCTACTCGCTCGGCGTCTTGGGTTCCGCCCTCGGCGCGCTCGTGTCCTCGGCAGTTCTACTGGGAGGGGGCGCGTTGACGGTCGACCTCTGGCAGACCTCACCTACCAGTTGGGCTCAGCTGGTCATCACCCCGTTCAACTCCTACTTCCTCCTCATCGCCTCTCTCGTTTGGATCGGGGCTTGCATCTTCTCACTCGGTTATGACGACGACTATCCAGGCACTCTTTCGTCGCTACTGATGCTCACGATGCTCTCAATGGTGCTCATAGTGACGAGCGGCGACGCGGTGCTCTTCCTCATAGGGTGGGAGTCGATGACGATCGCCTCCTTCTTCATGATACTGGAGGGGAAGGGAAACCGCGAAGGCGTCCGCAACGCTGCCTTCCTGTTCCTGGCCTTCGGAGAGGCGAGCACTATCTTCATCATGCTAGCCTT
>JASHOZ010000019.1 GCA_030038395.1 Nitrososphaerales archaeon
CTCCTCTTGGTCGCCGCTGCGAGCTCCCCTATCGGGAGTGTGCTCGTGTTGGACGCGAAGAGCGCCCCAGGAGGGGCGAGAGCGTCGACCTCGGCGAACAGCCGCCGCTTTGTTTCGAGGTCTTCGGGGACGGCCTCGATGACGACATCAGCGTCGCTCACGGCCTCCCGGAGCACGAGGGTGCCGCGGATCCTCCCCATCGTCTCCTCGGCTTTGTCCCGGGTGATGGACCTCTTCTCGACGAACTTGGAGAGGCTCCAACTTATCCCGTCTAGGCCTGTCTTCAGGAACCTTTCCTCGACGTCGTAAAGCCGCAGGTCATACCCGGAGAGGGCGGCGACCTCGGCGATGCCGTGGCCCATGACGCCTGCTCCGAGCACGGCCACCACGCGCACGTCGTCCGCCTTCACAACGGCGCGGCGAAAGTGCTTTCAGTTAAAGGAGACGGCTCACTCGACCGCCCCGACCCTCTTCAGCCGCTCCACCTCTGCGGGGCCGTATCCGAGAGATGAGAGGATGGCTCCAGTGTCTCGACCCAGAGTGGGGGCGGAGGTCTGGCGCTTTTTCCGTCTCCCGGGCCGCACGTGCACGGGCCAGTCAAGCACGCGGCCGTCGCCAGGTATCCTGGCGAGTACCCCCGTCCTCTGAGCCCATGCGCTCTCGAGCGCCTCCCCGACCGACGCGACCGGACTTGAGCACGTCTCCTTCCCTTCCAGCAGCTCAGCCCACTGGTCGCGCGTCTTCGACGCGAAGATCTCTGCGAGCCTCTTGGAGACGCGCCTTCTCTCCTTTTGAGTGCCGAACCTCAGCTCTTCGAGCTCTGGCGCGCCGACGACACTCAGAAGGTTGTGCCAGAACTCCTGCTCTATGGCAGCGACCGCCACGTGGCCGCCGTCGGACGTCGCATAGACGTTGTAATACGGCGTCGACCCGAAAATCAGGCTCTCGCCCCTCTTGGGGGATCTGCCGGTCACGAAGTACGAGGAGGCCGGGAGTACCGTCCACGACAGGAGCGAAGGCGCGATCGGGACGTCGATGTGCACCCCGCGCTTTCTCCCGGCGATCGCACCGACGATTGCGAGCGCGGCGTACGTCCCCGACACAAGGTCACTTAGCTGAAGGAGAGGGACCTGTGCCTTGCCGGGGTAGCCGAGAGTCCCTGCGATGGCCTGGAAGTTGATGTCGTGCCCTGGAGTCGAGCTGATGCTCTCCCTCTGCCCGAACGCCGAAATCGAGCAGTAGATGATCCTCCTGTTCGTACGACGGACGTCATCGAACGAGAAGCCGAGCCTCTCCATCGCCCCGGGGCGGAACCCCTCCACGAAGACGTCGGCTGACCGGACGAGCCTGTGTAGAATCAGTTTGCCCTGCTTCGACTTCAGGTTGACCCCTATGCTGAGCTTGTTCCTGTTGACGGTCGAGTGGACAGGGCTCACGCCTTCTACGGTGGGAGGCGTAGACCGCATGTAGTCGCCGAGTCCCGGCTGCTCGACCTTCACGACGCTGGCGCCCATGTCGGAGAGGAGCATGGTGCAGAAGCCCCCCGGGAGGAGCCGCGTCGCGTCTACCACCCTGATGTCATTGAGGAAGCTCATCTGCCCCCTCGCGTCCGATGCCGCAGATAAAGCCTAAATCGAGGGGGGGCCATCGGGGCCTGACGATGAGGTGAACGCCGTCCCAGTCATAGTCCGGAGTAAGCTCCCGGGCAGATGATGAACTCGCGACGATACCGAGTCAAAAGAGTCCTCAGGCTAAATACGGGGAGACCCGCCATCAGCCGGCATGGAGAAGACCGTCAAGGTGCACGAAGACACTCACAGAGCGCTCAAGCGACTCAAAACAGAAGGACGACGCAGGAGCATCGACGAGGTTGTGAGGGAACTCGTGAAGGCCGCCACCGGACGCCCCGTCGAGAAGGTGGCCGAAGGTGGGAGGTCCGTCGCGCTCACCTCCTACGCCTCAGGCACCCCGGCAACGCAGAAATACGCTGGCACCGGGGCGGGACGAGACGATGGCGAAGTTTGACGGCATAGTGGGAAAGGCTCTCCTGACCGTAGAGGAGAAAGAGAACGAGCTCACGCTCGTGTTCGCCGACAACCGGTACCTCTTCGTCAAGGTCGAGAACGGGAAGCTCAGGTCCGACAGCGTCCCCGAATAGGGCTACTCCCTCTCCAGAATCTGGACCGACGGCTTGGCCCCGACGAGCGTCCGGAACCTCTCGGCGTCCGCCATCGACCCGATGATCGACCCCACGTGCATCGGGACGACCACATCCACCTTCATAGCCTTCGCCGCCACGGCCGCTTCTTCAGCCGTCATCACGTACGTGCCTGAGACGGGGAGAAAGGCAACGTCCACCTTTAGCGCCTGCATCTCAGGGGTGGCGTCGCTGTCCCCCGCGTGGTAGAAGCTCGTGCCGTCCAGGCGGACGACATAGCCTACCCGGCCGTCGGCCTTCGGGTGGAACACCTTCCCTGGCTCCCTGAACTTGTTCAGGTTGTAGGCCGGGACCGCTTCGATGGAGACGCCCTTCACGTCGATCTTCGAGCCAGGCGACACGAACCGCTTCTCCTGTGGGAAGGCGTTCAACGCCCCTTCGCAGATCGTGGGCGCCACGATCGTTGTCGCGGGCCCTGAGAACCGCTTGATGTCATCCTCGCTGAGGTGGTCCTGATGCTCATGCGATATCAGAAGGACATCGGCTTTGTAGTCCCCCTTCGCCTTGAAAGGGTCGATCATGACCGTCCGCGTCCCCTGCAGGACGAACGAGTCGTGCCCGAGCCAGCGAACCTTGACGCCTTTGTAGGTCCACATCTGGCCCGCCCCCTACAGGTTGACGGACTCTTCCTTTATGCCGGTCCTGTCGACGGTGAGGATGTCTATCCCGTTCCCGCTCATGGCGTCCCTTGCGACTGCCGCCTTTATCGCCGAGACGAGGAGGTCCCTCGCAGCCTTCTGTGGCATCCCCTCCTGGTACCCCGCTTCGACGACGCCGATCGCCGTCTCTTCCCCCGTCCCGACCGTGGCGTACACGTCGGAAATCACGCTGCCGAGCGGGTCGAGCACGTAGACCACTGGCTTCTCGCCGACCCCGCCTAGGATGACCTGCGTGAGGAGAGGGGCGTACCTGTTCTGGAACATCAGAGTAGACATCAGCTTTGCGACAGAGTTGGGCCTCAAAGGCTTCCTGGATTCGAGCTCCTTCAGCTTCGAGTAGACCGACACTTCCTTGACCAGCGCCTGCATGTCGGCGACCATGCCGGCGCAGACCGCGCCGACGGTGTCGGTCACGCTGAAGACTTTCCGTCCCGACTTGCTCCTGACGAAGCTCCCTAGCGTGATCCGCCTCTCGGCTCCTAACACGACGCCGTCCTTGTAGGTGATCCCGACGGCCGTAGCTCCCGGGAGAAACTGCTCGTAGGACATCGGTTCTCGGGCCGCCGAGCTACCCCGCCTTTTTAGACATTGTGCCGGAAGGTTATGCGAAGTCTCTCTTGGGCTGCTGCTACCCTTAAGGTTCAGGGTGCTGTCAAGGGTCGTTGGCCGGCGTGGCTGACTTGGATAAGAACTGGGGAAGTCACCCTTCACTCCTTGTTCGTGTTCGTGGATGAGGCCGGGGACCTGGGCTTTAGGGACACTTCAAGCAAGACAATCATCGTTGCTTACGTAGTCGTGGCCAGTCCAGAACGAGTCAGGATAGACCTCAACCGTCTGAGGAAGAGACTCCACCAACGGCACAGATGGGACTTGGCCGAGTTCAAATTCTCAAGGGATTCGGAGGTGGTCCGTGCCAAGGTTCTCTCGGAGGTAGTCCAGCATGACGTCATGATTGGCTACTTCGTCGCCGACAAAGACGCTGTAAGCCCCAGCTTGAAGAGAGACCCGACACGTCTCTACAACTACATCGTCGTCAATTCAGTGATTACAAATGTGGTTCAGGCATACGACCTAAAGGAAGTCCACTTCATGATCGACAAGAGTATGCCAAGACGGTCAGTACAAGAGTTCAATCACTATCATTCTGAGAAGCTCTCGTGGCGGCAAGTTAGGGAACTGGGAAAGGAGATGCCTGACGTCGTGGTCTCCCACGGGGACTCGAGAAACGATAAGTGCATCCAGCTTGCCGACTATTGCGCCGGGTCAGCTTTCAGCTACTTCGAGAACCACAACCGGACGTATTTCGCGCAACTGGAGCCGAAGGTGCGTTTCAGGAACAGCTGGGGGGACATAACTTGGTGAATCTCTCCCTACTTGTCCCATCCCGTATCCACGGGCATCATCCTTTCGGGGAAGACCCCTTGCGGGCGTTAGCCACCAAGGGTAACATTTGCTCCAAATTATTTAAGACTGCTTACCTCAATTTGGCGAAAGGAACCCAAACAGGCTCTTTTGTCTTATATAGTCAGAAAGTGGATTTCCCTGGCGCCACGTGACGCAGTCCTGCTTCGGCATCGACTTGAGCAGTCGTCACCCAATGACGACTTGCCAGAACCTGCTGGAAAGCCTGACCTCGCATCACGGTTCGACCATGATGAGCACGCCGCCCCCTTCCTGCACCGCCTCGTAGCGGCAACCGGTAAAGAGCCTCGCGACGTACATGCTCGTCGACAGGTGCTCGGACTCGCTCGCCGCTCGCAGCTCAGATCGGCCCGGAACGAGAGAGAGTATGGGCGCCAGCATGTCGGCGAGGTTGTCGTCCACCGTAGACCCCGCGCGCACGTAGGTGACGAACCTCCCCGCGGCCTCCGCTCCGACGACCTCTGCCGCTTTCCCTTTGGCGCCGAGCTCGTCGGACCCGAGGAAGACTGAGTCGGTGGTCGTCGATACGAGCACGGACGAGCCGGGCGAGTCCGCCTCCTCCACGTACGCCCCCCTCTCCCCGACGCGCACGCCTTCGGACTCCAAAGCAGCGGACGCCGACTGCAGCTGCCTCTCCGCCACGCTCTTCGGGAGGCGGGAACAGCGGCTGATGACGCTCGCCTCCGCCCTCGGAGGAGCGTCGAGGACGCGCAAGGGTCGCGGCTTAGGGCACGGCGTCACTTCGACCATGACCTTTCCCCCGCCCACCGGATAGTACCCACGCCTTTCAGCCCGGACAGTGAACTCGATTCCGATAGCGCCCAACGCTCTGCCCACCACCAATGAGTAGTAGTCTAGGGTGGGGCTCCATGGGACGTCCGTCCCTCCGACAAGCTCGAGTGAGATGCCAGAACCTACGAGGGAGGCCGCGGGGACGACCGC
The DNA here is from genome assembly GCA_030038395.1 of Nitrososphaerales archaeon. Taxonomy (GTDB): domain Archaea; phylum Thermoproteota; class Nitrososphaeria; order Nitrososphaerales; family Gagatemarchaeaceae; genus UBA183. Next base: position 5,242 of record JASHOZ010000019.1, read on the forward strand.
CTGGAGGACGAGTGTTATGCTCGCAGCGGTCCCCATGTCGAGGGAGACGCTCCGTGCCCTGGGGGGCCCGGGGACGAAGGTGACCTCTGACGAGCCGACCTCTGCACCCTGTATGCTGCAGTCGAAGACCGCTGCGAGGGCCTTCAGGGATCCGACATGCTGTCTCCGCAGTCCTGGGACCTCGCGGCCGGCGCGGATGTTCGAGAAATGCACCGGACGACCCTTGACGACCGACAATGTGAGACCCGTCCGCAGGATCTGCCCGCCCCCTTCCCCATAGGATCCGTCGACCTCCAGCATCTCCACGTGTTCCGCCCTGTAGCGGAGGGATAAAGCGATGAGCGTCCGTCGCATCCCCGAGGGCCCGGGTCGAGTCGCGCGTGCGAATCCGCCGAGAACGCTATTATAGAGCACATCAGGCGCGTGGAACGAGTAGGATTGCGAGTCGGTCTCATGGTGGGCCGGTTCCAGCCGTTCCATTTGGGGCATCTCGCGGCTGTCAAACACGCGCTGACGAAGGTACAGTACCTGTACGTCGTGGTGGGAAGCGCACAGCGTAGCCACGAAAGGGACAACCCGTTCACCGCTGGCGAACGAATCGCTATGATTAAGAGCGCGCTCGACGGCAACGGCGTCGACCCGGCGAAATGGATGGCCATACCGATTGCGGACGCGGACTCCCACTCCCTGTGGGTTGCCACGGTGAAGTCGATGGTCCCCAAGTTCGATATCGTGTTCACGAACGACGCGCTCACGTTCTCGCTCTTTAAGGAGGAAGGAATTGAAGTGGGCGCGGTCCCCTATCTGGACAGGAGCAGCTATTCGGCGACCAACGTCAGGGATAGAATCCTCGAAAGGAAGAACTGGGAAAGCCTCGTCCCCGTCCAAGTGGCTACGCTCGTCAAGCACTTCGGGGGCGTGGAACGGGTGACAGCGCTTATGCGGAAGGACCTTAGAGGGTAGAGCCATGGAGAACGAGCAGAAGCTGATCATGCTGCCTGGCCCCACGAACGTCTCGGAGAGGGTCATGAAGGCGATGCTGAGACCTGTCATAAACCACAGGGGGGACTCGTTCCGGGAGCTCTACAAGGGGATACTCGGGAAGACCCAGCATCTCTTCCAGACGCAGGGGAGCACGATTGTCTTTTCCTCGTCAGGGACAGGGGGCGTCGAAGCGGCCGTCTGGAACATCATCAGACCAGGAGACGCCGCGGTGGTCCCTGTGTTCGGTGAATTCAGCGGAAGGCTGGCCGAGACAGTTGAGGGAGCTGGAGGCCATGCGCTTCAAGTCAAGTCGGACTTCGGGAAGGTCCCTTCGCTGGACCAGCTTCGGGAGGCCATGGACAGCCTCGGGAAGTTCAAGGCCCTCTTCCTCGTCCACAACGAGACGAGCACCGGGGTGGCCGCGCCCTATGTCAGAGAGGCGTGTAAGATGGCGAGAGACCACGGAGCCTTCGCGGTCGTGGATGCGATATCGAGCCTGGGCGGGTATGCGATCCCGGTTGATGACTGGGGAGTCGACATGTGCATCACCGGGAGCCAGAAGTGCATTGCCGCCCCGCCCGGACTTGCCTTGGTCTCGGTCAGCGACCGGGTGAAGGACTTCCTGAAAAGCTCGCCACCCCAGACGCGGTACTTCGACATCCCGCGCTACCTCGAATACGGCGCCAGGGGGGAGACACCGTTCACCCCCGCGCTCCCGCTCTTCTACGCACTGGACGAGGCGCTCAAAGAGCTGCTAGAGGAGGGTCTGACGAAGAGAGTCCAGAGGCATGATGCGATGTCTGCCCTGCTGTACGACGGGCTCGCGGCCATCGGGCTCAAGCCTGTCGCAGAGAAGAGCGTCCGCTCGAAGACGGTCGTGGCGTCTTACTACCCGGAGGGGGTAGACGACGCGATGTTCAGGAAGCTGATGTCCCACGACAGCGGCATAGTCGTAGCAGGGGGGTTCGGCCCGTTCGCGGGCAAGGTCTTCAGGGTGGGCTGCATGGGCCAGGTCAACGAGAACTTCGTGAACAGGACCTTGAAAGCGGTCAAGGACACGCTGGGTTCAGCGAAGACCTCGTGAAAGGCTATAAACCCAACCCGGCGGTTGGTCGAAAACCATGACCCTTGAGAAGGGGACGCTCATCTTCGCGAATGTCACCGCCACCGTGAAGGCGACGGGGGAGGGGATCGAGTCCACTCGCGAGGAGGAGGCGAAGAAGCTCAACATCTACGACGCGACGAGGAAGTACGAGCCAAGGCTCGTGGCGGTAGGCGAAGGGTGGCTCATCTCTGGTCTCGACGACGAGGTCAAGAAGATGGACGTGGGGGAGAAGAAGCAGATCGAGGTCCCGCCCCAGAAGGCGTACGGGCTCCGCGACCCAACTCAGACGAGGATGATCCCACTGCGGAAGTTCGGGGACAAGGCGGACGAGCTAGAGGTGGGCGACAGCGTCGACATCGACGACAGGGTGGGCATCGTGAGGTTCATCGGGTCGGGGAGAGCGCAGGTCGACTTCAACCACAGGCTCGCGGGGAAGTCTATCCTCTACGACTTCGAAGTGACGAAGAAGGTGGAGACGGACGAAGACAAGGTGAAGGCGCTGATCGACAGGAGGTTCGCAGGCGAGGGGGGGAAGCTGACAATCAAGCTGCAGGAGGGGAAGCTGGACGTAGCGATCCCCGAGGACCTCTTCCTCGTTGAGGGGCTGCAAATCATCAAGCGCGGGGTTTCCAACGACGTTTTCAAGTTCGTACCGGCGATCTCCGAGATGACCTTCACGGAGAGGTTCGCCAACGCCAACGCGGCGAAGCCGGAGCCCCCGAAGGAGGAGGCGAAGCCCAAGAGCGAAGCAGCACCGTCCCCGACGACTCCCCCCAAGTCGAGGCGAAAGAAGGCGACGGCCAAGGCGGCCGCCCCGGCGCAGGCAAGTACACAGACGAGCTAGATCACGCCGGTCGAGGCCGCGAGGGCTGCGGCGCTCTTCCTCGTCAGGCGCCTGCGCGAGAGGATGGTATACCTGTCGGGACGGATCGAGCTCGCCCTGACGAGCGACTCGATGACTTCGTTCTCGCTCACCCCTATCTCCGCCGCGGCAACGGGCGCACGGACGTGCGCGAGCGCCGACCTGACGGCTCGCCAGTCGAGCCCGTGCAGCTTGGCCATCATTATGGTGCCGATGCCGCACTTCTCGCCGTGGAGCCCCGCACCAGGGGAGATCGAGTCCAAGTAGTGGCTGAACAGGTGCTCCGAGCCGCTGCATGGCCTGGAGCTTCCTGCGATTCCTGCTGCGACGCCAGTGCTGATCAGGGCTTCCACGACGTCCCTCACGCTATCCGCCCCGAACCTGCCTATCCTGCGCGAGCCCTCCAGGACGACGTTCGCGCTCATCAGTGCGAGGCTCGCCGCATAGCTTCCGTAGTACTCCCCAGTGACCCTGCCCGCGAGCTGCCAGTCCTTGACGGCGGTGAGCTTCGAGACGAGGTCCCCGCATCCAGATGAGAGAAGCCGCCTGGGGGCCGAGCCGATCACGCCAAGGTCCGCGAGTATCCCGACCGGCGGCAGCGCCATGACCGAGTAGGGCCTGTCTAGCCCCTTCAGCGAGGCGAAAGGACTGGATATCCCGTCGTGCGACGCGCTCGTCGGGACCGAGAAGAATGGGACGTGCCTGCGGAAGGCGGCCAGCTTGCCGACGTCCACGCTCTTCCCCCCTCCCACGCCCACGATGCAGCCTGTCTCTGCGCTCTCGCGAACTACGCGCTCGACGTTCTTCGTGTCCGCCGCGGCCACCTCTATCCACATGGCCCGCCCTCCGAGCGACGAGTCTATCGTCTCCTTGACCTTTGACCTGACCTTCGAGCCTGAGGCCACCGCGACCATCCTCTTGCCTCCTGGGCCTTCGATGAATTCCCCGAGCTGTGACAGGACGCCCTCCCCGATGAGCACCTTAGTCGGGAGCGTCATCAGATGAGATGCGGTCGCCACGGGGGCCGACGGAGCGACAATCGATTTAAGCTCACTGCGAAGCTTTGGGCGGAAGTCGCTGCACTTGCTTCATGTCTGGAATTTTCTGCCGATTTCCGGGAAACATTAAATAAGGAACGGGCGTCACGGGCCCTCGTCCGTTCTGAAGGTGTTTGTAGGCATGATTTCACGAGACTCAAACGAGGTCGGCGGCAGGACGCTGGGTTCGGCCACTTATCACGGGACCACGACGGTGGGTCTCGTCTGCGCCGATGGCGTCGTCCTCGCCACGGACACGCGGGTGACCGCCGGAGGGTTCATCGCTCACAAAAGGGGGAAGAAGCTCCTGAAGATAGATGACAACATCGCCATGACCATATCAGGAGGCGTCGCTGACGCGCAGAACGTGGTCGACATCCTGAAGTACCAGACCAGTCTTTACAGGATCGAGCGCGGGAGGCAGATGCCCGTCAAGGCAGCCGCGCAGGTGGTCTCCAATGTCCTGTTCTCGTCGAGACTGTACCCCTTCATCGCGGACGTCCTCGTCGGGGGCGTCGACCCGAAGGGGGGTTCGATATTCAACGTCGACTTCTTTGGGTCGATCAACCAGGAGAGGGTAGTGTCGACAGGGAGCGGGTCCCCGGTCGCATACGGCATACTCGAGTCGGAGTACAAGGAGGGGATGCCCGCGGCGAAGGCTTACCCGCTCGCCGCCAAGGCGATTATCGCCGCCACCAGGAGGAACGTGGCCACAGGCGACCACTTCGACGTCGCCGTCCTCGACCAGTCGGGGTTCCGGGAGATCCCGGAGCAGGAGAAGGACAGGCTCCTCCAGCAGTTCAAGTCTAACGATTAAGTTTGGAACAGAAAGCGAACGGTGCCACCCTTATGGGTGCGATACTGAACACAATCCCAGCGGAGGCTAAGATCACTCGGATAGAGTACGAGGGCCCTCGGATAGCTCTCTACACCCGGAACCCGGCGTTCCTGCACAACAACAGCTACGTGATTTCGGAGATAGTGAACTCCCTGAAGAAGCGCGTGGTGACGAGGACGGAGAAGGCAATCAGGAAGGAGGAAGCCGAGGCGAGGCAGGTTCTGGAGAGGATGACGCCCCCTGAGGCGGAGGCGAGCAACTTCTTCTTCGACGACGCCCTCGGCGAAATCACGATAGAGGCCGGGAACCCTCGGGTGCTGTCGCAGGAGGCCGGGTTCGACCTCGGCGCCCTGATGGACCAGACCGGATGGAAGGTGAAAGTGAGGAAGGCGCCCCACTTGAAGTCGACCGCTATACAGAACGTGTACTATGCGATGAAGGTCGGGAGCGACGCGCGAGAGAAATTCTACAGGGAGCTCGGAGAGGCGATCTTCAGGCCGAGGCTGACCTCGTCCGAACACGTGACCATCAAGACCCTAGGAGCGTTCCAAGAGGTAGGGAGGTCCTGCTTGCTCGTCGAGACTTCGGAGAGCAAGATCCTCCTCGACTGCGGCATTCACCCCGGCTCGAGGAACACTTGGGACGCCTATCCGAGGCTCGACTGGGCCGACGTCTCCCCTCGGGACATCGACGGGATCGTGATAAGCCACTCCCACCTGGACCATATGGGGTTCCTCCCTGCTATGTACAAGTACGGCTACGAGGGGCCCGTCTACTGCACGGAGCCGACGCTTCCGCTGATGACGCTCCTGCAGAACGACTTCGTGAAGATAGCGCAGATCGAAGGTGGGAGGCTGATCTACGACCAGAAGGACATCCGAGACATGGTGCAGCATGCGATCACGCTGCCGTACGGGATGGTGACGGACATCTCTCCCGACATCAAGCTCGTGTTCAACAATGCCGGGCACATTCTCGGATCGGCTACTGTACACCTGCACATCGGAGACGGGGCGCACAACATCGTGTACACCGGGGACTACAAGTACGGCAGGACGCAGCTCTTCGATTCGGCCACGTGGAACTACCCGAGGGTCGAGACGCTGATCACCGAGAGCACGTACGGCGCGAAGGAGGACATCATGCCCCTGAGGGAGGAGGTGGAGGCGAACTTCGTCAACGCGATCAACGGAGTCCTGAAGAACGGAGGGAAGGTGCTGATCCCGATCCCGGCCGTCGGGAGGGCGCAGGAGATACTCCTCGTGATCGACCAGTACATGAGGAGCAAGGCGCTGGTCGAGGCGCCAGTGTTCACCGAGGGGATGATATCCGAAGCGACCGCTATCCACGTGTCGTACGCGGACTATCTTTCGAGGGAGCTTAGGACGAAGATACTCGAGGAAGGGATCAACCCATTCAGGTCAGAGTACTTCACCGAGGTCGAGCACCCGTCAAACAGGGAGGAGGCATACCGCGAAGGGCCGGCGATAATAATGGCGACGTCCGGGATGCTAGAGGGTGGGCCCGTTCTCGACTACTTCGAGAACATCGCCCCCTCCGAGAAGAACAAGATACTATTCGTCTCATATCAGGTGCAGGGGACGCTCGGGAGGCGCGTCCTCGACGGGAGCAGCCAGGCCAGCCTGATGGACCAGAGCGGTAAGATCAAGATAGTGGACGTCAGGGCAGCGGTCCAGAAGGTCGAGGGGTTCAGCGGCCACAGCGACTACAACCAGATAATCAGGTTCATAGGAAAGCTGAGGCCGAAGCTGCAGGTGGTGCTCGTAAACCACGGCGAGAAGAGGAAGACCGAGAACCTCGCCTATGCTATACAGCGGATCTATCGGGTCCCCGCCTTGCACCCAGACGTGCAAGAGGCAATCAGAGTGTACTGACGGTCATCGGACTCCGCCTGGCGCACCGTCACGGTTGGTTGAAGGCGTCATGCAGGATGATTCTTGCCATCTGTGAGATCGGCATCGAGTCCACCTCCGCCTTCGAGAAGAATCTGACGTCGAGGACTTCGTCGTGGTCAGGGGCCATCTTCCCCGAAGTCACCTCGCATTCAAAGACAGTCGTAACGTAAGACACGATATCTCCGTTCCGATACTTAACGCGAAACTCCTTACCTCCATAGACCCCCAGGATTCGGATGGGCTCGACAACCAGACCCGTCTCTTCGCGCATCTCCCTTATTGCGGCATCTCTCGGGGACTCGTCAGGCTCGACGCCGCCTCCTGGAGGAAACCACTCGTCGAACCCCGCGTCCTTTGTAAGCAGCACCTCTCCCTCTTCGTTCCGCACGATAATCGCTACCGAAGGGATGAGAAGCAACTCGTGACCGATCTTGGAACGGATTTCTCGAAGATAGTCTGAGACCGGCACTGGCTCAGTTGCAGCGGAGGTCTCTCTTAAACTGCCTTGCCGGACAGAAGGCCAGGCAGTGTCTGGTCCAACTTGAGTTTATATCGGTGAAGTGGGAAGACTCAGGAATTCCCTTGCTGGAAGACCAGAGCTGGGAGACGATCGGCAGGAGATCGAGGCTCGACATCGCCTGCGAGATACTGCGAGTCATCTCCGAGGGGACGGAGAAGCCGACGAGGATAATCCAGAAGGCCAACCTCTCGTGGAAGGGCCTCCTGCTCTACCTTGAAGCCCTGACGAGGAACCAGCTCGTTACGAGGAAGGTCGAGGGCAGCAGGGCGGTCTACATGCTGACAGCCAAGGGCGTCGCGGTGCTCGGCCTGTACACGCGGCTCCGCGAAGAGGTGGCGGCGCTGGAGCTCGGGACACTCTCATACGCCCAGGTGTCTGAAGCGCTGAAGGGACCCCCGACGACGCCTCTCGAAGCGTCGTTCGCCGCGGACCTCACGAGCAAGCTCTCTGCTGCCGGGTACGAGCTGACCGACAACAAGGTCGAAGGGAGGTCGGGCGTGACACATGTCTTCAGCATGCTGGCCCGGGCGAAAGACGGCAGCATGCACGGCTACGACCTGATGGGGGCGCTGGACGAGAAGAGCGTCATCACGTCGTTCATCAAACAGCTCGACACCGACGTTGCGATGCACATAATCGCCACAGGCGAGATCTCGCCGAAGGCGAAGAAGCTCGCCTCCGACTACGCGATGACGGTCACTTCTACCCCCGAGGTGTAACGGGACGGTGGACAGGGCGCAGTCACGAGGACGACTGGGCGCCTCTGCGTCCTGCTGGCGTGCGTGAACGGGTTTGGTGCGGAAATCTGCGCGCCGGGGCGCCGACGTCACATTCAACCTCAGGGTAGCCACCCCGAAGGACGTCCGAGAGCTCGTCCGCCAGCGGCACGAGATGTTCGAAGACATGCGCCCACGGACGCCCGAGGAGCACTCGGTGGGAGACTCGGCTTACGGTGAGTGGGCGAGGAAGAAGATGCAGGAAGGGGTGCTGCGGTGCTACCTGGTGGAGACGGCTTCAGGGGAGATAGCCGGAGGAGGAAGCGTATGGCTTCGAGAGGTGCAGCCTTCCCCAGGCCGCCCGGCGAGGCTGACGCCGTACCTCATGTCAGTCTTCACCGACCCGAGGTTCAGGAGGATGGGGGTCGCTTCCCTTGTCGTCAGGGAGGCGGAGCGTTGGGCCCGAGGACACGGGTATCCCGAGATAACGCTCCACGCGTCGAAGAAGGGGAGGAGGGTCTACGCCAAGCTCGGATGGGAGCGCACCTGGGAGATGCGCGCAGACCTGGCGAGCGAGAAACCTACGCGGCGAGTCACTGCAGGCCGCGCCAGATCCTGACACCTGGCGGCGTTATCACGACCCTCTCGTCCCCCAGCCGCGCGATGTCTCCGCCAACGGAGGTCGCGAACTCGTAGAGCTGCTCGACGGAGGACTTCAGCTCGTCGAGGCTCTTCTGTGCGAGCGGCGTGACCTTCAGTATCACGATAGTCTTGTTGTTGATGTCCTCTTGAATCTTGGGGAGGTCCTCTATGCTCTTCAGAGCAAGCGCCTTCAGAAGGATCTCCTTGCTCTTTCCTTCGAGCCTCCTCTCCTGGACCACTCCTGACATTTCTACCTCTTTCTCCTTTGAGCCAAACCCTGTTATTAAGCCTGAAGCGGCGTCCCAATTCTATCACGGGCGCGAAATTCCTAGACCAACTTGTAACGTAATGTTCAGAAGGGCGAGATTTCGTTCTCGGCATAAAAAGGGAGGGTGTCGCGAAAGTGAAGGGCAGCGTCGGGCTGGCCGAGTCGCGTCACTACAGCTTCTTGTGCAGTGCCCAGTACTTGTCCCCGACGTAGTGCAGGTTCTTCAGGCAACTCCCCTTCGTCATCGACATCGCCTCTGAGCCCGGGACCGTCGAAGTTCCGACGGCGATGGACCTGCCCTTCTTCTCCTCCTTGACGACCACTACGGCACCGACCCCTCCCCAATCGTCCATCCTCCTGACGCCTGGCCGCATCACGTCCGCGCCGTTGAGGAGATACTTGATCGCTCCCTCGTCGACCACGGCCGAGGGGAACAGGTCGAGGACCTTCTGGCAGCCCAAGAAGGGAACGAACCTTTCGCCCTCGCGCAGGAAGACGTAGCCGTCGAAGTCGACGAAGACTACGCCTTCCTCAGGCTCCGCGCAGTTAGCCTGCACCGACCGTCCGAGTCCGAGACTCTTACCTACCGAGCCCTCGACTTTGGCGAGCATCTCTGCCGAGTCGCGATGAGACAGGACCCACTTCTTCATCCGGCTTCGCGAATCTGACACCTTAAATAAATCCGTTCGAGACGGCGGCCACAAGGGGTAGCGAATGTCGGTAGACATGGCAGTGAAGGTGCTCGACGAGAGCGTCGGGAAGATAGTGCTCATCAAGCTGAAGGGGGGCAAGATGATCAGAGGGACGCTGCAGGGATTCGACCAGCACATGAATCTCTCGCTCGAGAAGGCTGAGGAGGTCGCGGAAGACGGCGGTTCGAGCTCGCTGGGGACGCTGATAGTGAGGGGAGACAACATCATCATGATTTCTCCTCCTCCTGCGTGAACGTGGATTGGACTGGGGTGCGTCAGCCGACTGAGCTGACGCGAACGAATCTACCTTTAATACCAAACAAGCCGTAGCTCGTGCAAGGAATCTTCTTCATGGTCGACTTCGTCACGCCCGTGCTGGCCGGCGCCGTGGGGGCCGGGCTAGGCGTGGTAGTCACCTACGTGGTCTTCTACGCGAGGCCGAAGCAGGAGAAGGTCGTGGCGGCATCTCGAGACGTGCGGGGAAGAGTGACAACGACTAGCGTGTCCGCCCCGGACTTGGAGCGATCGCGAAGGGACATGAGGACGATCATGGTGGAGCGCGACCTGCTCTCCTCCGCTCTGATGAAGCTCTACGAGGCGGAGAACGAAGGGAGGATCACGAAAGAGGAGAGGGAGCTGATCTCGAAGCGCTACAGCGAGCAGATCAAGGACCTCCAGACGAAGTTGAAGGACGTGGAACTCGTGGTCGAGGTGGGGGAGCTGGAGAGCCTCAGGAACGAGCTCGTCGGGCTCTTCGAGCAGAAGATACAGAACATAGAAGGGAGACTCGAAGTCGCAAGGCAGCGGCTGGGTGTGGTCGCGCCGGAGGCCGTCAAGAAGGAGGCGACGCCGAAGGTGGACAGGGGGTCAGACCTCGAGAGGGTCGTGGAGAGGAGGGCCAAGCCCGAAGTCTCGGAGTCCGAGAGGAGGGTAAGAGAGATCAGGGACGAGGTGATGGAGGCCCTCACTCGGCTCGAGCAAATCGACATAGAGAAGAAGCAGCAGGATGAGTGATGGACCCGAACAGACGGGCCATCGCCGGCGTGGCAAAGGAAATCGCCAAGAGAATTTCTGACGGTATGGTCCTCGGGCTTGGGAGCGGGTCGACAGTCGCGGCGCTCATAGAAGAACTCTCGCCGCTCGTGATGGCGAAGCCGAAGAAGATTCGCGGCGTCCCCACATCGACGCAGATTGAAATGGTCGCGGAGCGGAACGGGATCTCTCTGATCCCCTTCGCGGGGTCGGTGGACCTCGTCGTCGACGGGGCCGATCAGGTGGACTCCGACCTGAACCTCATCAAGGGTGGGGGGGGAGCCCTGATGAAAGAGAAGGTTGTGATGAGTAGCGCGAAGGAGGTCGCGATCGTTGCATCGGCGGACAAGTTCTCTTCCAAGTTATGCGAAAGGGGCGCCAAGATACCGGTGGAAGTCGTTCCGATGGCGAGGGAGAGCGCCAAGGTGAAACTGTCGATGCTCGGGGGCGTCCCCGAAGAGAGGCTCCTGCCGAAGGGCTATCCATTCTACACCGAGAACGGGAACTTGATCATCGACACAATGTTCGAGCCCTTAGACGACCCTCGGTCGTTCGAGATAAAACTGAAGGCCGTCCCCGGCGTCGTTGAGGTCGGAATATTCACGCAGAAACCCATCAGCGTCTTCAAGCTGAATCCCGGCGGATCATTCGACTTGCTCGAATCTGGCGATTAACCTTATAATCCCCTGATGGTCGCCTCGACCATAGATGGCGAGAGACCCAGGATACAAGTCGGCACCTATCGATCCGAACTTCCTTTCGAAGCCGGACCAGTTCCCTATCACCGGGGATCACAACGGCCACAAGGTACGAGCCGGCGGCGTTTCGAGAATGGACGGCGAAGGAAAGCCGTACCCGACGGCGAACGGGATCCATGGGTCACAGGTCGCGGTCGACTGGGAGTCATGCGTCGCAGACGGCGTCTGCATGGATGTCTGCCCGGTCTTTGTGTTTGAGTGGCTTCTGAACCCCGGGCAGGCTGGGACGGGGAAGGACAAGGTAATCGCGCAGGGCGAAACGGAATGGGACCAGTACCGGACCGACAAGTCAGAGCCCGTCAGAGAGATGGACTGCATCTTCTGCATGGCGTGCGAGACGAGCTGCCCTACGCAGTCGATTAAGATCACTCAGCCATAGGCCCGCGCGCGTTTCCGTCGGTCGCTTGTCGCGTACGTCTACAACCGTCCTCCTAGTGCTTGGGAAGACCCCCACACCGCGCCGAGGTCTCACCCGCATGGGCATCCCGGGGATGCCCTGCCCGACGCTTGCACGTCCTTATAGCGAGACCTATCGGGGCGCGGCTGTTGCGACATATCGGCGTAAACTTCCTCGCCGTGGTCCTGTCGGTCATCTGGGGGATGGCATTCGTCGCGATCAAGGAAGCAGACACGGAGCTCGCGTCCAACAACCTGACGCTGCTGAGGTGGCTGATCGTCTCGGCCGTCTTCCTCGCGCTCTACCCCTTCATCATCAAGAAGCCGCCGAAGTTCGAGCGGAGGGACCTGCCACGGTTTCTACTGGTGGCGCTCACCAGCGTCGACATCTACCACCTGTCGCTGAACGCGGCCGAGAAGGTGGTCAACGCATCGTTTGCCGGGCTCCTCATCTCCCTCTCGCCGCTGACCACGGTAGTCCTCTCCGGAGTCGTTCTGCACGAGAAGATTCGGTCGAGGGTCAAGCTCGCAGTGGTCGTGGCCGTAGTCGGCGCGGTAGTCATCTCGATCCCTGACCTGACCGTCATGTCAGGGACTGGCCCTCTGCTCGTCGTCACGGCCGCACTAGCGAGCGCCGTTTACACAGTCGCCTCCAAGCCCCTTGTCACGAAATACGGCCCATTCCCGGTCGCCGTGTGGACCGCCTTCCTGGGGACGGCAATCCTCCTCCCGCTGGCGACGCCGAGCCTCGTGACGCAGGCGGAAGGGCTCTCGGAGGCGGGGTGGGCTTCGGTCCTGTACCTGGCATTCCTGAGCACGGTCGTTGCCAACCTCATCCTCTACACGCTGCTGCACAGGCAGTCGGTGTCGAGGCTCGGGGTGCAGCTCTACCTCGTGCCGATGGTGAGCGCGGCGGGAGGCGTGCTGGTGCTCGGAGAGAGCCTGGGGCCGGCGACTATCGCAGGAGGCGGGCTAATCCTCGCGGCTGTTGCCCTGGGAACTTCGGGGCGTCGGTGAGAAACCGTTTTTATCCCCGCAACACTCGAAGGGCGCGAAAAATGGAGGAGGATGCGGAGGTCAGGCTGCTGGAGCAGAGGAAACTGGAGGCGCTGAGGAAGCGGCTCAAGGGCGCCGCCGCGCCGGCGCAGAAAGAGAAGACCGACAGAGAGGTCGTCGAAGGGCTCCTCTATGACCGTGGCGACGAGGTGCTCGCGGCCGCGTACTCCTTCTACCCGATGCAGACCGACGCCCTCGTTAAGGAGCTGGCAGCAATGTCGCGTGGAGGACGGCTGACGGACAAAGTGTCCGGAGGCGAGCTCTACTCGATATTCAGGCAACTCGGGCTCCGGTTCAGGCTCAAGACGTCCATCAAGGTTCAGGACAGAGGGAAGCTCGTTGACCTCAGCGAGAAACTGAGTAGGGAGAGGGAAGAGTGAACCCACAGAAAGACGCCGAAGTGCGCGAGACCGTAATCAGGCTCCCGAAGGCGGGCAAGCCCGTGCTCGTCTGCGGTCTCCCGGGGAGCGGCTACGTAGGGAAACTAGCGGCCGACCACCTGGTCGACACCTTCGGACTGAAGAAGGTCGTGGAGTATTCGAGTAGGGACTTCCCACCTGTGGTGAACGTGAAGGCTGACGGAACGGCGGGGGAAATGAAGGGGGAGCTCTTCTTCGGCAGGGCGGGGAAGGGAAGGAGCATCCTCGTGTTCACCGCCGACGCCCAGCCGGCCACGTCCGAGGGGGAGTACAGGCTCTCAGACGCGGTGGTGAAGACGGCGAAGAGGCTCGGGGCGCGGAAGGTGTATGCGCTCGCGGCCTACATCACGGGGTCTTTCGCGCAGGTCCCGAAGGTCTACGGCGCGGCGACCTCGAAGCAGATGGCCGCCTCAATCGAGGCCATCGGTGTGACCCTGATGAAGGACGGCGAGATAAGCGGGATGAACGGGCTCCTGGTGGGCATGGCCGCGCTTCGCGGGCTCGAGGGCGCCTGCCTCCTGGGGGAGACGTCCGGGTACGTGGTCGACGCCGGCGCGTCGAAGTCGGTGCTTGAGGCGCTTTCGAAGGCGGCGGGCTTCCCTATCGACACGGCGAAGCTGAAGGAGAAGGCCGAGGAGACCCAGAGGGCGATCAGCCAGCTCCAGGCGATGTCGGAGCAGTCGCAGGAGACGACCGCTCAGCCGAAGCGCGAAGCCAGGCCCGGATACATCGGCTAGCCTTTGATGTTCCCGACGGGCCTGAGGGCGACGACCTTCTTGGAGATCCCTGCCTCGTCCATCGTCTCCACGACCTCCGAGATGTCCTTGTAGGCCATCCCTGCCTCCTCGGCGAGGCCGTCCATGGTGGCCGACTTCACGTATATCCCCCTCTCAAGCATCCTCTTCTGGAGCTCCGCGCCCCTCACCTCTCGCTTCGCCGCCGTCCTCGACATAGTCCTCCCCGAACCATGAGCCGTCGAGCCGAATGTGTCCGACATCGCCTTCGCCGTCCCGACCAGCAGGTATGAACCCGTCTCCATCGAGCCCCCGATGATGACAGGCTGACCGATGGACCGGTACGGGGCCGGGATGTCCTTGTGGCCGGGGCCGAAGCTCCGCGTCGCCCCCTTCCTGTGGACTAACACCTCCGCGTTCACGCCGTCGTACGAGTGCCTCTCCACCTTCGCGACGTTGTGGCACACGTCGTAGATGAGATGCATGTCGAGCGACTCCGCGTCCCGGTGGAAGGCCTTCGAGAATGCGTCTCTGACCCTTTGGACGATCACCTGCCTGTTGGCGAACGCCATGTTGGCGGCGCAGACCATCGCGCCGTAGTAGTCCCTCCCTTCCTTCGAGGAGAAGGGCGCGCACGCCAGTTCCCTGTCCCTGACTGAGATCCCGTACTTCCTCATCGCGCCGTCGAAGACGCGGAGGTAGTCGGCCCCCACCTGGTGGCCGAAGCCCCTGCTCCCGCAGTGGACCATGACGACGACCTGGTCCTCGTCGACGATCCCGAAGTGCTTCGCGAGCTCCGCATCGAAGAACCTGGGGGGGTCGACCACCTGTATCTCGAGGTAGTGATTGCCGGAGCCGAGCGTTCCGAGCTGATCTATCCCCCTGCTCCGCGCCTGACCGCTGACCTTGGAGGGCTCGGCCCCCTTGATGTACCCACCCTCTTCGACGTGCTCGGGGTCGTCCTCCCATGCCAGCCCGTTCTCGGCGCACCACTTGACGCCGTACTTCATCACTTCGTCGAACTGTGGCGGCGTCATGCGCAGGGTCCCCTTTACGCCTACGCCAGCCGGAACCAACCTGAATATTGAGTCTACAAGCTCTTTTACCCTCGGCTTAACCTCGGAATAGCGTAGATTGGTTCGAATGAGCCGCATTCCGCAATTTGAGACGACTATGCCTTCAGCCACGAAGTTGTGGTTTTCGTTGCCTATCGTCACGTCGTAGACCGGTCCCTCGTAGGGAACGGCCTCGATTGATACGATGTCGTCGGATATGAACCCGCTTTGGCCGTGCTCTCTCTCGTTGATGTACTGCTCGAAACTCTTGTCGTACCAGATACGTGCCGCTCCCCTCCCGCCCCAGATCGAGTGCCGGATGAAGTTCGGGCCTGCTACGTCAGATGCGAGAGATTCGATTGTCTTTTGCGCACTGGCGCCCGAAGCGTGCATCTCGACGGCAAGCGTGCGGACACGGTTGCGCGCGTCGCGGACGCTCTGAACGTGCGCGAGGTAGCCTGTCGCGAGACTCGCGAGCCGGTGCTTCTCTCTGTTGTAGAGGTAGCCCACTCGGCTGAAGAAGCGGAGGACATTCTGAGTGTTTGAGAGTATCCCCACCCTGAAGCCTATCGACCGACCATCGACGCCGTCGTAGGAGTACCCTTCCACTCTGGAGGGCTCCGATGTCTCGATTTCAAGGGAGGCCAACAGCTTCCTGAAGTCTTCAAGAAGCGAGACAGCACTCTCAGCGAAGGTCTCCAGCTTGCTCACGCTGAAGAGAGGCATCTGGAAGTCGTAGGCGTTGGCTGTCCTGGGCATCGACAACTCTGCACCGAAGTATGCCCCGAGGAACAGCTTCCTTTGCCAAGGCTCAGACGCGAAGAGCCACCGAGGCAGGCCGTAAGCGTACGAGGTCTTCTTGCCGTAGGGCGCGCCGAGCGCGACGAGAAGCACGGCGAGCGCCGTCGACGGGGCGTGAAGCGAGTGCTCTCCGAAGTCGAACTCCGATGGCCCGTATGCCGTGTTGATCCGCGCGTGCCGCTCCCGTCGGAGTGAGTGGGACCGGAAGCCGAGCGATTCGAGGTCACGCTCAATTTCCACTAGGTCCTCCGCCTTTCCATAGAAGGAGACGTACGGGCTCTTCTGCACTCGGGGGATGGAGCCGTCCCCGAACACGAATCCGAGAATCTTGAGGAGCTGCGCCATCCTTGGGTCGCTGAGCAGGAGCCTGTCGAACCCGCGCTCCTTCAACTGCTTCATGACCTGTGCCTTGGCGCTGCCTCGAGAGGAGACCCCCATCCTCTCCATCACGTTTTCGAGGATCTCTGGAGAGTAGAGTTCAAGATCGACCGGCCTGGTGTACGGGAGTCCTTCGCCTGGGCTGACTACGACCCTGTCTTCAAGTGACAGCTTCCCCGCGTCGACCATCCCTCTATTGCAGAGGACGGGGTGGTCTGCTGTGAGGAGCAGGGTCCTGCCTGCCCTTGTGCTCAGCTTGAGAACCTGCCCCGACTCCAACCTCTTCTGCTTCATGACCGCCCTCGTGGCGAGCCTGCCCGACTTTGCGTCCAAGGTTACGAAACCCTGAACTTCGGTGTCGACATCGCGGATCGGCGTCCACACCCCGTTCGGGTCGTAGACCTTTGAGTCGGGGTGGAGGCAATTGATATCGAATCCTACGCCACCAGGCGAAATAACGCCTGATTCGAGCTCGAACGCCGCAACGCCGCCTATTGGGAACCCGTAGCCCCAGTGCGCGTCTGCCATGGCATATGCGTTCCTGACTATCCCCGGCAGGCAGGCGAGGTTCGTCACCTGCTCGAACACGCCAGAGTCCATCGCGCCGAGCAGCTTTTTCGTGGCGTAGACCCTCGCAGGGACGAGCATCCCGGCCTTGTGAGATGTCGGAATCTCCCAGACGACGTCGGAGATCTGCTTGATGTCTTCAGGGCTGGGCACTGGGCGGTCCTTCGAGATTCGGCAGGGGCCGATTTGCTTCTTTAAGCGTTTACGAGATTGACTCGCGTCCGTCCGGATTGGGTCGGGGCGAGATTGATTAAACCGAAGGGCAGAGGAACGCCCTCTTGGTCAGGCTCTCTGCCAGGGACAGAGCCGTAGCCGAGTCCGCCGACCTCTGCCGGCTTGCGACGATCTCCGAGAGCGGATGGCCGCACGTCGTACCAGTCGGGTACGTCTACGCCGGAGGCGCTTTCTACGTCCCGACCTCTCCGAATACACGGAAGGTCGTCAATCTGCGCGTTCGTCCGCGGGCGACAATCGTGATCGATGACGAGGTGAAGGAACATGGCGTCATGC
>JASHOZ010000001.1 GCA_030038395.1 Nitrososphaerales archaeon
ACGTATGCAGAAAAGAAGGGGTCGACGTGGGTCGTCCAGCTCGAGTCCTTCGGCAACATGTATGAAGCCCAGATCGCGGCGACCTCAGGAGCGGTGACCTCTTGGAAGAGAGTCTAGAGACAGTGGAGAGGCTGGAAGGGCTCAGGAACAGAGCCGCGCAGTACTTCAGGAACAGCCAAGAGGCCGCCGGGAAGGAAGAGTATGAGAAGGCGGGGGAACGGCTGTGGGGAGCAGTGGCGAACTACATCCATGCGATGATCCTGCTCAGAGAGAACAAGGTCTACCACAGGCACGGATCAGTTGTGGGCTATGGAAGAGAGATCGCGAAGGAAAAGGGCGACGCGCGCCTGCTCAAGGCAGTCGAGGAAGCCGACGAGATGCATGAGCATTACCATAGGGGGTCGCGCGTCCCGAGCACATTCCCTGACAGGTTCAGGGACGTCGAATACGCGCTTGAAGCGCTCGATAGGACGCTAGGCGAGGAGGCAGAGCGCTGGGCGGAGGTCCATCGACTGAGTGTTCGCGGCGTGAAGTACGGTGCTTCGGACTAGCGGAGCTGTTCGGGACCAGCCGTAACACACGCCTTCCTGCAGAAGCGGCCTAGGGCCGGTCTTTCGGGCGGTCCATCACGAACTCGCACGCTTCGTCCCCGTTGAACCTGCACTTCACCTCGGTCGACTTCACTTCCCTCCCGAGCATGACCTTCCCCCAGCCGTCGAGGTACCCGCGCATGAAGCTGCACGCCTTCTTGACCCCCTCGTCGGCCGAGCACTCGAAGCAGTCGTCGAGCCTGAACACCGGCGGGTCGCTGTCAGCGCCATCAGCCCACCTCGCCTGCCCCCACCCGCGGACGGAGAAGAGGTACAGCAGCTCGTCGATCCTCTTCGTCGCGATGGTCGGGCCGAGGAAGCTGACCGTACGTACGGCGTTGGCCTCCCCGACGAAGTACCCCTCGTTGTACAGGAGCACGTCGCCCCCCGACCCGAATATCCTTACGAGCCCTTCGAACATGTGCGCGAGCCCGTCTTTCGAGATGAGCACCATCGGTGTCTTCATCGAGCTCTCGATGCCCGTGTGGAACGTGTCCACCAGGAGCCCCTCCTTGCTCTCCGTCACCTCGTTCTCCAGAGCGACGTGCGAGGATGCGATGAGCTTCTGCAGCTTTTGAGGCGTCTCCGAGACCGAGATGGCCTCAGCGAACGCGCTCATGATCGCCGTCCCGTCGGCGAGGGAGTAGGTCATTGTCCCAAGCAGGTTGACGCGGCCGCCAAGGAGCGTAAGCACGGCGCCGAGAGAGCCTGGGGTGTCCATCAGCTTGACGATGATCTGGAAGAGCTTCTTCCGGGGAGCGTAATAGTACGTAGGGATCCTGCGGGTGCCCTTATCCACGGCGTCCCGCACGTCTGTCCCCTGTTTTTAAGTGGTGACTCGCTGAAACATTCGTCAGTGGTCATTGCGAGATTCGATACCACATCAAGAAGGTATCAGGGATCACCTCTGTCTCGCGCATCAGAGTGACCACCTCGGCCACGTTCGTCAGTGCTTCAGTCTCACTCTCTCCCTGCGCCCGTGGGCCCCTGATTTCTACACAGTAAACGGAGTATCCACCCTCCTTCTCCTTGGTAAGCATCACCGTGAGCATGTAGTTTCGAATCGCATTGTTCACCGTATACTGAACCTGCTGAGTTACGATCAGGATGCCCCCGGCGTCAATCATGAAAGGAGGATGCTGGTCCCTCGCGGCTGAGAGCCGTCTTTGGTACTGCATCGTGCTCTCCCCTTCCATCGCCGAGCCTCTGTTGCTCATGATATTGCCCACATGCAATTGTGGTATACAGTTACCGTTTAGCACTGCCTTGAGGAAGACTTGAAGTGACATCCCGTCGCCGGTTGGGAGTACCTTCCAGTGGATGAGGCGTTGACGACGCTGACGGTCATGACTTCTTGCTGGGTTTGACTCAGGCCGCGGACCGGGCAGAGCCAGCGGAAGCTAGAAAAAAGGGGGCGAGAGAGGCGAGTCAGTACGTAGCTGGCAGGGTTCCTGAGTTCAGCGCGCGACGCCCGCGTTCGCCGCCCTCGAGCTTCTTCCCGTCTGTGCCGGGAACTGTGACGTCAGCGAGAACTCGCAGTCTGGGTCCCCTCTGAGCCTGCATCGCGTCTCCTCGCTCCGGTACTTGACCTCGGATAGCTCGGTGACGATGCTCACAAGATGGCCGCGCATGAAGCCGCACTCCTTCCTGTCGCCGCCGTTCCCCGCGCACTCTGGGCAGTCCTTCACCTTGATCTTCATCAGCTTGCCGTTGGGGTCCTCCTTGAGAGTGACCGTCCCCCACCCGTTCGCCCTGTAGAGGCCCAGTGCGGCCTTCGTCCTGAGGTCGGGGCGCGCCGGGCCCAGCTTTCCTGCGAGATAGTGACCAGTCGCGCGACCGAGGGCGGAGCCTTCCTCGAAGAGGATGGTCTCCCCCCCTGTGCCGAGGATCTTCGCCAGGTGCTCGCAGATTCGCGAGAAGCCTGTGACCGGGAGGATGATCGCTGGCCGCCCTGGGGCCACCTCGACGCCCTGGTGGAAGGAGTCGACGAGGAGCCCCCTGTCGCTCCCTTCGACCAGGCACTCCAGCACGGAAGGAGAGCGGCTGACGGCTTTCTGGATGGACTCTTCGGTGTCGCTCTTCGACAGCGCCTTCCCGAAGCCGCTCCAGGCGGCCGTCCCGTCTTCCAACGCGTAGCTGATGCTCTCCACCAGGTCGACCTTGCTTCGGAGCGCGGAGAGGACGCTGTTCAACGCGCCTGGAACGTCCTTCATGTTCACCACGATGTGGAAGGTCTTCGCCCTCGGCGAGAAGTAGAACCCCATGGTGGGGCGCCTGAGCTGCTTCACGCGGGGTGGAATGAGACGCAGCGATTTTAATGTTGGGCTCCTTGCTACTCGTCCCGCCTACGGCTCCGCGGAGCCGGAAGCGCCTATTCCGCCGCGACCGCCTTGTCTATGGTCTTCGCCAGCATCGGGATGAGTTCGCGCGGCTTCTCGCTCTCGATCACGCAGAGCCCGTACTGCCTAGCCAGCTCGGCTGCCCCCGGGTTGAGCTTCGGGGAGACGCAGAGGACGGCGGCCTTGGGCTTGACGTCGTAGACCTTCGCGAAGAAGGCGAGGACCTTCACCTCGTCTACCTCCGACACTGAAAGGGCGGCGTCCGCGACGACCTTGACCGTGCCATCCTGGTTGGTAACCGCGAGCGCGAACGCGTGCTTCACCCCCGAGTTCCCCGCGAGCTTCGCGGAGGCGGCTGCGAGGAGCCCCGTGCCCGCGTACTTTTTGGCGAGGGACTCGAAGTTGACTTCCGTCCTCATTCCGACTGCCGACAGGAGCGGCGCCGCCGCAAGGAGGATGTGCGCCGATCCGAGAGTCTGGAGCGCGATGGCGATGGCCGCCAATGCCGGAAGGAGATGCCAACGCTTACGCAAGTACTGCCAGACGGGACGCGGTGAAAGTCGGGGTTATGAAGCTTGGTGTATCCATGAGGACTTGGCCACTCTTCCGACTAGGCATAACCGCTTCCCCTTCGCCTGCCATGGATTTTCCAAGTGGGTTAGCAGGTCCGTGTTAAGAGTGCGCGACTAGGCCGACGCCATCTTATATCGCCGCGGGCCGATTTCCTGACGATGTCGACTTCTGTCGGCGGATTCGTGTCGCGGCTTTCGACCTTCTTCACGGCAGACATCGAGCCATACCTGTTCGTGATGGTGGCCCTCGGAGTCCTTCTCTGGATTGGCGTCAGGCTCACGGGGAATGCGAAGCTGGCGTCGGCGAAGAGAGCCGTGGCGGGGGAGGTGAGGCTAAACCTGGAGGTGTGCAAAGCCGTCATAGAGTACGTCGAGGCGCAAAAGACAGGGACGCCTTACGGGCTCCCGATGCCGAGGTTCTACACGGAGGCGTATAGCAACATGCGCACGGAGGGCTATCTGTTCAGGCTCAAGAAGGACCTCAGGCGGGACATCGTGGCCGTGTACATGACGATCGACCGCGTCCATGCTGCATCCACAAGGCAAGAGGATCTAGCCGTCGGCCCTGCGGCGGCTTCGCCCCTAGCGTCGGACCTCCGGTCTCAGAACCTGGCGTTCATCTTGGGGAACGTCACGAACATCATCCAGCCGCAGCTGCAGAGGCTCGACGAGTACTACGGTAGGCGCTAGGTCCGCTTACCGAGGCCTGGCAGGCGCAGCTCGCGCACATCAAAAGTCTCGGGCATAGACCTCGTCGACGACCGACCCCTCGGCCTTCGTCAGTCTCGAACGCAGGTCCCGATAAAGGGCGAGTGCCGAGTAGCCGTTCGCGGTGAGCTGGTAAATGTCGCGTTTGCCGTCGTTTTCCTTCGCGACTAGCCCCTTCGACACCAAGGTGACCAGGCATGTGTTCAGAACCTTCCAACTGATATTGGCACGGTAGATGATGTGCGTCGGCCTTTCCATCCCGCCTGAGACCACCTCGAGGATGTCGCACATGACCTCCATGGAGGATCTCCGGGTTGTCGGGCTCTGCGTGCTGACCTGCGTCAAGTCGGACTGGATGGCCATCTCGCGCACTCCTTTGGATAACACATGAGGAGATTTAAGGGTTGTCTATGCATTATTCCGAGTTCTCGGCCGACTGGGGGTGCGAGTACCGCCCGTTCCGCCGGGCATCTAGATAATGCGCCAGAGTCTCAACAGTGCCCCGCTTGGTCAGACTACGAAGTAAAGCTGAATGAAGACATCTAGTTCATTATCCATGGTAGCAGATGTAGTCCTCCGGCCAAATCCGTGCCCCACTGGATTCTCTCGAAGAGGAGTTTCAGCGCCTATAGCGAGTGCTCAAGCTCGACTCTGATCTTGAGATTCGGTGGCTACCGAACGGAGGCAGGAAGAATCTCGCCGGCGAGGTACGGAACAATATCGTGTTCATCTACGATGCGGACTACGAGTCGGCTTTGAGAACCCTC
Organism: Nitrososphaerales archaeon; assembly: GCA_030038395.1. Lineage (GTDB taxonomy): Archaea > Thermoproteota > Nitrososphaeria > Nitrososphaerales > Gagatemarchaeaceae > UBA183. The sequence goes on from JASHOZ010000001.1 coordinate 4,977, forward strand.
AGACATGAACTACTAGACTATGTGATTTCAAAGGCAATCGAGCCGTGGAAGGAGATCACGAACAGGCTGATTCTTCTCTGGAATGAAGAGGCATACAGGAGAAAGGAGGAGGTGGTCGAAAGATTGGCGCCCTTTTCTCGGAGCGAGCGCTCCTTGACATCCCGGGAAATAGGCGCGCGAGGGTTCAAACCGGCTACGCTGAAGAGACGGCCTTGACGGTCTCCTTCAGGAACCCCTCGAATCTCATCACAAAAGAGTAAAAGTCATACTCATCGATTTCCGAGATGAGCAGTTCTCGCTCGGTCCCCCAGTCGAATATCCTTCCCGAATCGAGAAGCCTCGCTTTTTCCTGAAACTGGGCATTGAACCTCTCGTATAACCTTAGGGCTAGCTTGATCTTCTTTGCGATACACGTCTTCACGTCTTTTGGCTCTATTCCATAGCCCTTCCAGATCAAGTACACGTCCACGAAGTCCCTCGCCTTGGTTCCCCTCCGGGTCAGAATCGCCCTCACTTTCTCGCTGAGGGTCTCTCGAATATCATAGACGTTGAACCCTATCGTCCTGGCATATTCGGGATACTCCGGATACAGCGCCTTGAGTTCGGAGTCCTGGCGCTCAATCAGGCTCTTGAGCCTGCCGGACTTGGTGCGGAAGCACATCTCTTCGACGAAGTTGATCTGGACCTTGATGAAGCTCTCCCTCCCCAAGATCTCGGAGTCGTACCACATCTTGAAGGTGCAGATCTTGTTGCTGCCGCTGAGCTCCACGAAATGCTTGTCGCTCTTTGCGCACCTGAAGCGAAGCCCGCGCCTCTTAGCGACCCCCTCGAATGCCTTGCCTGTCCTGTCTATGACGCCTGAGAGATACCTTCTCAGTTCGTTCTGGGACATGCCATCGTAGCCTTGCTGATCCCTCCACGTGAAATCTATGTCTTCTGAGAACCGCTTGTAGCCGTAGTAGCACTTCATCAGGCACGTTCCGCCCTTGAAGGCGAAGTTCTTGGAGAAGAAAACGTCCTTCGACAGGTCAGACAATAATTGGTGAAGTATCACGTCCTTCTCGACTAGATCTCTCCGTTCGATCTTCAGCTTCTCGGAGAGTCCGTTCACGAAATCTGCTCTCATGTCAATTCACCGCAAGCTCTCTATGACTGCGCGGACGGTGGCAGGGTATCTGCGCGCGTAGCTCGAAAGCTTCGATTTCGTCGTTCCTCTCGACCACTCCGTGATATCGGCAGCTATCTTCTCGGCGGGCATTCCGTTATACCTCCAGATGTATACGAAATCAAGGATAGTCTTCTCCGGGTCAGAATACTTCATGCCACCCTCCTCTTTAACACCAAAGCCGAGCAGTCTTGGCGAGAGCTTCACGAATCTGAATTTGTAGCCCGCGATGCTCATCGGTCTCGGTCTGGAGAGTGAGTCACTGATGACCTCCTCTATCGAGAAGTGCTCGTGCGTCATGTTGTTGTGCTTCAGGGCGGTGTGCAGTCCGAAGTACCAGTTCCTGACTTTCTTGATCTCCAGACCCTTCGAGACCAGCTCCAGGTGGTTGTATTTGGTCCGTCCAAGCTTAAGTTCTTCCAGCGACCGGAGGTAGAATATCCCTCTGAAGATTCGGATGACATATTTCTTCTTGATGAAGTACCTGACGGCAGAGGTATAGTCCTTTCCTGTTGCCTTGCAGTATGCTTTCAGCTCTTCAGATGTGATGAATTCTTTGTTCTCTATTCGAAGCTTCTTTATCAGAAGGTTAATTGTCATTTTATATCACATTGTTCCCTTCTAGGGAATATTATGATATATATCATTTTGCGCACGGGTGCCCACGTAGGACACCTAGTCGCACGCGGATAATCGCGTTAATGACTATCGACCAAGCTCCAAGATCCCACAATTGAGGAAATCGCAGATAGACGACATCGGGCACGCTGAGGACGACGATAAAGGCCCACCAATCAGATTCACAAACCAGGAGTTCAGGAAGATGTTCAGCCTCGCCAGCCTGGGGAAAGACGACGTCTTCTATGACCTCGGCTCGGGTTGGGGTCAGAGCCCTATTGTTGCATTGAATGAGTACGATGCCAAACTCGCAGTCGGTATAGAAATGGACAGAGAGAGGCAAGCCGTTTCGACTGCAAGGCTCAGGAAATGGGGACTTGCGTCCAAATCGAAAGTCGTCTCTGGAGACTTCCAAGACCTTTACGAGAACAGACTGCAAGGAGCAAGCCCGTCCGACGCGACCGTGGTATTCTACGGACTCACGTCCGATAACGGATTGATAGACGCGATGCGACAGCTGTGCAAGCCGGGTTGCAGGCTAATCCATTACTTCAACGGGCTCTTCTCCGGGCTCTGTCCAACGTTCGGGTGACTTCTGAGCCTGTCCAATGAAGGGTGAAATGCGTCATGGCGAGAACGCCGTGAGGATTCATGTATGTCGTGCTCGTGAGGCGTCCGCTTGGTTCCCGCACCAATCTGGATTCTCCCGCCCGAACTCTCGACAAAGACAGCGTAGCAGATCTCGCATCGATATACCCTTCCCCACTTTTCCTTCAACCTCATGTGGTATGCGGTGATGGCTTGGCCTTAGAGTCGCCCCATGCCATCACAGTTTCCACATGGAACAGGTTCGCCCTTGACCTTAGCCGAAGGAATCGTGCCCGAACCTTCACATTTGGAGCACATCACCATATCTACTCGTCGTTCTCCCTAGCCAGCCGGTCTAACTTCTCCTCTATCGAAGCCACCCTCTGAGATACATCAGTCAGTCTCGCGTCGAGAGCCAAGTGGCTTGAGTGGACAGAGTAGTCGAGAACTGCGCCCATGAGGAGAGACATGCTAAGGCCAACGAGAGCATAGTAAGACGCTATCGCCAGTGCGCTCGGCTCTGCGGGACTCGGAACGAGGACGGCGTAATAGACCAATGAGATTACGAACACGACTAACCCATATCGAATCAGCCTTGGATACAGTTTGGTGGGCTTCTGCTCCTCTTGCGGCACTATCAGGCATCGAGTGCTGATTTGAGCAAGGCCATCCACTTATCCTTTCGTCCGATTTCAATTCCTGCTCTCTGCGCGGGTGTTTGACCCTCAAGCGCCGTGTGGGGCTTCACGAAGTTGTAGTGAATTCTCGCCCCTTCCGCAAGAGGAACGCAACCCGTTCAGGACACTAAGCGACGCGGGACAGTCTGGCGGAACACGCGGTTATGGGACGAAGCCATCGCCCACACTAGCCCAGCCGGGGGGGTTGTGCAGGCGTTCCGATGTGTTTGCACACATCCGATCACGGAATATGGGCATGCCTAGCGAGCGGAGCTGAAGGAGGACAGGTGAATGTCTTCATTCAGCGCTACTCTGTCAGATGCTCCGTACCTGAGCGGCCGATGACTGCCGCGCACCCACGGAGGGTCCCGGCGCCGAGTGAGACTGTCCTCCGCAGCGTCAGAGCGCTCCGCCCCGGGAGCGCCTCCACGCAGTTCGGCGCACAGTTCGAAGGCTGCGACCGGGCTAGGCACGCATGAGCGTGGGGAGCGGGTGCGGGACGTGGATGGCGTCGCACAGAAGGTAGATCGTGCCGTACTGGCGCTCGTAGATCTCCGCGAGAACCGCCGGCGGGGCCTTCGTCCCCGACGTCAAGAATGGTAGGACCTCCTCCTTCGTCCCACCGATTGCGGCGGTCCCCGAGATCTGGATCCGAGCGACCGATGGCTCTGATGTCAGATCAAGAGAGTACGAGAGTCCGGTCCACCCCGGGTTCTTTTCGGTCTCCGTAAGCGTGACCGCGACCTTGTAGACAACGTCCTTGTCAACGACGTCGTCGCTGACGAGTTTGTCCACTACGAGCTTGTCGATTCTGACCCGGAGGTCCATCGCTGATTGAGCCGCCCGTGTTTTTGCATGGTTTTAACCAGTTCCATGAACCGAAGTTGCAAATTCTCTCCTAGTCAGTGAGAGATACGATATCGTGGAATCTTGATGCGATTTCCAGCCTGCGGGAGCTCATACGGTGATGTACGACTCCTTCAGCTCGAACCGCTCCCCGGGAACAGGAGAGTCTGTCTTGACGACGATTATCCTTTCCGGAATCCCGAGCCGGATGTAGAGGATTGTGTCCGCGTCCTCGTCGATGCCTATCGCGTCCAGTCTCTCGACCGCCTTCAACGACTCCGAGATTTGGGCGATGCGGGGCTTGATCTCGCGGCTAAGGTGGAACAGTAGGTCGAGCGTCGCCCTGTCCGGGTCCTCCTTGTTGACGAAGAGGTTGCCCCGCTTGACCCACCCTCGGATGCTCGGGTGCTCGGCGTCGTACCTGTTGTCCCTCATCGCAAGGGCCATCGCGTCGCTCATCTTGTCCATCTCCCTCAGGTTCTCGTCGAGGACCCGTTTCAGGTACCTCCTCAGGTCCGGGACTGAGTGGAACCTGAGGATCGATGTCGACTGGTTGAAGGAGACTTCCGGGATCACGAAGGTCTTCAGCGTCCCGGTGTTCTTAACCGTTCCCTGACTGAGAGCATCTCCCTTCTGTCGGGCGCGGTCGTCCCCCACCCCGACCGCCTACAGTACGCTGATGCCCGCCAGCAGGGTGAGGAGGTTGCTCGCTACGATCGCGATGTACAACAGGTCGGCCGCGCCGAGAGAGACAAACACCCCCAGCTTGACAGTCCGAAGCTGGACCTGGTCCTTCCCTGACTCCTTGAAGACGCCGTAGGAGAGCGGGACCAACGGGGCGAACTTGAGGGCGAGGGCCGCCGCGAACCCAGAGTACTGATACCGAAAGAGGAGGTTGGCTATCGGGTTGAGCTCTACGAAGGGGGGCCCCGAGTGCAACGCGAAGGCTGTCGTGGCGATGTCGGTCAGGTTAAGGGCGACGAAGAGCCCGAACAGGGCGAGCATCGCCGTCCTGAGCCTCTGCATGTCCAGACGCATGAGCCACTTCTCGTCCCTGATCCTTACCTCCGTGTAGTGCTCCCTCATCCGCTGCAGCACGCTCATACGTGCACTCTCCCCATGCTACTTTGCGCCCCATCCCTTTTCGTCCATTAGGTGCCTCTTCTCCTTGAACGTCCCTTTGAACTCGAAGCCGTTATCCGGATGACTCGCTTGCGCGTTCTTCGGCTCCTCTTCTCCCACAGGAGGGGCGGGCTCGGTTACCGGCTGGCTCTCTGCAACTTCAACGGGCGCACCTACCCTCTCCGTCAACGGTTGCTCGACCACCACCTGCGCCTCCGTGTGGTCCCCGGCGCCCGGGACGACCTCCGGTTCGCCCTCGACCTCCTGCTGCTCGTCGACCTTTTCGAGCTCGGGCATGGAGTCGGGCCTGGTGTACCTCATCGTCTCGCAGGCCTTGTCGAGCTCGAGGTTGACCCTGTCCAGCGCGCGCACCCGTCTCGCCATCAGTCTCCTCTTTTCGGCTATCATCTCCTTCAAGCGGAATGTGCACTCGTGGACGGTGAATATCACCGTCTCGAGGGGCATCAGCGTGAGCGGGCGCGTCCCGCGGTTCCCATGGCTGTCGACATACGATATGATCGCCCCGTCCCCGAGCTGAGCTTCGATGATGTCGGGGAGGGCGGCGGAGAGTACGATAGGGTTCAGAGGGATGGGGAACCCGATTTCATGCTGGACATGCGAGATGAGCTCGGCCAGCTTCTGACCGTACTCCCTCTCCTTCCCGTAGAGGTCGGTCAGCTGCAGGTACTCGCTCTGTATCTGCGCCAGCCAGTCAGGAAAAGTCTCTGGCGAGGCGCCGCGCTCATCATCGCTGAGCTCGCTCATTGCCGCAATAATTTCGAATCTGCCTAATAAGACGTTATGGATACTCAATCTATTTTCTAACTCTCTTGCCTGCGGCGCCGTATCATGGCGTGAAGGCAGACTCGCGGGGCGAGCGGGGCGGGGGGGTTGCCTCACATGAGCGACTGCCTTGCGGCGTCGACCGGCTGCTGGGCGACTCTCTCAATCTTCACTTCGCACAGCCCGTCGTCCTTCGAGGCGCACCTCGATTCTGACCCCTTGTGAGAGTACCCCGTGACCTCGTCGGCCACGCCTACAACCAATCCGACTAGGAAGTGGCATGTAGCTGCGGAGCCCTTCTTCTCGTGCAGGCAGAAGAAGCAGTTCTTCATCACGAGGTTCACGCTCCCGATCTGGAAGTCGCCCTGAACCAACGACAGCTTCCCCCATCCCTGGTCGCGCGAGGCCTCCAAGAGGACGTCAAGGGCCGTGGCGGCGCCCACTTGCTTCTTCGACTTCGTCGCCTTCTGCTTAGCCAGTTTTGCAAGATACCGTCCATAGCTGTACCCCATCCTCTGCAGTATGACCGACCCCCCTGTCATGAAGGTGCTCTGGAGCTCGGACTGCAGGCTTGCCCAGCCGAAGGAAGCTATCGCCATCACCCTCGACTGCAGGAACTTCCCCGAGATTGTCCCCGCCTCCGGGTCCGCGAGGAACGGAGGGGCGGTTTCTTCTTCCTTTCCCAAGCACCGTCGCGCTCTTGGGAATACCAGAGTATTTTATATTATGTTACCATGAGAATTCGGCATTTCTCTTGACGCGCCATCCGAAGACGCCTAGCGAGGGCGCGAGGCGCAGACATGGACGCGGATTCCGTAATATTTTCCTAGTAAGCCGCAGGCAAAAGCAAATATAGGAAATATGGCCCGGCCCCGCAAGGGACTTAGTCAGAAGGATTGGCATTTCTTTTCGGAGTTCATCATAGCGGGCGGTTCACATCGGAGACAAGGTGAGGGCTAAGTGCTTCAGAGGAGCGCGCTTCTGGCCCTTGCGGCACTGCTGCTGGTCGCTTCAGTCGGGATGGAGGCGCCCGTCACGTTGGCTGCAACCTCGACCACGGTAGGCCCCCCGACGGAGGTCGCTCTCACTATCGTCCCTCCCAGGCTTCCGGCTGACGGCGGGACGTACGCGGCTGTCGTCGTATCGTTGGAGAGCGGCGGCAAGCCGTCGGTCGCGCTCAGTCCGACCGTGGTGTATCTGTCCTCGTCCTCGGTGAACGTCGCCTCGGTCAGCGCCGCGGTAACGATAGAGCCAGGCCAGCTCTACGCGACCGCCAACCTGACCACGACCGTCACCCCGGGCACCACTACCATCACCGCGTCGTCCGCAGGCCTCCAGACGGCCTCGGGGACAGTGACCACCGCCACTCCGAGCGGCTATCCCTACCAGCTGAAGGTGTTCCTCGCGCCTCCAACGGTGATCTCGGGGCCCGGATACACGGGGCTGGTCGTGGTAGAACTTCTCGACCAGCAGGGGCTCCCAGCCCGCGCCGGTTCGGCCACTGTGATTGAGCTTTCGACCAGCGACTCGGCGATAGTCAACGTGAGTCAGACCGCGCTGGTCATCGGGACTGGCCAGATCCTCGCGTCGGGCGACTTCAGCACAGCCTACGTGCCAGGCGGTGCCTCGATACTCGCCGCGAGTTCCGGCCTGATCACGGGCTCGGCCGCCGTCACCGTCACCGGCTCGTCGCCGCTCTACCTGATCGTCTACCCTGAGCCCGCCGTCATCGGGCTCCACTCGACAGGGAAGATCACTGTCGCCCTGACGGACGCCGCGGGGAATCCGACGAGGGCCCCCGGTAGGATCGTCATCCAGATCACCTCGTCCAACCTGACCGTCGCCACCACCCCGACTTCGGTCGTGATACCTGGAGGACAGAGCTTTGCCGTCACCAACTACAGCACGACGTTCGCCCCGGGGAGCACCGCGCTCACCTTCTCCGCTTCGGGGCTGAACGCGGGCGCCCCGATAGTCGTGAGCTCGGTGGCCGCGCCGCCCACCCCGACGAAGCTAGATGTCATCGTCGGTCCGCCTACCGTGCTGGCAGACAACCAGGAGTTCGACTCCATAGCGGTGACGCTGCTCGACGCCAGCGGTTCCCCCGCGGTCGTCCCTCTTGGGAAAGCCATCTTCGTCAACCTGACGTCGTCCAACACTCAGGTCGGTTCCGTCCCCGCCACCATAGTGATCCCGTCGGGAGCCGAGTTCGCCTCCGTAAACTTCACCACGACCCTGCTGGCAGGGAGCACCACGGTCACCGCGTTCGCGAACGGGCTGCAGACGAGCGCGGCCACGGAGTCGACGTACGGCCCGGTCCCGTCCCAGCTGGCCCTCCAGGGGGTCCCTAAGACGCTGCCGGCGGACGGGAACACCTACGCGGCCGTCGAGGTCTTGCTCGAAGACAGCGCTTCCGGCCCTGCGTTCGCTCCGACGGGCGTGGTGGTGCAGCTGCTGTCGTCGGACTCGAACGTCGTCTCGGTGGTGGGTTCGGTCACTATCCCCGCCGGGTCCTCGTACGTCCTGGCTGATGTGCAGACTGCGCTCCTCTCGGGCTCGGCCAACATCACGGCCTTCTCCCCCGGCCTGACGCCAGCAACCATCTCTCTCCAGACGGTCATCCCGGCTCCCTCGGCCGTGGAGGCGTTCGTCACGCCCCAGTCGTCCATACTCTCGGCCACCAGCCCGCCCCCGACCCTGACTATCCAGCTCCAGAGCTCCACCGGAGACCCTGCCAGGGCGGGGACCAACACGCTCGTGATAGTCTCCTCGTCGAACTCGACCGTCCTGGACACACCCATCTCAATCATCATCCCCAAGGGAGACGACTACGTGACCATCCCGCTGAACGTCTCGGCGAGCGGGACGACGACGCTCACGGCGATTTCGTCTGGCCTCACCTCGTCTTTCACTTCGATGGTCGTCGAGCCGCTGACGATCTCGGTCACGCGCAACCCGATAGAGACGTCGATCTTCGACAACGAGACGGCGGTCCTGGGCCTCACGGTGACTGTCGAGGGCCAGCCAGTGCCAGGGGTGACGGTCGACTGGAACACGACGGCCGGGAACGTCCTCCCGAACGTGACGGTGACGAGCGGCCAAGGGACCACGGGCACCGAGTTCTACCCCCCGTCAGGGTCATCGCAAGGGTTCGCCGACGTAAGGGCGAGCCTCACGAGCCCCGACTTCGGCAAGGTAGGGGAGCTCATCGGCGTCAGCTATTCCGCTCCCCCAGTGAAGCACAAGGCGAGCGTCCTGTACACCCTTCTCCTCTACCTGATACCCATAGTCGCGATCGTGGCCGCGGTCGTCGCGGTGGTCACGATAAGGACCCGCAGGCGCAAGGCACGAGAGGAACTCGAGGCAGGCTTCCAGACGCTGTCGTAGCGTCCACTCGCTTCCTTCTTACGGGGTGCCGCCTGCAGGGCGGCTGAACGACTTGCGTGCAGAGACAGAATACGCCGGCGGGAAGAGACCGAGCCGGAACGCGGAGACCTCGAGGTCGCGGACAGGCTCCCCCCTGAGAGCCGCAGAAGCGTCGCGCCCTGATCCAGCTATCAGCATGGCCATCCTCCCCCCTCCCTTCAGCACCCGAACTCCCTCCCGCAGCGCCGATGCCCTGCCGTCCTTGCCGTGAACCTTGTTGATCGCCAGGCCCGAGACCACGGCGTCGAAGGTGCCGTCTGGGAAGGGGAGGGCCTTCGGGTCTGCCCTTATGGGCAGGACCTTGGACGAGGCTCCCCGCAGGCGCGCGTTCAGAAGCAGAGACTCCGGGTCGTTCCCTGAGAGGTCTCCCCGTTTCCAGAGGTCGAGCGCTACCACTGCCCCGCGGGAGAGCTCCTTGGCGACGGTCACCGAGAAGAGCCCCCTCCCGCATCCGATGTCGAGGACGAGCTCGTCTCCCCCCCA
>JASHOZ010000020.1 GCA_030038395.1 Nitrososphaerales archaeon
CACGGCCCCGGCCCCGACAGCACGCAAGGACGCGAAGATGATATTGACGCTTGGGCAGAGTGGGACTCGGAGTAGTGGGTGGCTCCCTTGTCGCAAGACTATCGCCCCGCCTACGGGAGTGCAGGAAGCACGACTCTTGAATGCACAAACGGCTCGGCGGTCTGAAGCGAAGCGCTGTGCTACCCTACGGTCTGGAAGACTGGTCACACAAGTCTCCGCAGTAGCATCTCCGAGCCCACGCCCAGAACCGGCGTCCGACCTCGCCAAGGCCAAGGGAGAGGGGCGGTAGATGGACGGGCGCCTGTGCATCGACCTTGGCTGCGGCCTTGGTGGTTGGACTTTCGGTTTCCTTGATGCTGGCTTCAAAGTCGTGGGCTATGACATCGAAGATTTCTCTGCCCGCTATCCTGGGAAGTTTGTTCAGGCCGACCTCTTTTCGCTCGATGTCTTCCCTGATGCTGATGTCGTGGTCGGTTCTTCCCCATGCACAGACTTCACAAAGACTGGTCTCCCACCGTCGTGGCCTTCAGTCAGGAGATTCCCGCCGGACGTGGAGCGTGGCGTAAGATTGTTCAACCGATTCAGGGAAATCGCCATGCGTGTCTCCCCGCGCCTCTGGGTTCTTGAGAACGTTCGCAAGGCCCAGGATTTCGTGGGGCCGGCAAAGACCCATTACGGCTCGCGCTATCTCTGGGGCGAGTTTCCCGATTTCATGGTCCCATACTCCGGCGACGAATACGGGAAGTGGAGACAACCGCCAAGCGAAGAAAGAACAGCCACAAGGAGCATGATTCCTTATTCGCTCGCAAGAGGACTCGCCGAATCAATCAGATTCCATCTCGAAGCGGTCAGCCAGCCACAGGAGGAGCCCCGGCGATGAGTTCGCAGACGACCCTGACGCTTCCCCTTGGGCGGCAGTTCCACGTTCTCTTGCAGGGGCACGTCCTCGACCAGCTCTCGCGCCTGCCTTCGGACTCGGTGGACTGCATCGTCACCTCGCCGCCGTACTGGGGGCTGAGAGACTACAAACTTCCACCGACCGTGTGGGACGCCGAGCTGGAATGCGAACATGAATGGGCGAAAGTAGAATATGACTTCGGGAAATATAGGCCCGACTCCAAATCAGAGAAGCTCCAAATCAAGGGTTCCGAGAACTTCCAATCATTCAAGGCTGAACCTTCTGATTTCTGCTCCAAATGCCCCGCGTGGAAGGGTCAGCTCGGGCTCGAACCAGACTTCCGCCTCTACGTCAGGCACATCCTCCAGATAACGAAGGAGCTGAAGCGCGTCCTCAAGCCTACGGGGTGCTTCTGGCTGAATCTTGGAGACACCTATTCAGGTGGAAGTGGCGGAGGAAAGCCACAGACAAAAAAAGATTTCGATGATGCATGGGTCAAGGAACCATTAGACGCGAGGATTCAGTCAAAGTCTCTCTGCTTCATCCCTCAGCGCATCGCCCTCGCCATGATAGACGAGCAGGGCTGGATTCTCAGGAATCAGGTGGTCTGGTTCAAGCCTAACGGAATGCCCTCCTCGGTGAGAGACCGCTTCTCGAACCGCTGGGAGCCGATGTTCTTTTTCACAAAGGAGCCAAAGTATTGGTTCGACCTCGACAGCGTGAGAGAGCCACACAGCTTCAACCGTTGGTCCATGTCAAATTCAATCAAGAGCGCGAAAGCACAGAAGGCGCCACCGGGTCAGGCGCCAAACCAATCCGTGAGGAAAAGCCACGCGGGGTATTTCGACGCTGACGGGAACCTACTCGTGAATCCCAACGGCAAGAATCCCGGCGATGTAATCAGGGAGCCAGCCGTCAGGAGCAAGAGCTGGCAGAGCAACGCGGGGCACGAGTTCGGCCATGAGCGCGTGTACAAGGAGGGCGCAGACGGAAGCGACTTCTGGGAGATAACCACGGAGCCCCATCCCTTCGCCCACTTCGCGGTCTATCCCGACAAGCTGGTGGAGCGCCCCATCAAGGCGAGCTGCCCCAAGGATGGAATCGTCTTAGACCCCTTCGCCGGAAGCGGGACATCAGCCGTGGTCGCCAAGAGGCTCCAAAGGTCCAGCATCAGCATCGAACTCGCCGAGCACTACATCCCGATAATCAAGCAACGGCTCGACTGGAACCATGAGACGATAGACGGAGCGATAGAGTGGATAGAGCCCAAGCCACAGGAGGGCGGGCGATGAAGCCGAGAGCGCGGCGCCCATGAAGCTCGCCATGACGAAGCGGCTCCGAAGGAAGCTCAAGTCGGGCGTCAGCGTCTTTGACCTGCTCAAAGAGGGACAGACGAGCCTGGAGAATTGGACTTGAGCCTCAGCGACTTCTCGAAGTGGGTTCCTAGGGGGTCGGTTCCCATAGGCCCGCCGTCAGCGTTGCCGGTCCAAACGACGAAGCCTCATAGGAGGACGAACCCGAAATCCCATAGAAGGAAAAAGAATCCGATGACGAAAGAGCAAGTCGGGGTTGCCTTTCGAAGATGGCAAGCCAAGACTGACGAAAGTTACCTCAAGATATGCGGCGAGATGTTCCACAGAGGGGAGAAAGTCGCCCTGTGCAGGCTCTGCGGGAAGGTCTTCACGACAAGGCATAGCCTCAAACTTTCAATCGTCAAGCCCACCAGGCGCTTTTGCGTCCTCCATCGCAGTTCCGCAATCTCGCTCTGGAAAGTCAAAGGTAGGGTTCCCAGATGAGTAGCATCTTACCGTTTTTCGACGAGCCCGGCAACAAGAATCGTGAGCGCGTCCTGAGGGAGGCGAAGTGGTGGAGG
>JASHOZ010000021.1 GCA_030038395.1 Nitrososphaerales archaeon
AGATCAGGGTCGCGGTCTTGGGGTTCCTTAGCCTGAAGACAAGCCCCGGGAACTGGTCAGGATGGTACTCTACGGTGACGAAGTTCTTCGTGATTAGGTTGAGGTCGACCGTCTGGCTTATCGATGCGGAAGCGACAACGTTCTCGATGCTTACGATGGCTTTTGTCTGAGGCACTCGCCTGGAGGCTCAGGCCTCCGTATTTAAGGAGTATAAAAGCAGAGGCGCGGTAAATTCTTGTAACTTGACGGGTGATGGGGTAGCTAACCATCGCGCATTCAAGCTTCGCGCGACGAGGAGCCTTGAGAAGCTCCGTCCGTGCTCGGTGTCGGTTCGCCGGGAACGCCGTCCTCGTCACCGCTTCGTTCCTCGGCGGGCGGGCCCGGGAAGACCTCCGAGACGATTATGACGACGAAGATCGCCGCGGCGATGATGTAGTTCAGCCCGTAGGGGAGGGAGGCCAAGCGCTCGATGTAGGGGATTATGAATACGACCTTCCCGACGAGGCATGCCTGGGTTATGGGAGCTCTTGCGATGTCCAGTTGCTGGTCCGTCTCGGGGTTCGTCGCTCTGTCGTCGCCCTGAGTGTAGAAACCTGTCTCCGCGTTTCCTCCTACGACTCGATGGATGACAGACTCCCCGGTAGTGCACGGAGGGCCGTAGACGATTATGTCGCCAATGTGGATGTCAGTGATAGACACCGGCTGGATGATGACCAAGTCGCCCGACTCCAGCGTCGGCTTCATGCTCACGCCGTCGACCCTCCTGGTGTACGTCAGGAGCAGGTACGCGAAGACGACGATGACGAATACGAAGGCGACGGCGTAGAGCCACCCCTTCTTCCCCGGCAGCTTCACTTGAGGCGGCTCCTAGCTCCTTGAGTTAAACGTTTGAGGTAGGGAGAGATGCGGGAGCCGGAATAGGTTTTATCATCTCTGAATGAGGGGAGATCTGGCGTGCGCAGGGCACTCGGTGTCGTACTCTTCGATGTCGTCGTCACTGTACTCCTCTACTACGTGCTGCAGGACCTCTCCTACCGCTCGTCCTACGCGCAGAGCGAAGGCCTCGCGTATTCGGTCACGTACTATCCGTTCATCAGGGTGTCGCACATAACCGGGAATGTGCAGTTCACGCTCACGAGCCCTCCGGCCCTGGACTGGGTACAGGTCATCATCGCCGTCATCGTCGTAGTGAACGGTTACTACCTCGCTTCCCTCATCCGCGAGCGGAGGGCCAACGCCGCCCGCCCTGCGGCCGACTCGTCGTCCTAGGGTGTTCCGGGTAGGGCCGCAGTGAGATTCGGGGACCTCCCCCGAGTTACTATCGCGGAGACGCCTCAGCTTTTATCCCCTTGTGTGACTGACGCCGTCGCGTTGCCGCGCCGTGCCTTCTCTCCGGGCGCAGGCCCCTCTCCGGGGACGCAGTCACGGCTGGATGGGAGGGCGCTCGCATCCACCTTAGAGTTGACCGCACAAGCTGACCCGGTGTCGAAGGCAGTGGAGCAGGTGGCCTCGGGGGTCCCGGAGGAGGACGCAGCGAAGTCGCTCACATGGAGGGACTTCGAGAGGTTCTGCGCTCGGCTCCTCAGAGAGAACGGCTACTCGGTGCGAGAGAACCTGTATCTCTCACGCCCGAGGGCGCAACTCGACCTGGTCGCGACCGGGCCGCTCTTCGTGATTAGCCTCGACTGCAAGCGCTGGCGGCGGACGCCCTCGCCCTCGGTCCTCGAGGGCATCGCCCTAGCCCAGCTCGCTCGAAGTCGCCTCCTCCGGAGAAGCCTGGGCAACGCCAAGCCAATCCTGTCGGGGATACTCAGTTTCTCCGAGCCGTCGGGGTCGATAGTCGACGGCGTCGCTGTCGTCCCGCTCAGGGCGGTGAGGAGCTTCTTGGAGACGGTCGAGGCTTACCGGGACTTCCTGGTGGCAGTGTGACGGGGGGGCGAAACTTCCAAAACGTGGGTTTCACAACGTTTAATATGACTAAAACTGCTTTTTTCGCCGCGAGAAATGCGCGGCGACGGTTACGGCAGGATTGCGAGCTATGTCTCGGGCAGCGAAGTGCGAAGCAAGATTCTGTTGGACCTCACCCGGGGGCCAAAGACCACCACCGAGCTTGCCTCTACTCACGGAAAGCACGTCAGCCATGTGAGTCGCGCGCTCGCCGAACTGCAAGCCGAGGGGCTCGTAGAGCCGTACCTCACGTCCGCGCGGAGCCGCTACTACAGAGCGACGGACAGAGGCGTCTCGCTGAGCTACCAGTTCTTGAAGCTGGCGAAGTAGGAAGCACGGTCGTGACTGGTGCGCGTCCGCTCCGCAGGCCGGTCGTCGCGCTAGAGTCGGGAATCCGTTAATAAGACTGGCACGTCAAACTCGTCGCACGTTGAAGGTGGTCCTCTACGGGCTCGGGTCAATCGGGACGGAGATTCTGAGGTACATGGACGTCAGGTCGCACGTCGTGCTCGGCGTGATCGACAGCGACCCGCAGAAGATCGGCAAGACGGTGGCGGAGCTGACGGGGCTCCCGATGGGAGCCCGAGTCTCCTCGACGCTCGCCGAGGTGCCCGCCGCCGAGGCCGAGGCGGCCGTCTTTTCCACCACGTCGAGGCTGACAGACATACTCCCAGACATCGAGCAGGCGGTGTCTGCCGGGCTGGACGTGGTCACGACTTCGGAGGAGATGGCCTTCCCTGACTTCGCCGGCAAGGAGGCAGCTCGGTCACTTGACACGCTGGCGAGGGAGAAGGGGGTCACCGTAGTCGGAGTCGGCGTCAACCCAGGGTTCGTCATGGACTGGGTCCCGGCCATGGTCGCATCTGCCGTCAAAAGCCCCTCCAGCGTCCACGTCGTGAGGTCGGTCGACGTTGGCAGGCGCCGCCACCAACTGCAGGCGAAGGCGGGGGTGGGGATGACGAAGGCGAGGTTCGAAAGGTCCGTCGAAGAGGGGACGCTCGGGCACGTGGGCCTTGTCGAGTCCGCGCACCTGATAGCCCGGTCGCTCGGGCATGAGCTGCGAGGCATCAAGCACGAGGTGTTCCCTGTGCTCGGCGGAGAGGACTACGTCATGGGCGTTAGGCAGTACGCGGAAGGGACAGCGGGCGCGTGCAGGATCAGGCTCGACCTCGAGATGTCGTTGACATCGGCAGACTTTGACGTCATCGAAGTGAAGGGCGACCCAGAGCTGAAGGTGAGGTTCGAGAAGGGGGTGTTCGGCGACTCCGCGACAGTCGCTCTGGTTGTCCACGCGCTCGAGAGAGTGAAGAACGCGGCGCCCGGGCTGCTGACCATCCTGGACCTCCCGCTGTCCCCCGGCTGAGCGGCAACGCTCCAGCAACGCCTATTACGGCGCTCGCGCTCTACTTCCCGAGGCTGTGATGTCACAGAGTTACGGGAAGGTCCAGATGACCTGAAGGCATTAGACTGAGCCTCGTCTTTCTGTCGCGGGCCGGACCTCCCAAATCGCGTTCAGCCCTGTCTCGTCGTCAAATCGCCTGATGGCCGTGTTCTCGGTAAGGGCGATGGTGACCTCCATGAGGGGAAACACGGTGGCGGACACGACGTGTCCGCCGATGACGCTCATGTCTCTCCTCCCGAATGTGCCGTGAACGTGCAGGAAGGGCGCCCCGTCTTTGACGGTGATGTTCCCGTTGAGGGTGGTCACTTCGAGGAATTCGTGGTACGCGTGCTCTTCGTACTTCTTCTCGACGGAGTTGAAATGGGCTATTTTCAGCTCGTTTACGCCCCCGATGGCCGCTATGCCTGCGGTGGTCATCCCCTCCTTCCGGGCGATCTCCAGCAGGCCCTCGACCAGGCTCGTCCCGGACCTCATGCTATAGATTTTGGACACGGGTTCGACGGGCGTCTGAGGTGGTTAAAAGGGTGGGAGGCGCGTTTCTTCCGCAAATGAGGCTGCACTTGGAGAAGCCCGGGATACGCGTGCTGGGGGTCGCGGAGAGCTTCTCCCCCGTCCAAAGGTTCTCGACGCTCGCGGGCGTGGTGATGCGAAGCGACAGGGTGATCGACGGGTTCGCCATAGGGAAGGCCTCGGTGGGCGGAGACGACGCGTCACGCTCCATCGCGAAGCTCTTCAGGAGCCTCAGGAGGAACGACGTGAACGCCATCATGATCTCGGGGGCGATACTGAGCCTCTACAACATCGTCGATGTCGATGGGCTGTCGCGGAAGGTCCGGCTACCGGTCGTCTGCCTGACCTACAAGGAGACCGCCGGCATCGAGGACGCGATAAGGAGGCACTTTACCAGTCCAGAAGCAAAGCTCGCATCCTACAGGGCGCTCGGGGAGAGGCTGAGGGTGAAGCTCAGGTCAGGAAGGATCGTCTTCGCCCGGGGAAGCGGCATCAGCGCGGCTGAGACAAAGGCGCTCGTCGACCTGTTCACCCTCCAGGGTTCGATTCCCGAGCCCGTCCGCGTCGCCCGGATGCTGGCGAGGTCCGTCGCGCCTAGACGATCTTCACGCCTGGGTTGAGGAGGCCCTTCGGGTCGAACGCCCTGCGCACCTCTTGCATGACTGGGAATGACCTCGGGTACTGCCGGGCCACGTATCGCGCCCTGAGCATCCCGTCTCCGTGCTCCCCTGTGATCGAACCCCCCATCCTCCAGACGGCTTCGAAACACGCTTCCATGATGTCTTCGAGCACTCCACGATCTCCCCTGTCGGTGGGGTCGAGGAGAGGCCGCGCGTGCAGGTTCGCGTCCCCCGCGTGCCCGTACGAGATGTACGGGAGCCCCCGCCTCTCGAACTCCCCTCTGAGGAGCCTGACCAGATCTCCGAGCCTCTCGAACGGCACCACGAGGTCTTCCACGCCCGGGACGAATGTCCTCCCGCCTTCCTTCACCGCGAGCGCCAGAGTGAGGGACTCGTTCCGCACTGCCCAAGCGTCCCGTACATCCTGCGGGTCTGTTAGAATGAGCGGCTCGAGAGAGCCGGCATCGGTCGAGGCCATTTGGTCGAGGCACTCGCGGAGCCGAGCCTCCGTCCCTTCGATCTCGCAGAAGACCATGTACTCCGCGTCCGAACGCGAATACTTGGCGATCCGTCCCATCTTCCCTGTCCTACGGAAGACCGACTTGTCGACGAGCTCGACGGCCGAAGGGGCGTGAGCTCTGAAGGCCGCCGCGGCGCGATCGAGCTCTTCCAGCTCGGCGTCAACGATGAGGAGAAGCCTCGTGCCGGTCTTCTCCAGAGTCGAGAAGGTCACGCCTGTTATCACCCCGAGGGTGCCCTCCGACCCCACGATGAGCTTCGGGATGTCGAGGAGGCCGTCGTGCACGACGCTCTCGAGACGGTACCCCGAGGAGTTCTTGGTCACCCTCGGCTTCTCTGCCGCGATGGACCTCCGGTTGTCGTCCAGCAGCTCGGCGATGCGTCGGAAGAGCCGCTCTCCCGAAAGTGCGTCCTCCACCTTGACTGGCACTAGGCTCCTCGCGCCCAAGCCCGGAATCACGACCCTCAACGCATTCACGTAACGGATGGTGGACCCGTACTTCGGCGTGCGGATGCCTGCGGAGTTGTTGGCCACCATCCCCCCCACCGTGCAACTCAGGTAGCTCGACGGGTCGACAGGGAGCCACCTCCCCACCCCCTCGAGCTTGGCGTTCAGGTCTCCCTTCACGAGGGCAGGCTCGCATGCCACCCCGCCGTCGGGGAGAATCACGGCGTCGGCTCGCCCCTGGAGGAGTATCGCCCCCCTTCCGACCGACTGGCTCGGGATTGAGGTGCCTCCTCCCCGCGCGGTCACAGGCTCCCCCGAGACTGACGCGAGTTCGATGACGGACTCGACTTCGGCTTCGGACTCCGCGACATACGCAACGCGCGGCTTGATTCTGATGATGCCCGAGTCGTTCGCCAGATCCTCCAGGCGAGCGCCGTCCGAGACGACCTTCAACGGTGGGTGCGACGCGGCGGTCTATTTCCGCTTTGGCATCGCTCAGACAGGCAGGTCAGTGGACGGGGTGCATGAAGAAGGCGCGACGGAGACCCCCGGCTCTGCGGACCTAGTCGCTCCCTCTCGGGGCCGCGGCCGTCGTCGCTGCCTTCACTATGACCTCGGCCAGCATCCCGGGGTGGTACAGGCAGTGGTAGAGGTAGGTCCCAGGCGAAGAGAAGGTGTACGAATAGTTCCCCCCTGGGCACAGGCCGACTAGGCTGAACGAGGCGCAGGTCGACGTGATCCCCCACTGCACGGCCGTCCCGTTGTTGCTGGTGACGGTGTGGACCGTGGCGTCTTGGTTGAACCAGATGACGGTGTTGTTGACTCCCATCACCACAACCACCGTCGCCGGGGAGAATCCGCAGGGGCTGGACGCAGTGACGCAGCTCGCGGCACCGGAGGTTATGTTGACGTACGCGCATGTCGCCGGCGTGCAGGCGACCTGCGTCGTTGTCGTGGAAGACGTGGTGGTCGAGGAGGTCGGTGGCTTCGCCACCGCCAGCTGGTAATACCCGATGGAGGCGACCGCGCCGACTACGAGCAGGACGATGACGGCTCCGACCGCGGTCGAACTCTTGCTGCTCAAGAGGCTGGGGTGGCCGGCCCTACCGTCCACTATAAGCGTTTTTTGCGGCCGCGAAATCGTCGAGACGAAAGTTAAATCCCTCTTCGGCAACCGCCCGACGCGAAGGTTATTTGTCGGAGGAGAACAAACAGCCGGAGTCCTCCCAGCAGCCCCCCGCCGACCAGAAGAAGCAACAGCCTGCACCTGCGTCGCCCCCGCCCAGACCGCCCACGGTTCAGCCGCCGCAGCCTCAGGCCGCGCCTAGACCCGCCCCCCTCCCGCCGAGGCCAGCCGCCGCTCCTCCGACGCCGCCCTCGAAGCCCGCTCCTCCGAAGAGTTCCGGGAGGCGCACGTTCCTCAAGATCCTCGCGTTCGCGAGCGCAATAATATCGGTGATCCCGTTCGTGCCATGGGGGACCTTCCTGTCGTCCTCCGTCGAGTCCGCAACGGCGACGCCGAAGCTCCTGCAGGCGCTGGTGACCGACGACAACCCGTCGTATGGAGCGGCAGCCGGCGTGCAGGTGAATGTGAACGACCTCGCGACCTTCCCGCCGAACAACGGCTGGATATTCACCTATCCGTCGTCCGGCAACCCGACGCTCGACTACGAGAACCCGAACACGTTCCAGAAGTTCGAGCTCATAAGGCTCCCAGAGAGTCTCGGAGGGGCGAATCCGACGGCGGCCGCCTTCGTGGCGTACAGCAAGGTGTGCGTCCATCTCTGGTGCAGCCCCAACTACATCCCCTCGGCTGGGCAGTACCAGTGCCCATGCCATGGGAGCATCTACCAGCTCCCTGTCACGGACCCAGACACCCAGCAGCTCGTCGACGCCGGGAAGGCCATCGAGGGTCCAGCATCACTTCAGCCCTTTCCAACCAACGCGATTCCGATGATGACGATCCAAGCCGACAGCGCCGGGAACCTCTACGTCTACGCCCCCAACTTCGATCCCCGGACCCAGACGTCGGCCAGTCAGAAGCCGGCCGGGGTAGCGGGAGGGAGCATCGAAGGAGACGGGGTGATAGGATACGGGAGGGACTACGCGAGCTACCAGAACTTCATCCTTCCCTGCGCGAGCTATCCGGCCCTCGTGGCCGACGAGAACGAGGCGCCCCCGTAGATGTCGCAGGAACAGGCAAGCGGGAACATAGTCGTCAGGTTCCTGGACTGGCTCATAGGGGGCATCGGCAGGATCTGGCACTGGCTGACCGGCGGCCTCGAGAGGACCGTCTACATGGGGGTGAAGTACACCTTCCCCAAGAGGATGGTCAGCCCGCTCGGCTACCTGGGGATGCTGACGGGCATCGTCTTCCTGGTACTGGGCGTGACCGGAGGGCTCCTGATGATCTACTACCAGCCCACCCTTTCCGGGTGTGGCACCCTCACGTGCGCCTTCGCCAGCGTCCAGAACATCAACAACACCGTCCCCGGGGGGTATCTGCTCAGGAACATCCACTACACCGCGTCGAACGCGATGGTGCTTCTCGCCATACTGCACATGTACTACAACTACTTCAGCGGGAGGTTCAAGATAAAGAACGAGATTCTGTGGGTCACAGGGGTCATCCTGGGCCTCATCACTGGGGTGGAGGCATTCACGGGGTACGACCTTCTCCTCAACCAGAGGGCGGGCCTCGCGATCGAGATCGGGGCTTCGCTGGCAAACGCCTCGCCGGTGATAGGGCCGTCGCTCAGGCTAGCGACCTTCGGCGCGGGCTTCAGCGACTTCATCCTCCGACTGTATGCCGCCCACGTCTTCATACTCCCGATGATCATGATAGTGCTCGTCTTCATCCACTTCCCGCGGTACTTGGTCTTCGACATCCCGGTCGTCTCGACCGTCGTGGGGGGGCTCTTCCTGATCGCGGCCGTCTTCCCCGTTGCCCTCGGGACGGCCTACAACCCGAGCAACGGGACCCTCACGATCCCCGAGTGGTACATCACCGGGATCTATGCGCTCCTCCGCACAGAGTTCAACAAGTTCTTCATGGGGGGCGTCATGCCTCTCCTGCTCATTCTGATGGCGATCGTCGTCCCGTTCGTGGATACGTCCAAGAAGCTGAGCTGGAAGGAGAGGCCGTTCTTCACCGCGCTGGGGATAACGAGCATAGCGCAGGTGATAATCACGACAGCGTGGGGGTTCTACATCAACCCGAACACCTCTCTCCCGACGCTGCAGCGCCTCCTCGTCCCGCCGGTCGACTACTTCGGCTCGATGCTCCTGGTCACCGGGGTGTGCTTCTTGGCGACATACGCCTTCCTCTGGTACTTGAAGGCAAAGGAGCGCGTGCGCAAGGCAGTCGCCCCCACCCAGCCCCTGCTCACGGTGAAGTGGGTCTACATGCTCTTCCTGCTGCTCATAGTCGCACAGGTGACGCTGGTCGGGCTAGCGTATGACGCGTTCTCTTCCAGCCTCAACGCCGTCACGCTCTTCGACGCGGGTTCGGTGTTGGTGACATTCGGCGTGATAGCGCACCTCTACAGATACAGCCAGACGCTCCCGTTCTAGGCCCCCCTCACGGGAGCCTGATATCGGCGGCCATCTCGACCCACCTCGGGCCCACTTCCCTGACCCTCCTGACGGTCACCCTCGACCTCGGGGGGAGCGTTCCGGAGAGCTCCTCCTTGATCCTCTTCGCCGCCTCCCCCTCGTCTTCGCCGAGGACATGCCTGTAGTAGTGGATGACCCCGCCCCTCTTCGCCGCGGACAGAGCCACCGGGAGGAACCTGTCGGCTGCCGAGGGGTGCGGCATGAGCACGCGCGAGTATTTTGCGCGCGGCCGCGCCAGGTCGGACACGTCCCCCCTGACGACGCTGACCCTGTCGCCGACCTTGTTGAGGGTGTTGTTTTCCTCGTGCAGGTCGCACGCGTACGCGTTTATCTCGCAGCTCGTGACGCGGGCCCCAGCCTTCCGCGCGATCTCAATCGAAAAGGGGCCCACGCCCGCGAACATGTTGAGGACCCTCTCGCCGGGGGCGACCGACTCCGCGATCCTCAGCCTTTCGGTGGAAAGCCTCGGAGAGAAGTAGCAGCGCGCGACGTCGACCCTGAAGACGCACCCGTTCTCTCTGTGGGTCGTCAGCGTCCGCTTCTCTCCGAACAGATGCCCGAGCCTCCTCAGGCGATGCTCGCCTTCGACCCCGCCTTCCTGCTCGAAGACCGCGCTGACGTTCCCCGCCTCCCCAGCGAGGGCGCGGGCGAAGCGCCGTTTCTCGCGTAGTGTGAGCTCTGGGAGCCTTACAATCGCGATGTCGCCCACGATGTCGACCCCTGTCGCGACCCTCTCAGCCGTGTCGATCCCCGCCCCCGCCAGTGCGGTCCTAACCAGCTTCAGGCGACTCCTCCCTCCGGCTCGCGACATAGTAGTACTCCCCCCTCTCCTTCTGCTCCCTGTCGAGCTTGCTCCCGGGCTTGTTCACCCTCGGCCTCCCTGTGTTCACGTCCCTCCTGTAAGTGAGCCCGACCTGTCTGAGGAAGAGGTTCATCCCATCCTCTTTCGCCAGAGGCTTGCTCGCCGCCCCAGACACGCCGGGCTCCCCCGAAAAGACCATCAGCCTGTCGGAGACTATGTCGACGACCTGTAGGTCGTGGTCGATTATGATCGCGGACTTCCCCCTCGCCTTCACCATCTTGTTCACCGCGCGGGCGACGACGAATCTGTCCTCGACGTCCAGGAAGGCGGAGGGCTCGTCGAGCGCGTAGACCTCCGCGCTGCGCGCCATCGTAGCGACTATCGCTACCTTCTGCAGTTCTCCGCCGCTGAGGTCGTCCATTTGCCTGGCGAGGAGTTTCTCCATCCTCAGCGGTGAGACGAGCGACTCTTGCAGGTCGGGCTCCGACAGCCCCGTCCCGAGGGAGCTCATGAAGAACTCGTCGACTGTCCCCTTGAAGCTCGAGCTCAGGTACTGCGGCTTGTACGCGACCTTCGCACCGACCTTCACCTTGCCCCTCGTCGGCTTCTCTTCCCCCGCGATTATCTTGAGGAACGTCGTCTTTCCGAGTGCGTTGGCCCCTACGACTCCCAGGATGGTCCCCTTCGTTATGTCTCCCCCTTCGGCCTCGAGCTTGAAGCTCGGGTACGACTTGCGGATGGCGGTGTAGCTCGCGATCGCCTCCTCGCTCTCGACTGTCTCCCCGGCGGCCCGCTGCCCGAAGGACACGGCGTGGTCCCTGAACCTTATGTTCTCCTGCGGGAGGTATCCGTCGAGGAGCGCGTTGATGCCTGTGCGCGACGAGTAGAGCCCTGACACGATGCCGTAGGCGCCTGGCTCGCCGTAGATCACCTGCACGTAGTCGGTGACGTAGTCGAGGAATGCCATGTCGTGCTCGACGACGAGGACCGCCTTCCCGGCCTCCGCGGTCCTCGCTATCAGCTTCGAGACGGCCAGCCTCTGGTAGACGTCGTTGTATGAGGAGGGCTCGTCGAAGAGGTAGAGGTCGGCGTCCTTCAGGGCGGCGGCCGCCACGGCGACCCTTTGCAGCTCCCCACCGCTGAGGTCGGGGACGAGCTTCCCCAGCGTCCCTTCGAGGTTCAGAGCCTCGACGACCTCGCGGATGGCCCCCCTCTCGTCCATCCTCTCGAGCAGGAGCTTGGTTTCTCTCTTCCACGCTTCCGGGAGCTTGTAGACCGCCTGCGGCTTGAGCGAGACGCGCAATTCGCCATCGGCTATCTTCTCGAAGTGCTCCTTCATCTCGCGCCCGCTGAGGTAGGCGAGGAACTTGTCCCACGTAGGCTCGCTCTCGTAGTCGCCCAGGTTCGGGACGAGCTGCCCGGCGAGAATCCTGAGGGCCGTCGACTTGCCCACGCCGTTCCTCCCCACCAGCCCCACGACCTGCCCCCTCCTGACGATCGGGAGCCTGAAGAGCCTGAACGAGTTCACCCCGTACTGGTGAACCTTGTCCGCCTTGAGCTCCTCGCTCAGATTCAATATGTCGATCGCGTCGAACGGGCAGACCTTCACGCAGATGCCGCATCCGATGCACAGCTCCTCCGAGACTAGAGCGACCTTGTTAGCCGGCAGTACGATGCACTGCTCGCCGTTGATGTTCACGGGGCAGTCCTTGATGCACTCAAGCCCGCACTTCTTGGACTGGCAAAGGTCCTCGTCCACCACGGCGACCCTGTGTACCATCTCACCCGCTCACTGCTCCGCGAGCCTCTTCGGTATCGGGCAGAAGGGGCATATCGCGGGGTCCCCCGCGAGCTTCAGGCTCTCTGGGGTGTGCCTCCGACGCATCGAGGCCCAGACCGTATCCTCGCGCCCTTCCCCCGCCAGGTGAATCGCCTCGTGCTCGACGATCACGGAGCGGAGCCTGCACCTCGTGCAGATCGGTTTGACAAACGCGATAGGCTTCACCGAGCTCACCAGCATCGCCACCCCCGCGGACCCGAAGAGCCAAAGGATCAGGACGAGTGCGGCCCCGCCGAGCAGGGCGCCCAGAAGCGAGGCGACGAGGGCACCGGCGACCAGGACAGCGGAGCCTAATAGCACCCCTTGCGCTCCAGGGGGGTACGACAGCCCACGCGTACTTCTCCCGAGCGCGGCGGGGGCTAGCGAGGGGATGAGGATGGCTACGAGGGGGGAGAGCGTCACCACGCGGGTCTTCCGCGCCACCTCCTCCCAGTCCGATGCGCCCTTCACCATGTGAGCGCGCAGACGTCCGTCTCTATTTATCCCTGAGAGGGCGAGGCGCCGGTCGTTGGTTCGGCTGACTGGCTCTCTTCCGGCTCCCTTCTCCGCGGGGTCCGGCCGTCAGATCCCTGCTCATCGCGAGTATCCTCCTGATCCCCCCGCTACCGCCGCGGAAACCGAACTGCCTCTGGAGGGTGCTCGCCCCTTGCTCCAGACTCTCTTCGGCGAAGAGTACCTTGAGTACAAGCTTCTCGCTCTCGCCCCACGACAGCGACTCGATCGCAGTTCGGACCCTGTGCTCGTCTTCGACCACATCGTCTATCATCCTTCCCACGCGCCTCGCCTGCTCCCTAACCTGCCTCCTCCGGACAACCGTGTCCTGTGCGAGGTCCTCGAGGTCCAGCGGGATTGGCGTGCTTGGTCCCTCGACGCGCCTGCCTATCTTGACGAGCAGCATCTCCTCGGTCGAGTAGTCACTCAGCACGACCTCGCCAGCGGAGTACACCTTCCTGACAGCGAAGGCGTCGCTCCTGACCTCGCTCTCCTCGACAAGGCCGACCTCCTTGAGCACCTTCAGATGCTTCAGGACTGCCTGTATCGTCACTCCGGTCGCGGCCGATAGCTCCTCCAGTACGCGAGGACGGGCAGAGACCATGCCGGCTATCTTCAGTCTGACAGGAGGAGACACGACCTTCTGAAGGACATCTCTGCGCAACGCGGAACATGACGGAATGATTTATAAAAGAGTTTAATCTCAGGTTCATTAACCAGAGGTTAAGTGGATGAGCGAAGGCAGCCAGGACAGACGGAAGACGCTCAGGGACGCGCTGGACGAACTCGACCGGTACTTCGAAGAATTCGAGAAGGACGTGCAGAACTTTGCGAAGAGCACGATATCAGCGGCCGGCCTCGGAAAGGAGCCATACGTCGCAGGCTTCTCCCTTAGGCTCGGGCCGGAAGGGAGGCCTTCAGTGCAGTTCTTCGGTGACCGCCCGCTCAACCGCGACGGGTTCAGGTCGCCGATGAGCGAGCAGATTCTGGACGAGGGAAGCTCGACCCTAAGGTTGGTGCTCGACATGCCAGGCGTGGAGAAGGAGGACATCAAGGTCGACGTCACGGACGACAGGGCCGTGGTCACCGCGGAAAGAGAGGCGCGGAAGTACAGGGGAGAGATCGGCCTCCGTGCGGCCGTGCTGCCTGAGAGCGGGAAGGCGGAATACAAAAACGGAGTTCTCGAAATTTCGTTCTCGACGAGAGACAAGGCTAATAAGGGCTACAAGAGGGTAAACATTGCCTGAGGGTCCGTCTGGTTTGAGTCAGCAGCAAGTCCAACTGAAGGTTCTGGAAGCGTATACGCGCGACGTAGGGAGAGGCGTTGCCAGGATTGACTACGACGCGATGGACGCGCTCGACGCTTCCACCGGAGATGTGATTGAGATCAAGGGAAAGAGGAGGACGGTCGCGAAGTGCCTCCCTCTGTATCCATCTGACGAAGGGCGAGGCATCCTCAGGATAGACGGGCTCATCCGGAACAACTCGGGCGTGGCGATAGGGGACGTGGTGGTCGTCAAGAAGGTGAAGGCGCCTCCGGCGGAGAAGGTCGTGGTGGCACCGCTCGAAGCTGTCCCCCCAATCGATGAGAGGTATCTCGCCGACGCCCTCGAGAGCGTGCCGGTGACGAAGGGCGACAACATAATGATACCGTACTTCGGAGGAAGGCTGACGTTCCAGGTGGTGGGTGTCAGCCCGACGGCCGACGCCGCACTCATCACGCAACGGACCGTGTTCGTGATCTCCGAGAAGGGGGAAGCCCTCCGCGGAGTTCCTCAGGTGACGTATGAGGACATCGGGGGGCTCAAGGACGAGATTCAGAAGGTACGGGAGATGATCGAACTCCCGCTCCGCCATCCAGAGATCTTCGAGAAGCTCGGGGTTGAGGCGCCGAAGGGGATCCTCCTGTACGGCCCCCCTGGGACGGGGAAGACCCTGCTGGCAAAGGCGGTCGCTACGGAGAGCAACGCCCACTTCATCCCGATAAGCGGTCCGGAAATAATGTCGAAGTTCTACGGGGAGTCTTTACCAGGAGACGAGCCAATCCTCGTCAGAACTCAAGGGAAGGTGAAGCTGATGAAGATTGGAGACCTCGTCGAGAATGGGATGTATGGGGTCGAGGCCGCCTGTTTGGAAGGCGGACGCGTGAAGTTTGGGAAGGTCACGGGGCTCTTCAAGCACAGGAACACAGGAAGAGTGCTAGATGTGAAGACCGCGAGCGGAAGAAGGATCAGGGCCACCGACTACCATTCTCTTCTGACCCTTACCCGTGAAGGGATAGGAAGCGTGCCGACCTCGCAGCTGAGGCCCGGGGAGTCCTATCTACTAGTCCCCAAACACCTGCAGGGGCCCACCGAGCCAGTTACGGAGATCCGGCTTCTGGGTCTCTTCCGCAACAACGACAGGGGGCTAAAGGTGAGGGCCAACGAGGTCTCGACCCTCCTCGAGAGCGCAATCGTCGAGCTCGGAGTCAGGGAAGTGGAGAGGCTTCTCGGATACAAACCGTACTATCTTGCCGCGGTCAGGAGGATGAACCTTGGGATTCCGATCTCCAAGTTCATGAACCTTCTGGATGCCGCGGGCGTGGAGGTCCCGGGGGAGCTGGAAAACGGGATGAGGGTCTGGGCGCAACGAACAAGCCTTCCTGCCGTACTACCCGTCGACGAGAAACTCGCGTTCTTCCTGGGCCTTTGGATCGCCGAAGGGGACTTCAACAAGGGGCGGACTGTCAGGCTTGCGATAAACAAGCGCGAAGTCGGCCCGTTCGTTTCGATGCTTCCGGAATTCCTGGGTGAGCCCTCGATCTACTACAAGGGCGCCTCGGGAGCGACCATCTGCCTCTTCAACTCGGTCATGCTGAGGGTCATGGAAGCGCTCGGGTTTGCCCTTGGCGCTCGCTCCAAGGAGATGCCCGAGCTGGCCTGGAACCTCCCCGACGGCACGCTCGCCTCTCTCCTGAGGGGGTACGTGTCCGGCGACGGCTCGCTGAGGGCCCGCCCAACTCCTTTGGTCGAAGTCGGGACCGTGAGCGAACGACTGGCGCGTGACATGTCGTATCTCCTGCTACGGTTCGGCGTCCTATCGAGGATC
>JASHOZ010000022.1 GCA_030038395.1 Nitrososphaerales archaeon
CGCCCTCTCGGACGACCGGTACGCCAGAGGCAACGCCCCGCTGTTCCTCTCGTACTGGGCAGGGCTTCCCCTCAGTGAACCACCGCTTCCATCAGGTAGAGGCCGACCTGTCTCACGACGGTCTAAACCCAGCTCACGTTCCCCTTTGATGGGCGAGCAGCCCCACCCTTGGCCCCTGCTGCAGGACCAGGATGGGAAGAGCCGACATCGCAACTTTTCCCGTGCTTACGCACGGAGTTAGACTATGTCTTCACCCTCCAGCACGTGGAGGGGTCGGCGTATGATGGCCGCGCTTCTTGTTGGCACACCCGAGCTGAATGTCGCGGCCCGTCGGAACGGGCCGTGTCCCTTGCGGGATGCTCGAGCTAGCCGCGAGGCCATCTCATTACGCACACTTCTGCGCGCTCAGTCGTTACGGGGTCACAACGGGACTGGTCGTCCTCCTCATGGACCCAGTGGCATCCGGGATGTTGGCGACGGCTCAGACAGCGGCCCATATAGCCACTTTTCCGAGCGCCGCCTCCGCCTGATGTCACCTGAATCTTCCTGTCTGACGGGAGTCAAACCGTGACGGCGCCTTGGATGCTTAGCAGTTTAAGAGGGACTCCCGCGGCGCCGCCATCGTGGCAGTCACCGTCAAGAATCTCCTCGGAATAGTTGGTCTCGCTGTGATCACCCTCTTCTGGGTCGCCCTTAGTGGCGTCCTAGGAGGGGTTATCGTAGCCGTCCTCATCGTCCTCGTGGTCCTCACCTTCAACATCGAGCGAAGGCGAAGAAAGAGGCCCGCACAGGACAGTGTGCAGCCCGCTCAAGGCGAGCCGCGACCATCCTAGAACGGGAACCGATGACTGGACGTCGGTTTGTCCTTCCATCTGACCGGGTGCTGAAAATCCCGCTGGACTTCCCTCGGCGTTGCCCTCTCCCGCTCTTCCCAAAGGCCCGATTTCTCGGGCTCCTGGATAAAGGAGGTCGGGTTTCGCCGATATAAGCCGATACTCGTTTTTCTAACGGATACTTCAATCGCGTTACCACGATCTTGCCCCTTGGCCCTCAATGGGCCGAGGTACCAAACCGCGGGGTCGATTGGAGCTCTCGCCCGCGACGAGCCTGTTACCCCTGGGGTAACTTTTCTGTCACCTCCAGCCCCCAACAGTGAGGACTTGGAGGATCGCTAGGCCACACTTTCGTGGCAGAAAGTTCTGCGTTTAAACTTCCTGTCAGGCCGGCTTTTCGCCTTGCCGTCAACTCTGGAGTTCTGACCCAGATGAGCCGACCTTAGGGCCCTCTCGATATCTTTTCAAGAGGGTGCCGCCCCAGCCGAACTGCCCACCTGCCGTTGTCCTCCCGTAGGAGTTAGCGACGCAGTCGTGAAAGGCTGGTGTTACATTGTCGCCTCCACGCCACCCGAAGGCGGCGCTTCGAAGGCTCCCAGCTACACTCTGCAACCGCAACCGCATCGCAGCAACAAGCTGCAGTAAAGCTCCACAGGGACTTCTCTCCCCGATGGAAGTTGATGGACTGTTCGTCCACCTTACGTAGGTTCGCCGGGTCGTAGATAGGGACAGTAGGGCCCTCGTTGGTCCATTCATGCACGTCGGAACTCACCCGACAAGGCATTTGGCTACCTTAAGAGAGTCAGAGTTACTCCCGGCGTTTACAGGCCCTTAGCTCGGTTGAACCCGAGTTTTAGGTACCTGCACTGGCCAGGATTCATAAGCCGTACACATCCTTTCGGACTTGCGGCTTACTGTGTTTTTAGTAAACAGTCGGGACCCCCTTGTTATTGCAACCTGCGAACCCCGTTCCTCACGAAGAACGCAGGCACGGCTTCTAGCTAACGTACGCCGCTATTTTGCCGAGTTCCCTTACCTACAGTTCCCCGACACGCCTTAGGCTTCTCACCTAGGGGCACCGGTGTCGGATCTGGGTACGATCTTTGACGCTTCCTTCCTGCTCCGTTTTCATGGTCTCCGGGAATCGGGCGAACCGCCCCAACGGGCGGCCATTCTCTACTCGCTGCAGTTCTCGTCATTACGACACTCCCCGCAGCTTGTTGGATTAGACAGAGCGATAAACTCTGCACGCCGTGTCTCGAAGCGCCGGAGCTGATGCCGGGCCTTGCGGCCCATTGATGCGTCAAAGGCACTGGAATTTTAACCAGTTTCCCTGGTTCGTGTCTCCCTGTTGAGGATACACTTAGGATCGGCTAACCCCTGGCTGACGACGCATTGCCAGGGAACCCGTGCCCTTTCGGCGGTCAGGATTCTCACCCGACTATGCTGCTACTACTACCAGGATCTGCACTAGAAATCGGTCCACCGGACCTCACGGCCCGGCTTCCGCCCAATCTCTACGCCCACCTACCACAAGCCGTTCTCAGAACGGCTGTCCGGAGTATCGGCAACAGGCTTTAGCCCCGTCCATTTTCGGGGCCCACAAGCTCGGCAGGTGAGCTGTTACGCTATCTTTGAAGGGTGGCTGCTTCTAAGCCTACCTCCCTGCTGTCTGAGCTCATAGACTCCCTTTAGCTTGACACTTAGCCTGTATTTGGGGGCCTTAACTCCAGTCTGGGTTAATCCCCTCTCGGTTATGAGGCTTACCCCACATAAACCCGCTTCCCCGCTTCTCTTGCGCCGACACATTCGGAGTTTGAAAAAGAAGTGGACCCTTTCGAATCCTTGTTTCTTCATCAGTGCTCTACAGCGTCGGCTACATCCACGGAGACAGGACTGGGATCCGCTTCGGTGGGAACTAGCAATCACCGAGTTAGATAGGCTTTTGGCCCCTTGCCCCCGATCAGGGGACTAAGTTGCACGTTAAGACCCTTTCAGGCCTCCACCAGGCTTTCGCCCGGCTTCGCCTTGTCGAGGGCACGATCACTCGGTTTCTAGTCTAAACCGCCATGACTGAAAGGCGCTTTCACACCTCCTCCCTGGAGCCTTGCGGCTTTGCGGAGAATCGCTTTCGCTTCGCCTCCGGGCTTCTAACCCTTAGGCTCGCCATGACAGCTAACTCCCTGGCCCGTGTTTCTAGACGGAATGCGCGACACCGGACTACTTACCCCCCGTTGAGCCCCTTGCGGGACTCGCCCGGGGATCGTGGTCCTTCCATGCCGCGCACGTCTGTAACCGTATGGTTTCAGGCTCTTTTCACGCCCCTTTCGGGGCACTTTGCAACTTTCCCTCGCGGTACTAGTTTTCTATCGGTCTTGGGTAGTGTTTAGCCTTGGGGGCTGCTTTCCCCCGTCTTCCCTAGCCACTGCCAAGGCCAGGTACTCTGCCCTCAGCACAGCCTCGTTCCCGAGAAGCCTACGTGGGTATCACACTATGTTCCCTGCCTTTCCAGGCAAGTTCGGCCCCTCGGTCCCAGGGCTGCGCACGCTGAAGGCTAACCCCACATCTCCCCCGCCTTACGGAGGGGGATTCGGTTTGGGCTCTCCCGTTTTCGCTCGCCGCTAGTAACGGGATCTCAATTGATTTCTCTTCCTGCTGGTACTCAGATGTTTCCTTCCCCAGCGTTCGCGATCCTTTCGGATCACCGAGACGTCTTGCGACAATCCCGGTGGGTTTTACCCCATTCGGAGACCCCCGGATCAACGGCTGCATGCTCCTCCCCGGGGCTTTTCGCAGCTTGCCACGTCCTTCGTCGCCACCCAAGCCAAGTCATCCACCATACGGCGTCGGTGCATATTGGATGAGTTTAACATCCCGGCGGATGCTTGCGCGAACCCTATACACGGCTTAATCGCGGGACACCGAACAGGTAGCCCGCTGGCCCTTCACATCTGATCGTCTGACCAGACGTTGCATCTTTCATAGGCCGTGCCTTACATAGATACACCTCGTTGCAGTGCGTGGTCGTACACCCCGAGTTCGTTTCTAAGGAGGTGATCCGGCTGCAGGTTCCCCTACAGCCACCTTGTTACGACTTCTCCCCCCTTGCCGAACTTAGGTTCGATCGGCCCAATTTGAGCCGGCCTCGCCTAAACCCAACTCGGGTGAAGCGACGGGCGGTGTGTGCAAGGAGCAGGGACGTATTCACCGCGCGGTGATGACACGCGGTTACTAGGGATTCCATATTCATGAGGGCGGGTTTCAGCCCTCAATCACAACTGGGGTAGGGTTTGAGGATTGCCTTCCTCTGTCGAGGTCGGGACCCACTGTCCCTACCATTGCAGCCCGCGTGTGGCCCAGGAGTTTTGGGGCATACTGACCTGCCGTGGCCCTCTCCTTCCTCCGCTTTAGCAGCGGCAGTCCCGATAACTAGCCTCCGCGGTACTACTACCGCGGCTAGCAATTATCGGCAAGGGTCTCGCTCGTTGCCTGACTTAACAGGACGCCTCACGGCACGAGCTGGCGACGGCCATGCACCTCCTCTCAGCTCGTCAAGTAAAGTCTTCAGCCTGACTCTCAACCTGCTGTCTCTCCTGGTAAGTTTCCTGGCGTTGACTCCAATTGAACCGCAGGCTTCACCCCTTGTGGTGCTCCCCCGCCAATTCCTTTAAGTGAACTGCGCCGGCAGAAATGACTGCCGACGATTCAGCCTTGCGACCGTACTCCCCAGGCGGCGAGCTTAACGGCTTCCCTGCGACACTCCGATCGCGAACTGCGATCGGATCATCTAGCTCGCATCGTTTACGGCTGGGACTACCCGGGTATCTAATCCGGTTCGCTCCCCCAGCTTTCACCCCTCACCGTCGAGCGCGTTCTGGCGGACCGCCTTCGCCACTGGTGGTCTTCCGCGGATCAAAGGATTTTACCCCTACACGCGGAGTACCGTCCGCCTCTCCCGCCTCCTAGTCCCGCAGTATCCTCTGCA
>JASHOZ010000023.1 GCA_030038395.1 Nitrososphaerales archaeon
CCTCACGGTGTCCTCGATCCTGATCCCATACTTCCCTGGGAAGTATATCCCTGGCTCGTCGGTCACGACGTCATTCTCCAGCAGGCGGGTCCTGACCCCTCTGGCGATTCCCGGCATCTCGTGGATGTCGATGCCGACCCCGTGCCCGACGCTGTGGTTCAGATGCTTCTCGACCCCCCTTCTCCTCAACACATCGACGGCCGCCATGTGGACCGCTTCGCAGACTGCCCCCGGCCGGATCTCGTCCAACGCCGCCGCCTGCGCCTCTCTAACGACTTCGTAGTGCTTCTTCATCTCGGCGCTCGCGGTCCCGACGGCGAAGGTCCTAGTCTCGTCCGAATTGTACCCTCTGTACCTGAAGAATATGTCGCACACGACGAAGTCCCCGCGCTTCATCTTCCTCGACGTGAGCTCCGAGTGGGGAAGCGCCCCGTTCGGCCCCGACGCGACTATCGTTGGGCTGAGCGCGGAGTCTGACCCAGAGGGTGTCAGTTCGTTTTCGGTGGCGACCCTCATGACCTGTGCAGCTACCTCCCACTCGCTCCTCCCCTCTTTCAGCTCTTCCTCCAGGGCTTCGAATATCTTGTCCTGTCCCTGCGACGCCTTCCGTATCCGTTCCAGCTCGACCTCGTCCTTCACGCGCCTCGCTTCGAGGAAGAGTTCCGTGCTCTTCTTCACGCGCGTCGCCCCCTCAAGCAGAGAGTCGTCGTCGACGACCGCAGGCCCCTTCCCAAACTCCTTGAGCACTCTCTCCCTCACCAGCTTCCACTTCTGCACAACCACGACCTCGACCTCGTTACCGAGCTCGTGCGCCCTCTTCTCCTCCAGTGGCGTCGTGATGATGACCGTCTTGTCAGGATGTACCACGGCCGCCCCGCCTCCCCAGAAATCGGTCAGGTAGAACATGTTCGCCCCTGTCAGAGCCGCGACCTGCTTCCCTTTGGCAAGTGCGAGCACCTTTTTGCGCCTTTCGCCGTAAATCGTCATGTTCGTGGCGGGCGAAGGGAGCACTTATATTGCTTCACCGCCGTGTCCCGAAACGGGGCTTTCTTCAGGGTGACGTACATCCGTAGGCTTGAGATGAAGGGTTTCAAGTCGTCGGGCCCCCGAACCACGGTCATAAACTTCGAGAAAGGATTCACCGTGATAACCGGTCCGAACGGCAGCGGCAAGTCCAACATCGCAGACGCGATAATGTTCGCGATCGGGGAGAACTCTCCGAAGGCGCTTAGAGCTGCGAACGGCAGGCTCTCAGGGCTCATCTATGAGCCGAAGGAAGAGGGGACGACGAAGGAGTCGAAGCCGAAGTCCTGCAGGGTCTCGGTCCAATTCGACAACTCGGACCGCTCGATACCGGTAGACTCCGACCTCGTGACGATCACGAGGGACCTGACCGAGGACGGGGACAGCTCATACTACATCAACGGGCGCAAGACGACGCGAACATCCCTGACAGAGATAATCGACCTCGCGGGCCTGTCGCCAGGGGGGCTCAACGTCGTGGCACAGGGCGCGGCGACGAAGATGGCCGACCTGACGCCGGAAGAGAAGAGGAGGGTCATCGAGGGCGTCGTAGGGATTTCAAAGTTCGACGACCGGAAGGCGGAGGCGCAGAGGCAGCTCAGTCAGGCCGACCAGAGGCTGGAGGTCGCCATGGCGCGCATCGGGGAGATGCGTAGCACGCTGGAGCAGCTCGACGCCCAGCGGAACGACCTGATCAGAGCCGAGAACCTCGAGGGTCAGATCAACTGGCTGACCGCTGTAGGGACATCCAGGCGCGTCGGCGAGCTTAGGGAGAGGCTCGCTTCCTTGAAGGCGCAAGAGCGCGAGCTCACCGGGAGAGTGGAGGAGCTGACGGCGCGGGCGGCCGAATTCGACGCGCGCATTGCCCAGGTCGAAAGCGAGAAGACGCGATTCATCGTTGACGTGATCCAGGGGGGTGGCGCGGGGACGGTCGAGCTCCAGTACCAGCTGGCGGAAGCGAGAAACGAGCTCGAGACGCTGCAAGCGCAGATGAGCGTCGCCGAGCAGACGGTCGCGGACCTCGAGAACGACACCGTCCCGACGCTGAAGTCGACCGTGGCGGGGAAGCGCAAGGAGGCGTCGGCGGCCGAAGCGAACGTGCGTCGTCTCACAGATGAGATCTCGAAGCTGGACGCGCGGAACGCCGACTCGGCGGCGAGGCTGAAGGAGTTCTTCAAGGCCGGGGAGACCCTCAGGTCTACTCTGGACAAGAAGAACAGGCAGATCGGGCGCGTCCAGGTGAAGCTGTCAGACCTCTCGCAGAAGATGTCGCAGGTCGAGCTCGCGATAAACGCAGCTAACGCAAGCCTGGGGGTAGAGAAGAAGAGGCTGGACGAACTGAAGCTGAGGGTCGACGGTTACGCCGAAGTCCTGAGCGGGCTCGAAGCCAACACCAAGAAGCTCTTCGAACTCCATGACGAGTCGGCCCGGGACCTGGGGAAGATTGACGACGACCTGTCCGGCGCAGAGGAGGGGAGGGAGAAGCTGATGGGCTCGATCGAAGCAGCCTCCAAGACGCTCGAAAAGGCCGCAGCCGAAATGTCGAAGGAGGAGGCGTTCCGGCAGATGTCCGAGAGCCTGGCGGGGGAAAGGATGGGGCAGCTCAAGCTGCAGGAGTTCTGCGACAGCGGCGCGCTCCCCGGCTACGTGGGGAGACTCGGCCAGCTCGTAAAGTACCCCCCCTCATACGCGAAGGCGGTCAACGCCGTCATGGGGAGGTGGATGGGCGCGTTCGTCGTCCAGGACCTGAGGTCCATGACGCAGCTGATAAAGGCCGCGAAGTCCCTGAAGGCCAAGACGTTCTCCGTCATCCCGCTAAGCGAGGTGGAGGGGGCAAAGGCGGTCGATGTAGGAAGGTCTCCGGGGGTCATGGGGCCAGTGTCAGGGGTGATAAAATCCGCGCCGGAGTTCGAGAGTCTGGTCAACTTCCTTGCCGGGGACTCTGTCCTCGTAGACACGGAGGCATTCGGCTTCACCCTGGCTTCAGAGGGCGTGAGGGCTGTTACGCCGAACGGGGAGGTCTTCGAGCCCGGAGGGCGGGCATTCACGTACGGGTACCAGGAGGTGCTGGTGAACCTGATGGAGGGACTGGAGAACCTGGAGGGGCTGAGCGAGGTAGAGGACGCGGTGGGCGCCCTGAAGGGCGCG
Organism: Nitrososphaerales archaeon; assembly: GCA_030038395.1. GTDB lineage: Archaea > Thermoproteota > Nitrososphaeria > Nitrososphaerales > Gagatemarchaeaceae > UBA183. The sequence goes on from JASHOZ010000023.1 coordinate 3,172, forward strand.
ATAGAGAGGCGCCGCTCCGAGCTCGACTCCCTCGACACCAGCTCGCGCACCCTCATGAAGGAGCGCCTCAAGAAGATAGTCTCGGCGACGAGCCTGAAGGCCGAAGCGACGACTGTCACGCGCATGGCCAACAGGTACAAGAGCATCTTCAGGAACATGACGGCCGAGTACCAGAGGCAGGCCGCGGCGGTAGCACGTCTAGAGACGAAACTGAAGCTCAACACCGACAGGAAGGACTCCCTCATGAGGGGGACTGCCTCGCTACAGAACGTGGTCGCCGAGGCGCGGGAGCTCGGACTCGAGGAGATGCTCGCGGAGCTCGACGGGGCCAGTCGGACGCTCTCCGGCGAGATAGACGCGATCAGGATCAACATCTCCGACCTCAACCTTTCGCTGACGAGGGAGAAGGCGAACCTGGAGAGCGTCCTCCTAAGGGCTCTGGAGGACAACGAGCTGGACCTCGCCAACGCGATGGAAGACCTCCAAGGGAACAAGGAGTTCGTGAAGGACACTCCGAAGAGGATAAGGGAGCTGGCCGAGCAGAAGACCGACCTTGAGGGGAAGGTCCAGAAGGTGCTGGAGTCGTCGAAGCGGAGCCAACCCGTATTGGACGAATTCGACGCGAAGGTCAGACGCCTGAGGGATGAGCGCGGCGCGATAGCCCGCTCGATAGCCGGGAACCAGAAGGACATGTTCGCCCTCTCCGGCCAGGAGGCCACGACGCAGGAGCGCGTCGAAGAGGCGCTGGGAAGCCTCAGGATGCTCGGATACAACGACGTGGTCGAGCCCTTCGACTCCGCAGAGTCGCTCCTCGCCGAGCTCGAGTCCGAATACCAGCAGGTGGTCAGCTCTGTCAACAGGGGGGCGGACAGGCAGTACGGGGAGATGTACACGAACTACAAGAACCTCTCGGTGCGTCACAACGAGCTTGAGAACGAAAGGAACGCAATCATCGGCTTCATAGAGAAGGTGGAGGGGGAGAAGAGGGACGTCTTCATGGACGCGTTCGAGAAGCTCAGCGTCGGGTTCAGCACGATATTCGAGAGGCTCACGGGCGGCAGGGCGGTCCTGGAGCTGGAGAACCCTGAAGACATCTTCACCGGGGGGCTGACCCTCAGGGCGGACTTCGGGAACGGGCTCCGCGAGTCCTCGCAGCACAGCGGGGGCCAAAGGGCCGTGACAGGCGTCTCGATCATACTCGCGATGCAGGCGGTGCAGTCGCACCCGTTCTACATGTTCGACGAGATCGACGCGGCGCTGGATGCGGTCAACTCGGGGAGCCTCGCGCGCTTCTTCAAAGAGAGGTCCGAGGGGGCGCAGATAGTCGCGATAACGCTGAGGGACGTGTTCGTCGCCGAAAGCAGCATGACGTACGGCGTGTACTCCGCCGGGGGCGTCTCGCGCGTCGTCCACTACAAGCCTGCCGAGGTGCCTCCACGTGGCTGACCAGGCTCCCCTGTCGCGACCTCCGCTGAACGTGCTGATCGACCCGACGCTCGCGAGGAGGAAGAGCCCCTGGGAGATAGACATCTCTCAGCTCCTCGACCTCTTCCTGAAGGCGATATCTGCATCCGACTCCGTCGACCTGAGGGCGGCGGGGACGGCAGCACTGTCCTCTGCGACTATCTACAGGCTGAAGGTCGAGACGCTCTTCCTCTTCGAGAGGCTCAAGGCGAGGGGGAGGCTGGTAGACGGTAGCGAGCCGCCCCAGATAATCGTGATGCCTTTCCGGTACGAGGTCTATTCCACGAACGTGGACGAGCTGTTCGACGAGCTCTCGAAGATGCTCCAGGACATCATGGCGGACGAGCACGGGGGGAGTTCGGAGCCGAACCTCCTGCCTGTCTCAGAACTACCTCCGCCGAACATCGAGGACTACGTCATCTCGCTTCAGACGGTCCTCTTAGAGTACAGGAAGATACTGATAGAGCGACTTGGGGCGACAGGCAGGGCGATGCTCTCGGAGCTGACTAGGGGGCTTGACGGCATCGGCGCGGCGCGCGTCTTCATCCTCGTCCTTTTCGCGGCCAACGAGGGCGAGGTCGTGATAGAGCAGGAAGAGTCCGACGACGACGCGCTCGTCGTGTCGGTGGGTCAGCTTGAGTGACGACCGCAAGGAGGCCTCTCCTAGGGAGGCGCTCGCCAGGGTCGAGGCGGCCCTCTACGCGTCTGGTAGGCCGCTTGCAGCTGCCGAGCTCGCCAAGGTGATAGGGACCGCCTCAGAGAGGAAGGCGGTGGCGGCCGCGCGGGAGGCGGCGAGGGCCGTGAACTCGACGCTCAACGCCGTCGAGGTCGTAGAGTATCCGGGGCAGAGATTCGCGATGCAGCTGAAGGCGGAGTACGTGAACGTGGCCAGGAGGTTCGCCACCAGGCCGCTGCTGACGAAGGCGGCGCTGAAGACCCTCTCCTACATCGCATACTTCCAGCCTCTCTCTGCAGGCGAGCTGGTGCTCAGGAGGAGCTCGGCCGCCTACCAGCACCTCAAGGAGCTCGAAGAGGTGGGGTTCGTCGCCGCGGAAAGGGAGGGGAGGACGAGGGTCTATCGTACGACCGGGAGGTTCGCGGAGTACTTCGGCCTGAGTGGGGAGGTCTCCTCCATGAAGAGGCAGCTAGAAGGGCGGACACTCGCTCTGCGTTAGCGTGCCCCCTTTGGGAGTATAGCGACTAAATACACACAGTCGTGCACAATACCTCGACTGATACTCTATCGAAGCGCATTAAATTCACTGCCCCGACTACGCCGAAAGGGTTCTTTCTGTTGCGCCAGAGCGCGAGACATTGAAGCGGACCTCGGTCGGAGACCTAGCCTTCAAGGCCGCCGTGATCATCGCCGCGTCGGCGGCGCTCTTCCTATCGGTCGTATACTTCTACGAGCTCATCAAAGGGTCGGCCCTCACTCTCGGCGAGGGGTGGAGCTTCCTGACGGGGTCCACGTGGGACACCATCAGGAACATCTACGGCATATACCCGGAACTGTGGGGGACAGTCGTCACTTCGGCGATCGCCTTGTGCATCGGGGTGCCGGTGAGCGTGGGGGTGGCAGTCTTCCTCTCCGAGGTCTCGAAGGGGTATCTGAGGTCGTCGCTCTCGTTCCTCGTCGAGATGCTCGCCGCGGTCCCGAGCGTCATCTACGGGCTCTGGGGCCTCTTCGTCCTCGCACCCTTCCTCTCGTCAGACATCTATCCCAGCGTTGAGAGGTACTTCGGATTCATCCCGATCTTCAGCTGCCCTACCAGCCCGTGCTTCTTCTTCGGGGGGCTGAGCGTGATGACGGCCGGCGTAATACTGAGCATCATGGTCATCCCGATCATAGCGGCCATTGCGAGGGACGCGATGCTGGCGGTCCCCGGGTCGCAGCGCGAAGCGGCATACGCCCTCGGAGCGACGAGGTCGGAGACCATCAGGATGTCCGTGCTCACCTATGCTCGGTCGGGCATCGTGGCTGCGGTCTTCCTCGGGTTCGCCAGGGCCGTCGGAGAGACGATGGCAGTGCTGATGGTCATCGGCAATGAGTCGGTCGTCTCGAAGTCACTCTTCAACCCGGGCTCGACGATCGCCACTCTCATCGCCAACGAGTTCTCTGAGGCTTCCTCAGCCGTGAACGTCTCGGCCCTCCTGGAAGGGGGGCTGGTCCTGCTCATCTTCTCCTTCGCGGCCAGTTTCGTCGGCAGGCTCATCATCAAGAGGTTCGTCACCGGCAGGGAGGCCGCGACGTACGCATGAACCGCAGGCGGGCGCTCTTCAACAAGCTCTGGATCGCGGGCACGGTTGCCGCCGTGGGCCTGGCGGTCGTGCCGCTAGTGGCCATCATAGCGGATGTTGCGATCAAAGGGGCGGCCGTGATAAACTTCGACTTCTTCACCAAGCTCCCGCCCCCGCCCTGCGTCGTCGCTCCTTGTCGGCAAGGGGGGCTGGGGGATGCAGTGCAAGGGACGCTCATCCTAGTGGTTCTTGCGAGCCTCATCGGGATACCCATAGGGGTCCTTTCAGGCGTGTACGTCTCAGAGTACGGCGCGAACAACCCGTACGGCGTCTCCATGAGGTTCCTTGGGGACGTACTGGCCGGGATCCCCTCGATCGTCACCGGGGCGCTCGTCTACGCCCTCGTCGTCGTCCCGCTGAGGGGGTACTCCGTCACGGCTGGGAGCGTCGCGCTCGGGTCGATGATGATCCCCATCGTGTCTAACACGTCCGCAGAAGCCCTCAAAGGGGTCCCCAACTCCATCCGGGAGGCCTCTCACGCCCTGGGGATAAGGAAGTGGAGGGTCGCCCTGCAGAGCGTCGCAGTCGCGAAGCGGGGAATCGCAACCGGGTCTCTGCTCGCCATCGCCCGCATAACCGGGGAGACCGCCGTCCTCCTCCTTACCGTCGGCACCAGCACTCTGTGGTTCTCGGGCTTCGGGAAGCCCGTGGCGACCCTCACCTTCTACATCTACTACTTCGCCACATCGCCATACAGCAACTGGAAAGCCTTGGCGTGGGGCGCGGCGCTCGTCCTGATCGCCGTGGTAATGGGCATCAACGCCCTCGTGAGGATCGTAACTCGGGGCAAGGGGACCTGACGCGGAGTGCAGCCCACTAGCTGCGGTCTCCTCACGCCTTGTGTTGCTACCTTCAGCCCGTCCCCACCCTTCTACACAAGTCGTATTGCTATTGTGGGGTATTGGGGCGATGGCATGTCCGGCGGGATGACATTTAGAGCGCGCGCTCGGCCGCTTTTCTGAAAACTATGCTTAACGAAAGAAGCAAAGTGAAGATACTCATACCAACAATCTTCGCACTCGCACTCTTCATGCTCTCCGTCGTGGCATTTGTCCCGACGGTCGAAGCGACCTCATCCCCCTACACCTCGCTCACTCTGTCCGCCGGCGGGTCGACGCTCATTGCGCCGCAGATGGCAGACTGGGCTCTGGGCTTTCAGGCTCTAACCGGAAACGTCGTATCGGTGAACTACCAGGCCGTTGGAAGCACGACCGGGACTGACGACTTCCTGAATCAGATATTCACTATCGGATTCAGCGACGCCCCGGTTCCAGCAAACGGCCTCGCGACGCTGTACGCCAACGGCTCGGTCAGTTCCCCCACCAACAGCCCACCTGGGCTCGGGGGCAATGACCAGCTGATCCAGATCATCGACGGGCTTGCGCCTGTCTCCATCTTCTACAACCTCGGCACGCCTTCACATGCGACCTACCCCACCATCCCCGTTCCGTGGAGGCCAACCCTCAACCTGACGGGAACCATCATCGAGCAGATCTACCTCAAGCAGCTCACTTCGTGGAACGCATCCGCCATATTGGCCGTGAACCCAGGCCTCACCCAGGCTGAGAGCGACTATCTCGGCACGCTTACGGTGCAGCCCACCCACAGGTCGGACGGCAGCGGAACAAGCTTCGCGCTGACGACCTACTTCGGAACGCAGCCGGACTCCCTCGGGAACTGGACTGCAGAGGGCTACATCGCTGGTTCGACGTCGAACAGCAACTTCCCTGCCGGTGAACTGACGGGCAAGGGAACGGGAGGTGTGGCCGCGGAAGTAGCCTCAGTAACAGGGGCTATCGGCTACGGCGAGACTTCATACGCGATCGGCGCTGGACTGCTCTATGCTGCGGTCGAGAACCAGGCGGGTTACTTTGTCTTGCCTCTACCGGCCGGCGCATCAGCGGCGGCGGCAGCGGACGCCAGCCTCCTGAGCTCGAACCCACTAGCCTCCATCACCAACGCTCCAGGTGCGACCTCGTACCCCATCTCCACATTCACGTACGCGTATGTGTGGCAGAACCAGGACGTGGGCACCTCCGGCGGAGCCACGTGGACGGCCGGCGACGCCTTTGACGCAGTGCAGTTCTTGGACTACATCGTGACTCAGGGACAGTCGTACGCTCAGGCCCTGTACTACGCACCGTTGCCGACGTCGGTCGTGGACCTTGACCTTGGGCTCATCGCCCAGGTCCAGTACAACGGCTCGCCCATCACGGGTGCGGCGACCGGTTCGCTGACGTGCACGTCTTCGTCCCTGATCGTAGGCAACAGGATCACGTGCCACGACACTCTCACCGGCTCCAACGCGCCGACCAAGATCTACACGAGCCATGTAGTGTGGACCACGAACGGAACAGGCACGTTCACAGTGCCGTCGTGCAAGGTCCCGAAGAGCGGGAAGTGCACCTCAGCGTTCGTCTCGGGCCAAGCCTCGTCTGCAGTCTCAGTCACGGCTATCTACGAAGGGAACACAACATCCTACGTCTCGACGACCGTCGTCGTCCACCAAAAGTCCTCCACCGAGTCACTCACCTGCCGCCCAGCGACGGAAGACGTGGGCGCGAGCGCCATCACATGCATCGTTAGCATCATAGGCTACCACCCGAGCGGGACGATCACGTTCAGCGTCTTCGCAGGTCCGGGGTCGGTCACCTTCAGCGACGCTACGTGCACACTCGTACCAGCGACAGCCACGAAGTCTTCGTGCTCGGTCACCGTGACCGGTGAGACAGTGGGCCACACGACGATTGAGGCCCAGTACAGCGGCGACGTGAACAACGTTGCTCCTGCAGCGAAGACCAAGGTACTGAACATCAAGTCATAGCCAAAAGAAAGACGGTCCCGGCGTGAGCTGGGGCCCTCCTCCTTTCTATTTTAGAGTCCGCGGGCCGGGCCTTCCCTCCCACTGTGCAAGTATAGCGACCAATATACTCCAATTGAGAGTAGTTCGGCGAATGCTAAATCTCGCACCCTGTCGGCTCTCTCAGTTGAAGCTACTTCGGCGCGTCCTGCCCGCCGCCACCGCGACGGTCCTCGTGGTCGCACTGCTCGCTGGAATGGCTTTCGTCGTAGCGCCCGTGCACGCGGCGAGCGACACGGTCGTCCAGGTCGGCGACCAGCCCTGGGGCGTCGCCGTCAATCCTACCACCGGAATCGTCTACGTGGCTGAGTACGACGACAACAACGTCACCGTCATAACGGCGTCGAACAACACGGCCGTGCTGAACTTCTCGGTGGGCGACGCGCCGCAGGGGATCGCGCTGAACACGCAGAACGGCAAGCTCTACGTGGCTGACAGCGCAGACAACAACGTCACGATCCTGTATGGGACGAACTATTCGCAGATAGCCAACGTGTCCGTCGGATCAGACCCTGTCGCGGTCGCGATCGACTCCACCACGGGAGACGTATTCGTCGCGAACGAAGGGAGTAACTCGCTGACAGTCATAAATGGCACGACGAACCAGTTCATAGCGAACGTGACGGTGGGCGACGCCCCTGCAGGGGTGGCCGTAGACTCGCAGACGCACATGGTCTACGTGGCTGACAGCGACGACAACAACGTCACAATAGTGAACGGCATGACCCTTGCGCCAGTCGAGAACGTGTCGGTCGGGGACGTCCCCGACGCGATCGCGGTGAACCCGGGCAACGGACTCGTCTACGTCGCTGAGCAGGCGGATAACAACGTCACAATTGTCAACGGGACGACGTACGCGCAGATAGCGAACGTAACCGTAGGGACCTCGCCAGATGCCATCGCGATCAATCCGTACTACGGGACGGTCTACGTCGCCAACTACCTCGGCAACACAACATCCATACTGAGCGAGTCCGGCACTCTCATGTCGACCGTCAAGGTCGGCCAGGAGCCTGATGGCGTCGCGGTCGACTCCGCCACCGGGTCGGCGTACGTGGCGAGCTATCTCAACGACACGGTAACGGTGATTCCGGGCACGCCGGGACCGTCGAGCAGCACCACCGTCTCCTCTACCTCGCCGACGTCCAGCACCTCGACGACCCCCACTTCATCCACCACGACGACGTCGAGCTCCTCGTCGTCTGGGATCCCTGAGTTCCCGGCCCAGATTCCCCTCGCCGCGCTGGCCACCGCAGTCGTCGTAATCGCTTACGCGTTCTCGAGGCGGTCGGCCCCTGGTGCGCACGACGGGTAGTCGCAGGTCGGCATCCCGAAGTTCTCGGAGACATCGCCGTGTGGAAGTACTGGAAATATTGTGAGGTATTGAGGGCGACATAGAGTCAGACGGGATGACATTTACGACCCACCGCCGGCAATTCGCAGGAGTCATGACCGACAGGAGGAGGGCCAGGATACTCGCCCCGACGTTCTGCGTTCTCGCTCTGTTCGTGCTCTCTATATTTGCGTTCTCGGCATCGGTGCAAGCGTCGAGCTCTTACACGCCGCTGACCCTCTCCATAGGGGGGTCGACCCTGATAGCTCCGCAGATGGCCGACTGGGTTCTTGGCTTCCAGAACCTGACGAGCAACGTCGTCACGGTCAACTACCAGGCAGTGGGGAGCACGACCGGCACTAACGACTTCCTCAACCAGATATTCAGTCTCGGATTCAGCGACGCCCCCATACCGGCCAACCACCTCGCCACCCTCTATGCGAACGGCTCGGTCGAGACCCCAGCGAACAGCCCTCCGGGACTCGGAGGCAACGACACGCTCATCCAGATCATCGACGGGCTCGCGCCTGTCTCCATCTTCTACAACCTCGGCAGTCCGACCTTCGGCGGCGTTCCGTGGAGGCCGACTCTCAACCTGACCGGCGACGTAATCGCGCAGATGTTCCTCAAGAACATCACGTCTTGGAACGCCTCTCAGATACTGACCCTGAACCCGGGCCTCACACAGCCCGAGAAGGACTACCTGGGGACGCTATCGGTCCAGCCCACGCACAGGTCAGACGGGAGTGGGACAAGCTTTGCCCTGACCACCTACTTTGGGCAGGTCGACGCCAACTGGACGGCTGACGGCTTCACCGCTGGTTCGACCTCGAGCTCCAACTTCCCCAGCGGCGAACTGGAGGGCAAGGGGACAGGTGGCGTGGCAGGGGAGGTCGCATCGGTCGCGGGAGCCATCGGCTACGGCGAGACTTCATACGCGATCGGCGCTGGACTGCTCTATGCTGCGGTCGAGAACCAGGCGGGCTACTTCGTCCTGCCGCTCCCCGCGGGAGCGGCTGCAGCGGCGGCAGCAGACGCGGGCGTCCTAGCCGCTAACCCCGTGGCCCCGATCACCGACGCTCCGGGACAAGCCTCATACCCAATCTCCACGTTCACCTATGCGTACGTGTGGCAGAACGAGGACGTGGGCACCTCCGGCGGAGCTACATGGACGGCGGGTGACGCCTACGACGCCGTTCAGTTTCTGAACTACATCGTGACTCAGGGGCAGTCGTACGCGGAGGCCCTGTACTACGCACCGCTGCCGACCTCCGTCGTGAACATCGACCTTGGCCTGCTCTCCGAGGTCCAGTACAACGGGTCGCCAGTCGTCACAACCACTACGACCACCGCGTCTTCCACCACGACAACGACGACCACCAGCTCCTCATCTGGGATACCAGAGTTCCCACCTCAGTTGGTCCTAGCCGCCTTGGTGGCGGCAATCGTCGTGGCAGCGTACGCGTTCTCGAGGCGGTCTGTCGCTCGCGGACGAAGTCGAGCCGCTGGCTGACCGTAAGATCGTCGCGTCGTCCTCGCAAAATGCTTAACACCCCTACCGCGCAGCCTCCAACAAAAGTACGAGTCTCATGCCGCGACCTCTAGAGAACCTCAAAAAGAGAAGGCAGACAGGTGGAAAGTCGCGCCCTTCCAGGGGGCGGAGGGCCTACGAGCGCGACAGCTATCCTATCGAGCCCACGGTCGCCGAAGTCGCGAGCAGGGTGTCGAGGCGCAGAGGGGGGAGCATGTCGACGGGCCTGGTGTTCGCCAACATGGCCAACGTCTCAGACTCCAAGGGGAAGACATCGAAGTCCAGGATACTACGCGTCAAGAAGAGTCCGGCAAACAGAGACTACGAGAGGAGGGGGGTCATCACCCTTGGCGCCATCCTCGAGACTGAAGCCGGGGAGGCCGTGGTGACCTCTCGGCCGACCGACGACGGGGTCGTCAACGCGGTGCTATCCCAAAAGGCAAGCTAGCCCTTCAGCGCGAGCCGGAGTCCTTCCATCCAGCCCTTCCGCCGGTGAAATCCTATAGCGCCGACCTTTCCGACCCCCCTCAGACAGACCGGTATGACTCGTAGGGAGTGCAGCTCACGGTGAAGGAGTACGAGCGGTACATCGTCTGGCTGGACTACTTCAACTCGGAGCTGAAGAGGAGCGAGGGGAGAAGGGTCCCTCTCGACTCGGCGACTCGTGCCCCGACCTTGTTCGAACTAGAAGAGGCCTGCAGAAGACTCAACCTCCAGCCCCTGCCTCAGCCCGCCCGCTACCCTTCCTCGCCCACCAGGGAGTCAGGCTACGTCTCGGTGCTGAAGTCGAAGCCGAAGCACG
>JASHOZ010000024.1 GCA_030038395.1 Nitrososphaerales archaeon
GTAGCCCGGCCTGGATTCGAACCAGGGTCGCCGGCTCCAAAGGCCAGCATGCTTGGCCGCTACAAACGGCGGATTTCTCCTCCACCGGGCTAACTCCGGGCTGAAGCGAGGGCAGACATTTTACTTATAAAACTACGTGCTTTTGACTCCTTCTTACCAAACAAGCCAATTCTCTCTAGGAAGCTTGAAACCTCTTCGACCCCGTAGACGTAGGTTCCATACATCACCTTGCCAGCCTTTTGGTAGCGATATGTGTGCGGTCGCAAGTCGAATGAGCGCAGCATCGATGCTATCCCGGGGATCAGCTCGGGTTCGAGCATCTCTATTGCCAGCCGTATATTGGAAGATATCTTCACTGAACCTTCAACCGAGAATATCCCCCTGAGGAAGCCTGCCGTGACTTCAGGAGTTTCCTTAGAGATTGCTGGGACATGCAACCTCCCTGCCTTCCTTCCTGCTGGATGTTCGGCAACACTAGTGAGATACTCGTAAGCGACACGGCTGCAGTAGTATGCCTCCCACCAGTTTCCTCGCCTCCGCACGGACGGTCTAAGATTGAAGACTAATCCGGTCAGTCGGAGGTACTCTCTGACAGTCCCGTAGTCTCCCTCGCAGAAATGAACCAACCACTTCCCAGTTCTAAGGGCGCTGTCCCTGCTAGCGATATGGCCATCTCCATACAGCATTCCGACCAGAACACCCACCTCACGAGTGACGGGTCTGGGCCAGAAGACCACTGACTTCGAACCCTTGACTCCGAAGCCTGTCCCACGTCGCCGCAGCGAAGGGATTGAGGGGGATGAGCTCCACGGCCCTGGCGTTGTCACGTCCACCCTTTCGAAATGTACACTTGGTACTTAGTGACCACGACGGTTGTGTTGACGGGTGACTCGGCGCTAGTCTCTTTCGACCGTTTTCCTGATGAACTTAGAGACCGCCACGACTGGGTCCTCCATGGAATCCAGTATGCGGCGTGCCCTTTTGGAGATCTTCTCCTTCACAGCCTCATCCATGAGGACTGCCGCCTGCCTCAGGAGGGCTTCAGGGCTTCTGACCTTCGTCAGGAGGCCGGCCCTATGCAAATAGGCATCTGTGTATAGTGAACCCTGAAACGCGGAAATCGTCGGAACGCCGAGGAGGGCCGCTTCGGCGTTCATGGTCCCGCCCATTCCGACGAAGAGGTCGGTGACAGACAGGAGCCCGCGGCCGTCGACTATGTCATCAGGCACGATGTACCTGGAGCCGAACTTGCCACGGATTTCATCCACCTGATACTCGTACCTGCAGAGTGCAACAAGGTTGAAGCCTCTGAATGCATCGGCCAGTCGTTCCAGTACGACCGCAGTCCAGCCTCTGTCCTTGCGCGCGAGATATGGCGCGTCGCTTTCTTGGACCCGAACGGTTATGGTTCTGCGGCCAGCGTCGAGTCGCGGGACGGGCCCTCCATATGCCGGCCTCTTTAGCCAGGCAGCCGGGTCGAGCGCCCGGTATGTCGTGACCTGGTGGCGCGTGAGCCCGAAGCGACCCCAGGCTCGCATTGGAATCACCCAAGGGCACAAGAGATGGTGGCTCAGGGGGAGCGAGAGCAGGCCGGCGACTTCGGAGTGAGGAGAGTCATTGACGGCAACGTGCTTTATCCCCAGCCCGTAGGCAACGCGGGCGCAAACCGCGGAGGCGACTGAGATGGCTATTTGTGGCGAGAAGTCCTTGACTATGGGAATGATTTCCGCCTGCCTCTCGGTCGCTGCCTCGAGCTGCCCGGCGAGATCCTTGCCTCCGCGCTCGCCCACATAACGCAACTTCAAGCCCGCCCTCTCAGCGAGGGGGGCGACTTCCCTGTACTTCCTTGAAGTCGCCAGCACCTCCACTCCTTTGGCCTTGAGCTCATCGGCGAGGGGTTTGAAGAAGAGAACCTGCTTCGGCGTGAGTACGTCTATCCAGACCCTCCCCCCGACGTCCTGGCCGACCAAGTCGCGTTCGAGCGCCGTCCGAAGTTATTTAACCGATGTTGCTTCACGGGACGAGGTTCGGCGGCGCGAAGCTCCTTGTAGTCGTCATTGCGTCATGTAGTTACATGCTTCAGCGAGTCGGTCGAGTCCGCCTCTTTGATTTCGACCGCTATCCTCCTCCCCATGCTCATGGGCCTGTCAAACAAGAAGGGGGTATACGGCGAGCCTTGTGTGTACAGGTTGGTCCCTGCCACTATCCTGGCGGAGAACTCGAACGCCACGAATTCCATGTTCTCGTCATAGACTCCTTCGATACAGAATGGCCCAATCATTCCGGGCGGGACCAGGCGGGCGCATGCATCGACAAACCCCTCCCCCATCTTGAACACATCCTCCAGCAATGACTCCCTCACTACGAGGGGAGAGTTCCCCACAACGACGTATGATGGGAGCAAAGAGCCCTGCATTCTGGCCGGGAGTCTTCCGAACCCGTCAACATTCGTTTCGTATCTCCGGTCGATGGAATGGAACTCGAGTTCCCCGGACAGAGGCGACTGGAAGAACTCGAAGTACACTGGGACCCCGACGACATACTCCTGAATGTAGAGCCGGGAGTTGGCGCCCACGGTTCCAGTTTTCTTGGCTTTCGCCAGGCCCTCCTTGAAGGTCTTCGGGCTGTCCGCGAGGAAGTACCCCTGCCCCCCCTTGGCGCCGTGCAGCTTGACGATTGCCAGCCTGTCTATGTCTTCCGGGGAGGCAAACGCCTTCGGGGTCCTCAGTCCGGACTCGGTCATCAGCTTCTCCTTGAGCTCGCGATCGGACTCCCACAACAGCAGTTTCCTGCTCCCGAAGATTGGGATGTCGAAGCCGTTCAGCACCTCCGTCGCACCTACCTCGGATACGAGGGTCCCGTGTGGCACGACAACCGCGTGTCTGTCCTTCATCGCCGAGACGTTCTCCGGGCGGATCACTTCGGAGAACTTGTCCACGAACATGTACTCGTCGATGAAGGGGAACCTGCGATAGAGGCGCTCGCGCTTCCGCTGGCACACCAGCAGGGTGGAGTACCCCTCGTCCTTCGCCCCCTTGAGGACCTGCAGGGCGCAGTGTGAGCCGAGGGTTGCGATCTCTGTCATGTCACGAGTTCCTTCAGCCGTCCTTCGTCGATCCCGCGTCTAATTTCCATCGCTATTCGGCGCCCTGTCCCCACGACCTTTCCGAAGTAGTATTTGCTGTAGGGGCTCGTCGTCGCGATGATCGGGCTCCCGGGTACTCTTGGGGAGACGTCGAACACCACGATGTCGAGGTCCACCGTGACCGAGGCTTGGAGGGCGAACGGGCCAATCGGCCCGGCGCCGTACTCTCTCTTGACCGCCTCTGCGAAGGTCTCCCCCATCTCCAACACCTTCTGGAGCATGGACTCCCTTATCGTCGCAGGTGTGTGGCCTATCTCGACGTTCTGGATGTTCTG
>JASHOZ010000002.1 GCA_030038395.1 Nitrososphaerales archaeon
TGGATCGCCGAAGGGGACTTCAACAAGGGGCGGACTATCAGGCTTGCGATAAACAAGCGCGAAGTCGGCCCGTTCGTTTCGATGCTTCCGGAATTCCTGGATGAGCCCTCGATCTACTACAAAGGCGCCTCGGGAGCGACCATCTGCCTCTTCAACTCGGTCATGCTGAGGGTCATGGAAGCGCTCGGGTTTGCCCCTGGCGTTCGCTCCAAGGAGATGCCCGAGCTGGCCTGGAACCTCCCCGACGGCACGCTCGCCTCTCTCCTGAGGGGGTACGTGTCCGGCGACGGCTCGCTGAGGGCCCGCCCAACTCCTTTGGTCGAAGTCGGGACCGTGAGCGAACGACTGGCGCGTGACATGTCGTATCTCCTGCTACGGTTCGGCGTCCTATCGAGGATCTACAAGACCGAGGAGGGCTTCTTCAGGATTGTGATAGCGGACGTCGAGGGCCTGGAAAGCTTCCTCAGGATAGGATTCCAAGACCCTGAGAGGAACAGGCAGATTGACGCATACGTCTCCTCTCCGTCCAGACAGATAGGAGGGATGGAGCGAATTCCAGTGCAGCTGCTTCGAGAACTGGAGACGTCAGTCCCATCTGCTTGGAACGGGTCGCTGACCATGGGGAGACAGGCGCTCTTAACGAACGTCTCCGCGATTCCTCACCAGCTGATGCCAGTCCTCGAAGGTGAGGTATTCCTTGACAAAGTAACGCAGGTCGTGGAGGATCGGAAGACGCACGAGTTCGTCTACGACATAGAGGTCGAAGGCGCGCACAACTTCGTTGCAGGCTTCGGCGGCATACTCGCGCACAACAGTGAGGCCCGTCTCCGCGAGATATTCAAGGAAGCGAAGGAGAAGGCGCCGACGATAATATTCATCGACGAGATTGACTCGATCGCGCCCAAGAGGGAGGAGGTCACGGGAGAAGTGGAGAGGCGCGTCGTCAGTCAGCTCCTTTCTCTCATGGACGGGCTGGAGGCCAGGGGAAAAGTGATAGTAATTGCAGCAAGCGTCACGGGGGACACGCCCATCCTCGTCAAAGACACCGACGGCAAAGTGGAGCTCACGCCCATCGGGAGGTTCGTCGACTCGTTCTATGAACAGGGGGAGGCGGACGTCGAGAAGCCCGCGGGTGGATACCAGGTCTTGGGGCTGCAGCCGAAGAAGTCGGCCAACCCTCGGTTCGCGAAGTCTACCTTCTTCGGGGGGAGCCGATTCCAGCCCTTCAGGGGGGTCTTCAGACACAAAGTCAACGAGGTCTATGAGATCGATTACATCGGCGGGCAGGTCCGAACCACTGGGAACCATTCAGTGTTCGTGAGGACGTCCAACGGGATAGAAGCCCGGAGAGTCGACCAGTTGCGCGAGGGGGATGTGTTGGTCGACCTTCCATCAAAGGTAAACCGGACCAGGAAGGGGATGGCAGAGGTCAGGGCGCACAACTTCGAGGAGGCGCCGTTGCCCGCCTTCGAGCTCTACTCCGACGACAAGATCACAGGGTACAAGGAGGCCATTCAGCTGAGTGACGTGCCTGGTCCAAAGGGGGGTTCGCACCTAGTCGCACTGCAGCTAGGAGTGGACAGGAGCACGGTTCAGCGGTGGAGGCACAACGGCGTCGAGCCGGACGAGGTCAGATGGGCGAGGGAAGGGATCCCGCTGTCTGTAGCTCTATCCCCGGCACTCTCGCGAGCGCTGGGCTACTACGCGGCGGAAGGTTCTTCGGGGCCAAAAGAGCTGACCTTCACATTCGGCGCAGACGAAGCCGCCTACATCAACGACCTGAAGTCCGTCATGCGAGAGACATTCAAGACAGGTCCGTCGATCGAGAGGCTCCACTCCAACGCCGTGTCCCTGTACTATGAGCGCAAGCCGATCGCCGCCCTGTTCGGAAAGCTTCTCGGGCATAACGCTCATGAGAAGAGAGTCCCATCTTTCATGTTCACGGTTCCAGGGGAGTACTTCCTCGAGTTCCTGCGCGGAGTCGCGAGAGGCGACGGTTACAACAGTCCCAAGAGAGGGACCCTGGAAATAACCTCCGTGAGCAAGAGGTTCATCCTGGAGCTGAACTGGCTGTGCAGAATGCACGGCATCAAGGCAACGACGCACATGTTCCGAGTTCCCGCCGGACGGGTCATCGGCAGCCAGGTCGTGGAGAAGGAGACCATTGCGTACCGTCTCCTTATCGGCAAGTCCAACAACCCCTTCGCAGTCTCACCTATTGAGAAGCGGCTCGCCCAGAAGAGGGCGATTGTGAAGTCCATCCGAAAAGTGCCGTACGATGGATACGTGTACGACATATGCGGAGCAGAGGGTGAAGCGTTCTTCGGAGGAGAGAACCCGGTGCTTCTGCACAATACGAATCGCCCTAATGCCATAGACCCCGCTCTGCGGAGGCCGGGGAGGTTCGACAGGGAGATCGAGATCAAGGTCCCCGCGAAGGCAGGCCGTCTAGAGATACTCCAGATCCACACGCGGCACATGCCGCTGGCGCAGAGCGAGGAGAAGCACGGCACCGCGCCCGACAAGATAGTCGACCTCGAGAAGCTGGCGGCCGTCACCCACGGGTTCGTCGGCGCGGACCTCGAGTACCTCTGCAAGGAGGCCGCGATGAAGACGCTGCGGAGGAACCTCCCGGAGATCAAGCTCGAAGAGGACAGGCTGAGCCCCGAGACCCTCGACAAGCTCGTGGTCACGATGCAGGACTTCGACGACGCTCTCAGGGACGTCATGCCTTCAGCCATGAGGGAGGTGTATCTCGAGACGCCGGACGTGAAGTGGTCGGACATCGGAGGGCTGGAGACGGTGAAGAAGGAGCTGCAGGAGGCGGTCGAGTGGCCGCTGAAGTACGGGGACCTGTACGACAAGATAGGGTACACGATGCCGAAGGGGATAATGCTCTACGGGCCCTCAGGGACGGGGAAGACGCTGCTGGCGAAGGCGGTAGCCACCGAGAGCGAGGCCAACTTCATCAGCGTGAGGGGGCCGGAGCTCCTCAGCAAGTGGGTGGGAGAGTCGGAGAGGGGCATAAGGGAGGTCTTCAGGCGCGCCCGCCAGGCTTCGCCCTGCGTGATATTCTTCGACGAGATCGACGCACTCGCGCCTACAAGGGGGATGGGGGGCGACAGCATGGTCACCGAGCGCGTCGTCAGCCAGCTGCTGACCGAGCTCGACGGCGTGCAGAGCCTGCAGGGGGTCGTGGTCCTCGCCGCGACGAATAGGATCGACATAGTGGACACTGCTCTCCTTAGGGCGGGGAGGTTCGACAAGCTCATCCAGATCCCGCTCCCTGACAAGAGCGCGCGGAGGGAGGTCCTGAAGATACACCTGAAGGGCATCCCTGTCGCGAAGGACGTGGACGTGGAGAAGATCGTCGACATGACCGAGGGGCTGAGCGGCGCGGACATGGCGCAGCTCGCCAACACGTCGGTCTCGATAGTCCTGCAGGAGTTCATCTCGAAGTATCCGAAGCCTGAGGACGCCAAGAAGCACGTCGAGGAGGCCGTCGTCAGGATGGAGGCGTTCGCCGAGGCGATCAAGAAGGTGCGGTCGTCGAGGGAGGGGAAGCCGATGGAGAAGGTCACGGTCCCCTACTATAGGTAGCCGTCTCAGCCTGACCGCTGTCTCGTGCCCGTATCCGACACGGTCTTAACCCCGCGGGACCAGCCTTCGCTCTCAGATGGAAAGCCCGATGAAGGTCATCGGCCGCGGGACCTGGCTCGACAAGGTGGCGGCAGACACTGTCGCGCGCGAGAAGAGGCTCGGCAGGGATCTCAAGCTCATCCGCGTGGAGAGCGGCCTCGGGGCCTCAGGGGTCCCTCACATAGGGAGCGTAGGCGACGCCATAAGGAGCTTCGGAGTGAAGATGGCGCTCGAGACGGCTGGGTACAGGTCTGAGCTGCTGGCGTACTCGGACGACTTCGACGGTCTGAGGAAGGTCCCGGCCGGGTTCCCGGCCTGGCTGAAGGACTACATCGCGCACCCTGTCTCGAGGGTCCCCGACCCGTTCGGCTGCCATGAGTCTTATGCCGCGCACGTCGGGTTCCTTCTCCGCGACTCGCTAGACAAGCTGGGGGTGGAGTACACATTCCAGAGCGGGGCCGAGGCTTACAGGTCAGGCGCTCTCGCCGACCAGATCAGGAAGGTCCTGTCCAGGTCGAAGGAGGTTGGGAGCAAGATCAGCGAGCTCGTGGGCCAGTCGAAGTACGAGGAGGCGCTCCCCTACACCCCCGTCTGCGCGGAGTGCGGGAGGATCTACACAACGAGGTCGACCTCGTACGACCCCAAGAAGGGGGAGGTTCACTACAGATGCGAAGGGACCGAGCTTGGCGAGGGTTTCCTGAAAGGGTGCGGCCACGAAGGGGACGCGAGCATCTCCGACGGGAACGGCAAGCTGATGTGGAAGGTAGAGTTCGCCGCCCGGTGGGCCGCCTTCGGCATCAGGTTCGAGGCTTACGGCAAGGAGCTGACGGACTCCGTCAAGACAAACGACTGGGTCGCGGAAGAGGTCCTCGACTATCCTCCCCCCTACCACGTTAGGTACGAGCTGTTCCAAGACAAGGGAGGGAAGAAGATGTCGAAGTCTGTCGGGAACGTCCTCACGCCCGCGCAGTGGCTCCAGTACGCGTCCCCGGACAGCCTGAGGCTGCTCATGTACAAGCGGATAGTGGGGGCGCGGAGCGTCTCGCTGGCCGACATCCCAGTCTACATGGAGGACTTCGACGACCTCGAGGAGCACTATTTCTCGAAGAGGAAGGACCCGAACCCGATGAAGGACGCGAGGCTCAGGGGCCTCTACGA
>JASHOZ010000025.1 GCA_030038395.1 Nitrososphaerales archaeon
GCTACATTCCGTTGGCCGCCGTAGTGTGTTTCACGGCCCTCAACGCGAGAGCCATCGCTCGGATGTTGACGTCGCGGAAGGAGGGTTCTTCCCCTTCTCAGGGGCTTTGACGACTGACCGGGAGGAGAGACCAGACTTCGGTGCACTGTTCCCCCCTAACACCATGCGTTGTGCCGTGGGCAGCCGGCGGTGCGGACTCACCCCTTCGGACCTGAGTGCTGAAAGCGCTACCAACAGGAAGAGCAGCGAGAGCGCGAGGACGACAAGCTCGAAGACCCACAGGTTGACCTCCCCTGCGAATGGGACGGTGGCGTCGAGCATCCCCATCGGGAGTGCGGCGGCTAGGTAGCGTCTCCTTCTCGTGGCCGCGGCTAGCGCGCAGAGAGTCCCCCAGGCGTAGTGCGCCATTATCGACGAGATCCTTTCCATCGCGCCCATGATGGCGGAGGAGGTGGCCGAAGCAAGTGACGAGAAGTAGGACGCGGGAAGCTGAGAAGCCACCATGGAGGCGAGCGTCCCCCCTGCGGAGATGACCAAGTAGATGACAGCGAGACTGAAGAGCGGCAAGGCACCCAAGAGCACGCCGTTCTCCCAGAAAGCGAGACCTATCCCGAACGCGGGCGCGTCGCGCGTCTCCGCCTGCTTTCCGGCGACAGCATACCGAGCGAATGCGTATGCGAGCCCCACTTCAAAGACGGAGGTCTGTGCACCAAGATAGATCCCTGTCGCGACGCTCGCGTACCCGAAGTCTGCGACCACCGTGCCGTACGTTAGATACTGCACCACTCCCTTGAGGGCGATCGCAAGCGCGTAGGCTGCGAACGTAAGCACGAACAGGAGGCCGCTGAAGCCGTGGTGACGCCGCCAGTAAAGCAGGAGCCCCGCCGACGCTGCGAGCGAGATCGCAGGCCCAAGCATCAAGGCAGGGTCGATTTGTTGGACCACCCTCCTCACCTCAAGGCCGGCGCGGCCCTCCGCCCACTGATGCGTCTGCCTGCAGCCAAGTCCCCCGGGGTCGGCTCGGCAGGCGCTCCCTTATGGTCTTCTTCGGGACGCAGTCGAAGAGCTCTCGCACCTCCCTTCAGCCGGGTTTCGCTCGGTGCACCTTCGTGCGGTTCTCCGCCATTCGGAGCGCCGCCAGGAGCGACAGGTCGTAGCTGATGATCCTTCGCTCTTCGGACTCCAGAAGCACCACCTCGCTGGTTCGAGACTCGAACTCGAAACAAGCGCGCTCCGAATGCGTTACTCGTCATAGGGTTTGGCGTGCGCGAAGAGCACGCGCCAAGGAGCGCTGCCACGAAGAGCGCGGGCGCGAAGCTTTCCGGAGGGGTTCCCGTGACCTCTTGGACGTCTGCGAAAATATTCTAAAGGAGCAGGTCGGGAGCGGCCGAACAGCTTGCAGAGAGCTGACGGGCTCGACTGTCGCGGCCTGACCAAGGAGTACCAGGGCTCGCGCGGCAGAAGGGCGCTAGACTCGATTGACCTGCAGGTCCCGGCGAGGGGGATCTTCTCACTGATAGGTATGAACGGGGCGGGGAAGACGACCCTTGTCAGGATACTGGCCACCCAGCTCGAGCCCACTTCAGGGACGGCGTCCATAGACGGTCTTGACGTGGTGAAACAGGCGAAGGCGTTACGCGAGCGGATCGCCACGGTCCCGCAGGAGGCGCGGACCGTTCCGTGGATGACGCCGAAGCAGACTGTTCTGTCCTACCTGATGTGGAGGGGCACGTCCTATTCAGCATCCAAGGCGAAGGCGTCAGAGGTCTTGGCCAAGGTGGGGCTCGAACAGCAGGAGGACGTCCTGACGAGGCGCCTCTCCGGCGGGATGAAGCGGAAGGTCATGGTGGCGACCGTCCTCGCCTCGGAGGCCGACATAGTATTCCTGGACGAGCCGACTACGGGACTAGACCCCATATCACGCAAGGAGCTCTGGGCGTACCTCGGCACGCTGGCCAAGGACAGGTTCCTGATACTGACTACCCACTACCTCGAGGAGGCCGAGGAGCTTGCAAACATCATAGGCATCATGCACATGGGTCGGATCGTAGGGCTGGGCACGCTCGACCAGCTCAGAGCCGAGGTCAAGCAGCAGTACAGCGTGCGAGTGGCGGCCGGGCACGAGCTCCCCTCTATCACAGACGGAAGGGTGACACGGGCGCGGTCGGGGGAGGCCCAGATCCTCACCACCGAAGACGAGGCCTACAGGCTGTCGCGCCAGCTCCTGGAGCGGGGGGCCCGGTTTTCGATGAGCAGGGTTTCACTCGACGACATCTTCTTCCACCTTGTCAATAGGAGCGATCTGGAGGGAACGAGGGCATGAAGCCGTGGGGGAGGCAGGTCTTGGCCTCGATCCTTGTGAACTCGATCTATGAGATGAAGAACTACCCCGTCGTGCTCATCAACACGGTGCTCTCCCCTCTCTCGTTCCTGTTGGTAATCGCGTTCGTCAGTCGGGGCCAACTCATCCCCGATGCGATCGAGGGCGGCTTCATCATGAGCATGTTCAACAGTGGCATGTCTCTTCAGGGGGACCTCGCGCACCTGAAGAACGACTTCAAGCTCCAAGACATGGTCGTCAGCTCTCCTACCTCCCCCGCCGCCTACGTCACCGGCATGGCACTGGCCGAAGTGATCTATTCGACGCCCGCGCTTGCAGTTCTGGTTGTCCTCGCCGCCATCTACATCCACCCTGGCGTCGCGGAGGCTGTCTTGCTCGTCAGCGTCCTGCTGCTGATGTTCCTCGCCTCCATCGCGATCGGCTATACCCTCTCAACCTTCTCCAGCGACATCGTCCAGAGCTTCGCCTTCTCTAGGCTCATCTCCACGCTGTTCTCAACGCTGCCACCGGTGTACTATCCGATCACCCTGATTCCCACGCCATTCAGGTATGCGGCATACCTGTCGCCGACGACGTACGCCGCTGAGATCTCCCAGAATGCGGCCGGACTCCTCTCGCTCTCTTCCTCGGGGGTGGCGGCGGCTTGGGGGGTTCTCCTGGCGACCACTGCCGCCCTGGCATTGGTTGCGATGAAGAAGGCACGATGGCGTGAGGTCTAGCGCGCACGCCGCCTACGCTCGAGCATGGACGTATCGGTCCGCCCTGCCCGGAACGGACGACGCCCCTTGAGTCAGCCTCGCACGCGCAAGCTTTTTCTCTGCGCGCGGCGAAGGACGGATTCTGAGAAGATGGGTATCCAGTTCGGAGACCCTCCGGTGCCAAAGTACGTCTCGAGTACGGCCTTTCACTTCGGTCTGCTCGTCGGGATGGTCGTAGTCGTAGCGACGACATTCGCCGTCGACAAGCTTGGGAACTTCATGTTCAGGCGTGGGTACGCCAAGCCCTTCTATGTCCTAGGAAGGCGCCTGCACCACGTCTGGGTATACCTCTTCGTCCCGGCTTGCTACCTGGCATTCTGCAGCCTCATCGTCCTGGGGAGAATCCAGCTCATCCATGGAATGACCTGGTACAGGGTTGGCTTGGTCTTCCCCGTTCTAGGAGTCTGTCTCGCCATCGACTTCCTCGGAGACAAGAGGAAATCCAGCTCGACGGGACTCTGGCGGCACGAGTGGGTATACGCGCTGATTCCCGCCTATATCTTCGCCTTCGTCGTAAACGTGTTCGTCTAGCCGAAACAGAGGCTGCGGACGACGCAAGCCACTCCATCGCCTGAGGGTCCGCGTACAGCGTGTCGGTCCGGCGTCGTGAAGCGCGACGTCCAGACGAGAGCCGGATTGCGTCAGTCATCAATGCTTATTAGCCGATGCGAAAGGGTGGCAAACAGTGCAGTACAGCAAGAGCAGAGGGGTCAGCACGGCTCTGGTTGTGGTGGTCATAGTCATCATAGTCGCGGGGTCGGTCGCGGCCTACTACCTCTCCTCGACCTCGTCGAAGTCGCCGACGTCGTCGTCATCCGCGGCGAGCTCGACAACCACCTCGACGAGCGCGTCGAGTTCCGCTTCGTCATCGAGTTCAACGAATTCTTCCGCGAGTTCCGTCGCATGCACGCAGAGCACGTGCTCATACGTAAACATCTCGTCAGGAGCCAGTTCTTGTATTGACCCGTCGACTCCGTGCGGCTTCTCGCCAGCAACAATCACGGTCGTGATCGGGGTCAACAACACGGTCGTCTGGACGAACAACGATGACGTGGTACATACAGTCACTGGCGCGAACAGCAGCATAAGCTGGGGCGTCACGAGCTCGTGCGACGGGCTTCTGGGAATATGCCCGGGAGGAACCTACCAGTACACCTTCACCCAGCCCGGGACCTACGACTATCACTGTCTCTATCATGAGGGTATGATAGGCAAAGTGATCGTGCTCGCCCCGACGAGCTCCTCGTCTACCACGACGTCTCCGACCTCTTCGAGCGTTACGACTTCATCTACCACCACCACTCCGACCCAGTCTTCCGCCACCGCAAGCTTGGAGACGACCGAGGAGTACGCCTGCGTCACCGTGACCAGCACGACAACGAGTCCACCGACCACTTCGACCGAGGTCTACAGCCAACCGTCGAGCACCATAACTGAGACTGCGACGACGTATACGCAATCCCAGACGACGGAGACGATTTCTCCTAGCACCTTCGCTTGCTACACGTACTCGGGAACCACATACACGGTGTCAGGGTACACGTACACCTACACCGCCACGACTTACACGGAAACAGGCACCACCATCACCTACTACACCACAACCATTAACCAAAACACAACGACGTACACGTCGACCGAAATCACTTACGTCTTCACGACAATAACGAATTCTACCGGCTGAGCAATAGCGACGGTTTACTTCGCTCGCTCGTTCTACGCGAAGTCGCTGACGAGCAAAAGCACGATGGTTATCGCCAGCAGTGCGATGCCTATCGTGAGGTATCTGTTCACCCTCTCAAGCCGCTCTGCGTCTCCCCCCTTTCCTCCGCTCAAACTCCTCTAGCACCCCTCAGATGAACAGAAGGAAGAGGCAGATTGCGGCCATGATTAGGAATACCGATGCTAGAGTCTCTGTCCTCTTCAATGCCTTCTCGAACCGCTCCGACTCCTGACCCGTGCTCACGCGTGCTTCCCTGCCCGAGGGCTAAAACTGCGAGCGTATTAAGTCGTGGTCCCGTGCCTTCCGGTGCCCTCACCGCTTCCTCTTCGAGAGGAACGCGGGCTTCCTGACGGGCCCCCTATAGTGTTCGTTCCTCGGGCAGTGAGGGCCGCACTTCTCCTTTGCAGGGTGGTTGTGCCCTTTGTACTCCTCCTTCTCCTCCTGTTTCTTATACGCTGCCAACGCCCGGCGGAGGCGACGCGCCGTGCCTCGCTTTAAACCCCCTCTATCGAGGACTCAGGTCGATGCACGGGTTCGTCTCAAAGGACACTGAAGAGCCTCTCCAACTCCGGCTCGTCGTTGTAGAAGTGTGGCGAAATCCTGAGAATGCGTCGCTCTCCATACTCGCGCTGAGCGACGACGACCCGCGACTTTAGGGCGCGCTGGACGACGTCTGCCGGCTTCTCCCGGAGGGTCTCCACCGGCACTATGCACGACCTGCGTCCGTCGCCGTAGTCGACGAGTAGCCTGTACCTGCTCTTCAGTTCCGAAACCCTCTCGAAGACCTCCTTCGCGAGCAGTCCTGCGTTCGCGCGAATCTCTTCCAGTCCTATTCTTGACCACACCTCCAGCGCCTTCGCGAACGCGTAGACGTACGCCCAGTTGCGGAACCCCTCCTGCAGCCTCCCGGCGCCGCGGAGCTCCCGGAAGTTCAGGTTGTCCACATACTCTGTTGAGTTCGCGCCGAAGTTGAGGGGGTCGAGCAGGTCCCCGGCCCCTTCCTTGCAGTAGAGATAGCCCACGCCCAACGGCCCACAAAACCACTTCGATGCCGTCCCGGCCGCGAAGTCGCACCCTATCCTGTCGAGGTCGACTGGCGTGCTCCCCGCGGACTGCGAGACATCGAGGAAGAAGGTTGCGCCTCTCTCGTGGGCGATCCTGCACAACTCCTCGGCAGGCTGCACTGTCCCCAGATTGTATAGCACGTGGCTCGTGACCACGATCTTCGCCCTCGCCTCGCGCACCGCGGAGTCGAACTCGCCTAGGTCCGGCAGACCAGAGTCGTCCACCGGGACGTCTCGAATGCTCGCCCCCTTCCTCTTCGAGTAGTACAGCCACGGCAGGTAGTCTGACGGGTGTTCGGTCGTCGGACCCCCTCGCGTCACGACGGCGTCTCCTCTTGCGAACCTGAAACCGTTCGCGACCAGATTGATCGCTTGAGTGGCGCTCTCCGTGAAGATGAAGCCCTCCGGCCTGGCCCCGAGTATCCCTGCTAGCCTCTCCCTTGCGACGTTCGCCCCGCCGCGGTAGGTCAGGTAGTACGCATCATCCGGTCCGTGCCTGGAGAAGTCTCGCAGCCTCGCCGCAGCCTCCGATACCCCGGAGTCGAACATCGGAGTGTAGCTCGCGTTGTTCAGGTACGCCGTCTCCCGCTTGATAGGGAACTCTCTCTCGACCGCTTCAAGGTCCATAGGCAGCGCGCCGGGCTTGACCTGATATGGGGTTAGCGGTCTCGGCCTTCCCCCATCCCGTACCTCAGCTTCACCGTGAGGAGGAGGCACAGCAGCACGACGTTTGTCCCGTTCCACACGATCACGGACAGCAACCCCAGGATGAGCCCGTACAGGAGCCAGAGCACTGTCCCTGTGAGCGACAGAAGGTTGAAGGCAAGACTGATCTCCTTCGCGTCTTTGAGTCTCCACACGCGGACGATTTGAGGGACGAGGCCGAGCGCAACGAGGAACCCTGCCAGGAGACCGAGTGCTTCAGCCGCGATCATGCCTCGCCGCCCACCCCGGACTATCCAAAAACGTTGAGGCCTCCCTGCATTCAGGACGAGCAGGATAGGCTTAAGGGGAGTCCGCATGGGCGCCCCGTGACGGGCACCATTGGCGAGGAAGCGGACTGGATCAGGGAGAATAGACGAGTTGCTCCTCGAAATCCTTGCCGAGAACTCGCGTACACCTAACACGCGGCTCTCACAGAGGCTCGGCCTCTCCGAGTCCGCCGTCAGACGGCGGATCTCCAACCTCGTGTCCAGCGGCAGGATACGCAGGTTTACGGTAGAGGTCGACGACAGTAACACTAGCAGCGCGATAACCTGGGTCTCGGTGAACCCCGCCGTTCCTACGCGTCAGGTCACCGAGAAGATGAGGCCGATGAAGGGGGTTGAGGCGATCTATGAGACTGCAGGCCAATATGACGTCGCGGTGGTCGTGAAGTGTGCGAACATCGTCGCTGTCAACGCGACGATCGAAGGGATCCGGCGGGTCGAGGGGGTCATCTCGACCAACACCACCATGATCCTGAGCACTATCCGCTGACTTCGTGCGATAATCGTTAAATCGAGTCCTACAGGAGATCGAGACGAGCGCGCAGGCTAGATGAATTGTCCAGAGTGCGACGCCCAGGTTGCGGTGCCCGAGGACGCAATCCGAGGAGAGGTCGTCTCGTGCACTGGCTGCGGCGCCTCATATGAGCTCGTCAGGGCTCAGTCGGGAGGCGCACTGTCGCTCCAGCCCGCGGAGCTTGAGCAAGAAGACTGGGGCGAGTAGGCTGACCGCTTCCTTCGCACTTCTATACGACAACATTCGTTGGGAGGAGAAGTCGATCGTCGCCGCGGCCGAGAGCAGGGGGGTCGGAGTTGAACTGGTGAACGCGAAGGAAGTCACATTCGACCTGAGCTCGAAGAAGACCTTCATTGCAAACTCGGTCGTTCTCCAAAGGTGCGTCAGCCACTACCGCAACCTCCACTCCACCGCCGCCCTCGAAGCAGCGGGGCACAGAGTAGTGAACACGCTCGAGTGCGCGTCGCGTTGCGGCGACAAGCTCTTCGGCACGATTGCACTCCTGCGGCAGGGGGTGCCGACGCCGAGGACTGCCGTCGCGTTCACTGAGGAGTCAGCGCTCCGGACGGCGGACGCGATAGGGTACCCGGTCGTCCTCAAGCCTGTCGTTGGGAGCTGGGGGCGACTCTCGGCGCTACTGACGGAACGAACGGCGGCCGTGGCGGTTCTAGAGGATAGGGAACACATGGCGCCGCTCTATCAGGTCTATTACCTCCAGGAGTTCGTAAGGCGCCCGCCTCGCGACATTCGCTCTTTCGTCGTCGGGGACGCGACGGTCGCGGCGATTTACAGGAACTCCGGCGGCCGGGACTGGAGGACGAACACCGCTCGCGGGGGAGAGGCGAAACCCTGCGCTGTCACGCCTGAGCTCGACGAGCTCTCACTCAGGGCGGCCGAGGCGGTGGGGGCGGAGATAGCGGGGGTTGACTTGATGGAGACGGAGGAGGGGCTGGTCGTCCACGAGGTGAACTCGACGACAGAGTTCAAGAACTCGGTCCCCGCCACGGGGGTCGACATACCGGGGAAGATGGTCGAATACGTTGCGTCGCTCGACAGATGAAGGAGCACCGCGACTTACGTGGGTCGGACAGACCCGTCGGGATGCACCATGCCGTCCTCTCCGTCTTCAGGCGTGGGTCCTGACCCGGCTCCACTGGCGGCCTCATCCGAGAGAAGGCCGAGACAAGACATAAGATTGACAGTCGGAGGGCGGATGGCGTGCCGAGACCGGTGAGACCGGCGGACTTCATCCTCTACAGGTCAATCTCCGATCCGAGCTTCTCACCTGACTGTCGCAGGATAGCGTTCTCGGTTCGTAGGGCGAACATGGATGACGATTCGTACGACTCTGACATTTACGTCGTAGACAGCGCCGGCGGCCAGGCGGAACCGTTCACCACAGGGAAGAAGGACTACGACCCGAAGTGGTCCCCCGACGGCGCTTCCATCCTCTTCCTCTCGAGGAGGCAGTTCTCGAAGGACGACAAGGGGAACGCCCTCTACTTGATCGGCGCGAAAGGGGGCGAGGCGAAGCTTCTCCACAAGAGCAAGGACGGCATAGACGGCCCGCAGTGGGCGCCCGACTCGAAGTCGATATTCTTCCTCTCTTACACATCCAGGAAGCAGAAGGACGACGTGAAGGTCATACGACGTCTCAGCTTCTGGTTCAACGGGCTCGGATTCGTATTCAACAGACGAAGGCATCTCTTTCGACTGAACGTCGCGACGGGCTCCGTGACACAGCTGACGCGCGGGGAATTCGACATCGGCGACTTCGCCATTTCGAACGACGGGGGGAAGATTGCTTACCTCGCTTCAACAAACGAGCTGCGGCCGTACATCTCGGACGTGTTCTTGATTAGCGCGAAGGGAGGGAGGAGACAGAAGCTCACGAAGTCGAACATGGAGATCGGCGGGCTCGCCTGGAGCCCGGACGACGGCGAGCTTGCCATCTCGGGGGACGAACTCCCGTACGGCCTAGCTTCGCACAGCAGAGTGATGACACTCAACCGGCGGTCCGGGAAGGTCGCTCTCGCCGAGGACGCCGACCGGAACAAGGGGAACTCGCTCAACTCGGACGCAAGGTCGGGCGCGCACGGGCCCGGGAACTTGGTCTGGGACAACGAAGGGATCTACTACGTGCAGGCGGACGGGGCATCCGCGCACCTATACCTGGCGAAGCCCGGAGGTCGGACCGAGCTCGTCATCGGGGGCGAAAGGAGCGTCGA
The DNA here is from genome assembly GCA_030038395.1 of Nitrososphaerales archaeon. Taxonomy (GTDB): domain Archaea; phylum Thermoproteota; class Nitrososphaeria; order Nitrososphaerales; family Gagatemarchaeaceae; genus UBA183. Next base: position 9,618 of record JASHOZ010000025.1, read on the forward strand.
AGGCTATGACGCGAGAGCCGGGAAGGTGGCCTTCGTCGCCATGTCGTCAGACCGCCTCCAGGAGCTCTATCTGAAGTCAGGCAAGGAGCGGGCCCTGACCAAGCTCAACTCGGGCGCGTACGAGACCTTGGACATCCTCTCTCCCGAGCGCCTGACCTTCTTGGCGAGCGACGGGGAGACGGTCGAGGGGTGGGTCCTCCTCCCGAAGGGGAAGGCGAAGGTCCCGGGGATCCTCTACGTCCACGGGGGTCCCAAGACGGCCTTCGGGAACGCGTTCATGCACGAGTTTCAGACCTTTGCGGGCGCGGGGTATGCCGTAATCTACCTCAATCCGCGAGGGAGCGACGGCTACTCCGAGAGGTTCGCGGACATACGCGGGCGCTATGGCTCGAGGGACTTCGACGACCTGATGGAGGGGCTCGACTTCGTCCTGAAGAAGTATCCGCAAATCGACGAAGGGAGGCTCGGGATTGCAGGAGGGTCGTACGGCGGCTACATGACCAACTGGGCGATCGGCCACACGACGAGGTTCAGCGCGGCTGTCACAGACAGGAGCATCGCAAGCTGGACCAGCTTCTGGGGGACCTCGGACATAGGCCCGTTCTTCACCGAGGACCAAGCAGGGGGGGATCCGTGGGACTCGGCGGACAAGCTGCGCGCGAACTCGCCCATGACGTACGCGCCCAACGTCGAGACGCCGCTGCTCCTGGTGCACTCCATGGAGGACTACCGGTGTTGGATGGTGGAGGGGCTCGAGTTCTACACGGCGCTGAAGAAGCTAGGCAAGGAAGCCGAACTCGTCCTGTTCCCAGGAGAGAACCACGACCTATCTCGGATGGGGAAACCAAAGCACCGGGTCGCTCGCTTGAATCACTATCTCAGATGGTTCGACGCGCATCTAAAGCGCGGCAGGTGAGCTGCGCGAAGTGGAGGGCGTCGTAGTAGGGGTCTTCGGGACGGACACGGAGGCCAAGCAGGGCTTCGAGGCCAGCGTTGCAAAGAAGAGCGAGGCGGAGGGCATGCTCGTCCATCAAAGGTTCGAGGGTGGAAGGCGGTTCACTCTTCTGGACACCGCGGACTACCCTGAGCGGATGCAAGGATACGCGAGAGTCGCGTCGATCTCCGACCATGCCCTATATCTGTTCCCGAGAGCGGGGAGGCTCTCCGCAGCAGACGGGGAGCTCGCGGTCCTCCTCGAGGCGTTCGGCGTCCCTGGAACTCTCGAGCTCCTGGACGGCTCGGCGTCCCCCGCGTCGGCCTCGTCGGCACTGAAGGGCACCGCCGCCGCATCCTACCGCGTCGAGGAGCGGGCGTCTGAGTCGTCTGCCATAGACCTGTCCTTCATCACCCCGCGGGGTGACCTGCTCTCCACGGGGACCCTCGTCTACGTCGACCGCTGCTTCACCGTGAAGGGGGTAGGGACGGTAGCCCTCGGGTTCGTCCTCTCGGGGACGGTCAAGGTCCACGACCAGTTCAGACCGATTCCGGGGCCCGCGAAGTCCATCGACGTGAAGGGGATTCAGGTCAATGACGTCGATGTAGAGTCCGCTGGGCGAGGCATAAGGGTCGGGCTCTCGCTCCGAGGGGTCGACGCGAAGGAGTTAGACAGGACATACTGGCTTGACGACGGCACGCATGGGCTGGTGCAGGAGCCTACCTTCCGCTATGCGAAGTCTCCGTTCTACAGGCAGGAGGTGGTCGGGCGCGACCTGCACCTCCAGCTCCCTGGCGCGATACTGCCCGCGTCGCTGTCCCAGACGGGCACAGGCGAGCTCAAGGCGTCGCTCCCCGTCCCTGTCCCAGTGTGGGACGGCATGCGCGGGGTCGTCGTCGACCTCAACGGGAAGGCGCTCCGGGTCACAGGCGGCGCCACGTTTCTGTAGGGAGTCCGGCGGGATAACGATGGAGTCTACTTCGGCGGAGGGGGTGAGTGACTCGCTCTACATCATCGCGAGCCAGGCCTTCCCTAAGGTCTGTGCCGAGTTCGGCCTCCAGGGGAGCCCCGACCCTGCGGAGGTCTCAGGGCGCGCACCGGAGCGGTCGAAGGAGCTCGAGAGGCGCAGGGTCGGGGCGTTCTCCGCCCTATTCCAGTCGCACGGATTGGGGTGGTCGGACGTGTTTTCGAGGTCAGACATAGGGGCGGAACGGCGTATGGTCGCCGAGTTCGTCCCGAAAGGGTCGAGTGTCCTCGACGTGGGGTGCGGCAGGGGATACTTCACGTTCGCCTGTTTCGGACGGGCAGGGAGCACGGTCAGCCTTGACATCATGGACGGAGAGTCAAGGAAGGGATGGTGGCGACAGTTCGGCGCCACCGGCCGAGCCCTCGGCCTCGGAGGAGCCCTGCACCCCGTACGGGCGAGCGCCGTCGGCCTCCCCTTCAGGTCGGGGTCTTTCGAGGTTGTTGCATCTGTCCACGCCATCCGGAACGTCGACCCCGCCGACCTCAGGGCACTGATCGACGAGGCCTTCAGGGTGACCGCCGAAGGGGGCCGGCTCGTCATCGCGGAGTCGATCATTGACGAGCGCGACCGCGGGGCGTACGCGGAGCTGTTTCGAATCAGAGTAAGCATGGGGTGGGAGCATGCGCTCCCCCGGCCGGAGGAGCTCTGTCGGCGGGCGGGGGCGGCGGGCTTCAGAGAGGTCGGCGTGCAGGTTCTCAACACGGACCTCCGATATGCCCCCGTCTCCTTCCCATTCGATGCCTCTCGCATGGAGGGACTCCGAGGGCGGTATGAAGCCGCGATCGCGGAGGTGCACGCGATCGGGGAACGGCATCCCCCTGTCTTCATATTGACCGCGAAGCGCTGACACGCCATCTCGCGGGCGAAGTGTCGCCTTCACCCTTTAATCCAAGCCCCGCGGGCGAGTTCTGAATGCAGAGTCTGGAGAAGGCTACCTTCGGCAGCGGGTGCTTCTGGTGTTCCGAGGCAGTCTTCAGCGAGCTGAAAGGGGTCATGGCGGTCCAGCCCGGCTACTCGGGGGGGAAGGTGGCGAACCCCTCTTACGAGCAGGTGTGCACGGGCACCACGGGGCACGCGGAGGTCGCGCAGGTCACATTCGACCCCGGCGTCGTCTCGTACCGCGAACTGCTCGAGGTCTTCTTTTCGACGCACGACCCCACCACCAGGAACAGGCAGGGCGCCGACGTCGGGACGCAGTACCGATCTGTCATATTCTACCACGGGGAGGGGCAGCGGAAGGAGGCGCAGGACATGGTGGCGGAGCTGACGTCAGAGAAGGCCTTCCGGAGCCCCATCGTCACTGAGCTCGCGCCCTTCGCGGCCTTCTACCCGGCCGAGGAGTACCATCGCGAATACTACAGGCGTAATCCGCGCCAGGGTTACTGCCAGGCGGTGATATCGCCGAAGTTGGCGAAGTTCAGAGAGCACTTCAAACAGAAGCTGAAAGGTCAGAGCAACAACTGAGTGCGAAGAGGACCATGGCGCGGCGCTACTTCGGACTCACCGGTACCCCCGGGACTGGGAAGAAGACGCTCGCACCGAGGATAGCGGAGAAGCTAGGACTGCCGTGCGTGAGTCTCACGGCTGAAGCCTGTGAGGCGAGAGTCGCCTCGGCCGAGGGGGACGAAGTGGATACGGAGGCTCTTGCGGAGCGGATTGTCGGAAGGATCAGTAGGCCCGCCCTTGTGTACGGGCACCTTCTCCCCTACGTGATCAGGCGGAGCGACTTGGGCTTTTTGGTGGTGCTGAGGTGCGAGCCCCGAATTTTGAAGCGCAGGCTGGAGTCCAGAGGGTACGCGCGAGGGAAGGTCCGCGAGAACGTGGAAGCTGAGCTCATAGGCATCCTCTGCGCGGACTCCGTGAGGGCATACGGCGCCGGCCGGGTTGCAGAGTTCGACACGACTTCCGCGTCCTTTGACTCGGCGGACTCGACCGCCTCCACGATCGCTTCGCAGATGCGGACCGGGCGGGCGCGAGGAGAGGCTTTCGACTGGCTGCCATCGTACGCGACTGCGCGTCGGCTAAGGGAGCTACTGTCGTGAGCGCCGGGGTCCCGCAAGGCTAAAGAAGCGAGCCACCGGCTTCCATGTCCGGATGGCCATCGACTTCGTCCTCAAGAAGGTACCCGAGTACAGGCTGGCCACTCGCACGCTCAGGGGGAAGTGGCCCGGAGACAAGAGGCTCCGCGCCGAATTCGAGAGACTCGATGCTTGGGCCAAACAGAGGGGGCTGCGGACCGGAAAGTGGTTCTTCCGGGAGTTCGGCGAAGAGATGGGTGCGAACGCTGAGTGGGAGGTAGGGATAGAAGTCCGGGGTCCTTCAAACACGAGAGGGACCGAAGGCGTGGCGATGAAGAGGCTGCCGTCCTCGACGGTGGCTGCCTTGGCGTTCGACCCGGACCTCGTCTCGCCGAGAGTGATCTACCACGGTATGGCGGACTGGCTTCGGTCCCGCAAGAAGGCGGGGGAGTACAGAGAGGCCGGGGCGTATAGAGAGGTCTACCAGGGGAACCCGTGGGTGAGCAAAAGGGCTTGGGCAAACACCCAGGTCCAAGTACCCGTGAGACGTATCAAGGGATAGGTTAGAGACGGGCCGGCCGACTCAGGTAGCCCGCGGGCGGGCTGCAAAAGCGCACGAGGTACAGACGCGCTCGTTGGGCAAGCGAAGAGGCAGCGCCACGCGTCATGAAGACACTTTGTTACGTCGAATCCTTGGGAGCCGGGGCGGCCCCCTCCTGTACCGAGAGCGGCGCCGCTCGCACTTCTATCAGGATCGGGCTCTGGATCCGGGGGACGCCGACGACCGCCTCGCCGACCCCGAGTTTGGTGAGGTAGTCCTTTTGACGGGCGGACAGGCCCACTGAGTCGCCTATTACAGAGACGTCGTCGGGCCAGTCTATGCGGTGGATGATCTTCGTACCGGAGTTCTTCACGACCTCCGAAGCGACCTGGCTTGGAAACTGGGCGACGAACATCATCCCCTCACCGAACTTCCTGAGCTCCGAAATCATCCTCTCCCCTACAGAGGGCGGTTCCTCGACCCTTCTCGCGGGTGCAACGTTGCGCGCCTCCTCCACGACAGTGAGATGCTCTAGCCCCGACCTCCTCGCGACCCTCTCCTCATACACCAGCTTGAGCATCACGTCCGCGAAGATTGCTCTTGTCTGCACGTCCTTCAGGTTCCCCAGTTCGATGCATATGGTCTCTCCTAGCAGGTCGTCAATCGAGACGCGCCCAGCCCCTCCGAGGGCCCTGCCCGCCACACCTTGGGTCAAGGGAACGAGCCTCCTGAGCAGCGCGACTTTCGTCTCGTTGTCGTAGGCCGAGCGGAGCGGGTAAGACTCGATGGTCTTCACCAGGCCAGACAGACTCGGAACCTCCTCGTCCGAGCACTCGCTTATCCGTTTCTGGAGCGCGTTACGGAACATGTAAGCCTGCGGATGTGTGAAGTGATAGATGTCGGAGAAGATGTCAGAGACGATTGCGACCTGCTCGACCGCGTCAATCCTGTTGCCAGCTTCGATTGGGTTGACAGAAAAGCCCTCCTCCCCCGGCGAGCAGACCTTCCCGCCTGCATTCGACACAGTCTGCGCGTACTCGTTGTGCCAGTCGAGCACCATGACGGGCAGCCCTGCCTCGGAAGCCTGCTTGACTATGGTCCCCCCGGTTGTCGACTTTCCGCTCCCTGTCATCCCGAGGATGATGGCGTGCCGCCTCAGGTCTTCGAGTTGCAGTCTGAAGTCGTGGAACTCCCCGCCGGCCGACTTCACCGAGCCGAGCAGTATCCCAACTCTCCCGGACTCGGCGGCGTTTGGGACATAGAACTCTGGTACGTTTCCGGGCGCGCCCACAAGCGGCGTCCTGCTCTCGAAGGAGCAGACCGCCCCTGCGGTCGCCGATGGCCCGCTCTGCCTGAGGTCCAGCCTCCCGGGGAACAGGAGTGTCCGTAGGAAGCCTGTCAGCTCTCCTCTCTCAAGCCTCGAAATCTCCGCGTTGGGGATGGCCACGCCAAGCGTTGCCGTCAGAATGCTCGTCCTTTGCTCCAGAGCTCTTTGCAGCTCGTCAGTCCCGTTCTCCTTTCCATCCACCCAAGTCCCAACGACCAGGTCGAACTCGAACATCAGCGGCTCCGACCCTTCTTGTTCCTTGCCGCTCATGACCACGGTGTAGACGAATGGGACGGACGCTCTGTGCAGCCCGTCGAAGAGCCCTCGAATCCGCTGCTGTTGTAGGGTCGTTCTGAGAGCCGCGCCGTAGTCTATCTCTATGTCCTGGTGGGTGTCGGGGACGCTAACTCTCACCAGGGCCATCAGCCTTCGCCGCCCCCCCTCGGGCAGTGACAGGCACCTGCCGTCCAAGACTCTAGGTTCGTCGAGCCCTATCGTCTTCTGCGGTCTGATCCTCCAAGCGAGGTCGGAGACTATCCGCCGTCCGGAGAGCAAGCCAGTCACCACTGGAAGGTGGAGCTGAAGATGTTGGACAGGGCCGAGGTTATCGAGCTCCAAATGCTCGCTGTGTAGTTCGCCGCTTCCTTGAGGATAGACTCGATCCCTCCCACGAGGAGGGAGAGGATCACCAGGGCGACCGACAGGAGTAGCGCCTCCTCCACGAGCTGAACGCCTCTTCTTCTCGGTCTAAAGATTCGGGCCATCACCCAATAAGCTGGTGTCTCTATTTAATCGCCAACGTGCCGAGCGAAGGCATTGCCACCAAGGGCGCTACGAGGGCGGCCACGACCGCGAACGTAACGATTGTTGCCGCCACGTTCAGCACCAAGTTCCTCCCGGAGAGATACAGCCCAAGCATCGCAGACGAAATGCATGCCATCGCGAACGCGGCGTACATCACGCCACCTGGTGCCACGGATGCCGGGGCGGAAGTGAAGCTGACAAGGTTCACGAGCGGCCCTAGCGTGGCGATCATGGCGGACACGGCTCCCAGCACGATCGACGCTATTATCCCTCTGAACCTCATCACCCTGTCCTCAAGCTTCCTGTTCTCCCTGGCCTTCAGCCACTTCTCGAGGGTCAAGGAGAGCCCCTCGCCAGAGTCTCCGATGGCGGCCGTGCTGCTGGTGCGCGCCTTCGATATGAGCGATGCAAGCATAGCCACTTCCTCCCCTCTCTCCTCCACCGGCGCGACAGCGACCGAGAGCGACGACCCGAGGAGGAGTCTCCGTGCCACCTCTTTGCCAGACGGCCCCTCCCCACGCATCTCCACCACAAGCGCTTGAGCCGCACCGCCCCTCTCATGCACCCTTCGGAGCACTCTGCGCAGCGCTAACAGCAGCGAGATGTCAGAGGGCGACTCCCTCACGCCCTGTCCGCGGAGCAGAAGTTGAACGCGATCTCGAGGACTACCACGTCGAGGGCGACGAGTTCTGCAAGGTCATCGGGAGTCGTGACGCGTGAGATGACAGAGTACATGACAAGAAGGATGGGGGTGAAGATGCAAACGGTCATGAATATGGGGAGCTTGGTTTCGTGCGACAGCTGTGCGTAGCTCGTGATGCCTTCGCTCTCTTCCCCACGCTCGTCGAGGGTCTGAGGGGACTGGTCGGCGACGCCGCAGACCGCGTTTGCCGCGGAGTAGGAGGCTAGATGCGCAGAGGCGGTTCGCACGGACTCGCGCACCGGGACACCGAGCAGCACGCTTCTGCCCGCCGCCTTCAGCGCGGCCGCGATGCCGGGCTCATCCGAGCGAAGCGACAGGAGCGTCTTCGCCCTCGACCCGCTCGCTGAGAGGCACGTTGCGGCGGCCGCCGAGATCGTCACGGCTTCTCGCGACTCGCTGCAAGATGAAGCCTGCCCCACTCGTCGCGGCGCCGATACGCACGCGTAGAAGACGAGACCGCTGACTATGAGTTGGACATCCTCCGTAGAGCCGCCTAGCACCCCGCCCACGAGTCCTCTGAATACAAGGGCGGCGCCCGCGGCGGCTGCGAGAGAGAGACAGACTAGCTTCTTGAGGTCCACGTTGCCGAGCTCGTGGCGGCTGAAGTCGATTGCACTGTCACCTCACTCGCCAAGCCTCGCTTCTGCACTGGCTATCCGGCTGGCAAGTTCGAGCTCGTTGACGCCTATTGGTGGACGCAGCCACCCTACGCCGCCTACCCTCTGAAGACGAAACTCCCTGTCACGCACGAAGACATCCCGAAGCCTGGGTTCGCCACTCTCGGACATGACCTCGCAAATGCGAGCTACGAACCGTCCGGACCGCAGTCTGTCCGGTCGCACCATCTGCACTAGGAGGCCGAGGTCGAGGAGGCACTGCCTGGGTATCCCATGAATCTCCACCCACCTCCTGAGGGCCTGCTCGACCGTCGACGCGTGGAATGTCTGTATCCCCCTCACCCCTGCGGAGAGGGCGTGAAAGAACGCCTTGCTGTGGCTCTCTGACTGGAGCTCGCTCAGTATGACGATGTCCGGCGAGCGGTGGAGGGCCTTCACGATCTCTGACTCTTTGGTGCGTTCTGAGGGCGTGCCCCGGTCAAACGGGTCGACTTTGAGCTTCACCTGGTGGTAGCCTCTGCCTATCAGGTCTCCTGTCTCGACCGCGTCCTCGATGTAGATTCGCCTGAGCTTTGGCTGGACCTGTTCATCGATCGCGTTCAGGAGCGTGGTCTTGCCTGTCCCGGTTTCGCCGACGATGGTGACGTTTCCGCCCGACTCGACCCAGCCGATCAGCGTCGACGCGGCTTCGACTGAAATCACGCCAAGGGCAGCCAGGTCGCGAATCGAAAGCGATGTCACGCTCAGTCTTCTCACATCGAGCGAGAACCTGTTCACCGAAATTGGATCCAAGTCAAGAGAGATCCGCAGCCTTGCGCCAGCTATCTCGAGGTCGTTCTTCAGGGAAGGGGTGTCGTAGTCGATGGTGTACCCGTTGAAAGTGTCCATGTGGGTCTCTAGCGACTGCCTCTCGCGCCCCACGAGCAGCATAGTAGTCTCGCATCTCCCGGCGTCGACGTGGTCCAGGTACAACGGGGAAGAGTCGGAGTCAACGAAGAACTCTGTCACCTTCGCATCTTTCGCTATTGCGAGTATTCTGGACAGCCCTATCGCCTCGTACGCTACGAGCTCGGCGAGCTCTCTGACTTGGCAACCGGGGAGTAACTGTGCGACCCATTCAGCGGCCATCTGTGTAAGCACGCTCACGAGGCGGTCGAATGTCAAGGGTTGAACTGACACCGGGTCCAACCTCTCTGACACCTCGGCGGTAGCCCGTCTCAGACTGATCAGGGCCTCGTTCGGGAGGGTGCAGGAAACGTTGTAGAAGTTCGCCTCGCTTCGCGTAGCGAGTTGATAGGCAAAAGGGTACGACTCGTATGAGGTGAATGCTCCCTCAAGGGGCTTTCCTAGCAACTCGGAGAGGAGCGGCCCTGGGACTGACGCGACCTTCTTCCTGGACGCGAGCCTCAGCAGCGTGCGCTCTACTCGGCTCACCAACTGTGGGTCGCTTGTTACTCCTTACGCCGATAAAAGGCGCAAGGTTGGACGTTAAGTACGCCGCCGCAGTCAATGATGATTGGTCGAGCTCGTCGAGTATACCCTGGTAGTCCTCTCCTCCACCCTGCTGATCACAGGGTCAGTGCTCGTCTACGACGGCTACGCGAGTTCAGAGGCGACCCTCATCGAGAGTGAAGCCTTCTCAACTCTTGTGGCTGGCGCGAAGGAGGCAACTTGGAATGGAACGGACACCCTGACAGTGGTGGTCCCTTCCGCCGTCGTCGCCTGTTCGGACGAGACTCTCTCCCTGAATGCTTCTGGTTCAGTTGATGCAAGCAGCATCGGCGTCCCGTGCGCATTCAGCTATGAGACTTCGGCGGGCGTCCACACCTTCCAGTTCGACTACAACCTGACGCTGACTCTCCTGGTGACTTAGCTGCCCGCGTCAGCCACGTCCTCGGCGATTTCTTGGGGGGCTTACCTAGCCGCGGCAGCATCTCTCGTTCTGCTTCTTTCGCCTCCGCTTTCTGCGGCCTATTCTGGCTCTGAGCTTGGCGCGGCCTCGCAGGTGCTGGCAGGGATTGCGGACATCATGGGGGAGATGCGCCCCGGCCTTACTCTCAGCTTCTCCTTCGGTTCATCCGGGGCCCAGGGGTATGTGACGGTGAACGGCAGCTTGCTGACGTACACGACGCCGTATGGCGTCGTCGCGGCCTTCTCCTCGATGCGCTGCTCCCCGATCGAACTTCTCCCGGGGGTCAGGTACGCTGCCCAGATGGAAGACGGATTCGTGGTGATCCTTGTCCTTGGCTGAGGTAGAAACCTTCGTCGACGTCGCGCTGATGTACGCGGCGATCATAACACTCGCACTGCTCGCGCTCGCAACTCTCGCTGCGAGGGCTGTGCGGTGAAGTTCCTAGACGTCGCAGTCGCGGTGATCATAGGACTGTCCGCGTTCGTCTCGCTCGACGCCTTCAGCCCCACGGCGAACGTCGCCGCTTCGTACGCACTCGAGCGACAGGCATCCGCGCGCGACAGCCTGAGCGCACTGATTGCCTCTCCTGGCGTAGCTTGGCTGCAGAGCGCGTCCATGGCCCAGACTTGTGCGCTGCTCGCGTCGCTCTCAAACAACTCTGTCGTGTTCTCGGCGACTCAGGGAGCTGTCGCCTGCCGCGGTGCCCCGGCTGGAGCTGTCGCATCAGCGAACTTGACTCTCTCCTTCCCGTCAAGGACGCTGGTGCTTGAGGCTTGGGCGATCGCAAAGCCATAGGTGCGAGCCTCGCGGCGGCCGCGATATTCTCCGTCATCCTGATCGCCAACGCCGCACTCCTCTCGGGGTCCGAGGAGCACGAGGTGCTCGCCGCTCAAGGGGACGCTGAGAGCTACTTGGCGGCGAACTCATCGGCACTCCAGGCGACGATCGCACTGGCGCTCCTTGACGGGCTCCAAGAGTCGCTCTCGGCGCGTACGCTACCGTGCGTGAACTCGTCGGCATACGTCGAGGCCAGCGTCGACGGGGTGCCCTTCAACCAGAGCATGAGTCAAGTCAGCGGCAGCGGGGAGCTCGAGCCTGGGATGAACCTGACCGAAGCGGACGACTTCACGGCTCTTTATCCCTTCAATGGATGGCGGGGCGGAGACCTGAACGTCCTGTCAGACGAAGTGGTCACGGGGGGCGTCGAGTACTTCGGAGTGAGTCTGAATGTGAGTCAACAGTACAGACTCAGCCTCCCGGTCAGGCTGGGCAGGATGTCAGAGATTTGCGTTGACGCCCTGGCGGCTGCGGAGGCTCCTCTAGTTCAGTTGAGCGCTTCCGGATGCAACGCCTCCGCCGTGGGACAGGCGGTCGACGCGGTTGCGTCTGAAATGAGGGCGAGCGCCGAGAGCTACGGCCTTGAGGCCTCTCTCGGTTACACGCTCGAGCCTTTGTCTCGGTGTAGCGTCGTTCTGCTCTCCGAGGTAAACGAGACGGGCATTCAAGGTCCGCTAGGGACGTTCAGCGTTGCCTTGGAGCAGGAAGCAACGCTCGCGCTTCCAACGGGGAACGCAAGTGGGCTTGCGTGAATATCTCCTTGTACTGTTCTCTGACCGTGTACTCCGCTGTGTCTCCGCACTCTGCTACCTGCCTTTGAGTGAGCCTCCTTCGTCTCCCTTCACGATCTGCGAGGAGCAGCTCGGCGCCGTATACCGCGGTCGCGGCCAGAGCGCATGGGCTCCTCCCTACCTTCGCGCTCCACGCAAGCGACCCCAGGATCTCTACTGCCGTCGTTCTGAGCGAGTTGAAGTAAGAAACGGCCTGAACTCCTTCCTTCTTCAGTTCTGCCGTCAGCCTCCCGTCTGACCCCAGCTTGACGATGACGCGCCCCACGTAGTCCTCAGGGCCTCTCGCCTCGGTCTTGATTGGCGAGTCCAGAGAAAGCTGGATCAACGACGAAACCTTGACTCGCCTACCTAGCGCCTGGAACGAGCCCACCACGTCCTTGATCGAGACAGCGGTGACCCCTTCGGCCTTGCATGCTGCAACGAGCGCGTAGGCCGATACGGTTGCGAGGGTGATGCGCCTGTCCCCCCTCTCGGAGGCTAAGACCTTCTTTGCGATCACTATGGCATGTGCCATCACGACCGTCGGCAGCGACAGCTTCTCGCTGACCCTCTCAATCATCTTCGCGGTGGCGTACACTGCGCTCTCCTCCCTTCCCGCGTAGTCAGAGACGAGCTTGAGGTACTGGTACGAAGACCCCTGCTGTGCTAGTCCTCTGGAACCCCTCTCCTTCCTCGTGCCTTCGACTGTTCCCATATACCCGCCGAGGGCTTGCCCCGTGAAGTCTATGGCCACCAGACGAGAGGAGGGCCCGATCTCTAGGACCTGCTTTTCTCTGACTATCCCGCAGCGCTGGCAGACTAGTTCGTCTTCCATGTCCAGCAGCCTCCCTGAACAGTCATCACACACGCATGTCGGTTCATCAGATTGCATGCTCCTCGTACCGATGGCGGCGGATAACTCGACGGAGGGGCACTTCCGTCCCTGCACGCGACTGAAGCGTCCTCGCTACCTTGCCTGGAGGTCACGGAGGGAGGGTGGGTTCACGGAATGTGATGGCGGGCTCACGGGGTGCACGCCGGAGCGTACGACGGCGTCTCGGAGCAGTAGGTCCACGCGAAGACTGACCCGTTGTAGACGGGGAGGTCGTCCGCCCCGACTTGAGGGGACTGCCACTTCGCAGTCGCGTTGTAGGTCCAGAGGAACCAATACATCGTGTTTGAGTTCGACACGCCGTCGATTCCGCTCACGAAGTGCTCCTGATACGCAGGGTACCAGGTCGCCTGCATGTCTCCGTTCGTGAGGACCACCGTGGCGGAGTAGAGGTTCCAGCCAGGTTGCACGGCGGTGTCGTTGTACCAGCGGAGCGTCCCGTTGCCGAAGTCCAGCAGGAAGTCGGCGGATAGCAGCGAGCTCCTCGGCGGCTTCAGACTGAGATACTGGGTCCACAGGCTCGAAAGGGCCATGCTCGCCTGGGTATACACGGGCTCCGTCGTGTTGACGACTGAGAGTACTCCGACTAGGAGGGCGAAGGTCTGGTTGTAGAGGGAGAGCGACTCGCTGTAGTTCCCCTTCAGTGCGTCGTAGTCGCCGAGTGCGGCGGCGAGCTCAGTCTGATACGTCGTGTTGGACTGGTTTGCCTGGGCGTATTTTGAGTAATAGAAGGCACCGACTGAGGAACTCAGCACGACTAATGCGACGAGGAATACGACTACGATGTATATCGACTTGTCTGGCAACCGGCGCTTGGATGGTTCATCCATCCACTAATAAGCCTTAGGGCGAACCGTATGTCGGGCCGTTCCATCGTGGCGCCCGGGCCGGGCACAGCACCGCGCTCGCCCCTATGCCGGCTGCCGTGGAGGGACGCGGTGCCTACCCTACTTCGGCTGCCGTGACGGGATAGGCTCCGCACAGCAAACAGAAGGTGGCGCCTGCAGCGAGGTCGCCGCCGCACTTCGGGCACCTCTTGGTGGTCACCGCGGTCGCGGCGGGGGGAGGAAACATCCTTCTGTAGATGCGGTAGTACACCGCCTGTTCCTTGTCCCTGATTTCTACCCCGTCCCGAACCGCGGCGTGCTTCCTCTGACGCAGGAAGGCCTCGTCGCCCACACTGTCAGAGTAGTATCGTGTCAGGTACGTCGTCCCTGTGCCGTACTCAATCGGCGTCTTCTTCCTCCAGGCGCTTCGCGCCCCCATCGTCTCCTGGAATGCCACGCGCAATATCAATTTGCCGTATTTCCTTCCTCCTCTGAGCCCAACCAACTCCTTAGGACCGAGCTTGCGGGCAAACCTGATCACAGTCGGGTCGAGGTACGGCAGCGCGGCCGCCCCTCCGAGCGCCGCGGCCATCGGCTTCGAGGAGAAGTGCATGACCCTCCACAGCTGCCGCAGCCGCCTCCTCATCTCCCACGGACCCAGTTCGAAGATGAAGCTATAGCCTGCGAAGAGCTCGTCGGCGGCGTCGCCCGTCATGACCAAGGAGAACCCCTGCTCCTTGGCGACTCGCATTCCGTGGAAGGTCGCTACGCTGTTTCTGACCTCCATAGGGTCGAAAGTCTTCAGAGTCTTGATCACCTCGACTAGGTCCTCGTCGAGTGATCTCGTCGACAGCTTCAGAAGCTCCCACTTCAGCCCGAGCTTGCCCGCGACCCCCCTCGCGTACGGGATGTCAGGCGCGGGTGCCAGCGGGAAGCACACCGTGAAGCACTTCGGCGCCGCGTGCTGGGCGGATAAGTGGGCGACGACTGTCGTGTCTAGGCCCCCGGAGAGGAGCAGTGAGTCGCCGAGGTTGCGTGAGACGGCCTGCTCTATGACACGCCTGCATTCGACGACCAGCGCCTCAGCCATTTGTCCCCTATGCTCGGCTCCAACAACCACGTAACCGTCAGCCAAGGCAGGAGTATTAAGCCGCTGAGCCCGAGTCCGTCGGCTCTCGGTGCTCGTATCGGCGTGAAGGTCGGAATACGGTAAAATACGGCGCGGGGACGGAGACAACGTTGTCCTCGTTTTCGCCCATACTCAGGGCTGAAGGGGAGCGCCCGCCTGGGCCGGCCCCGACGTACGGTTCGGTCCACGTCGTTCTCGCGTTGCTCAAGATTGGTGACGCTGGGGTTCTAGGCAGGCATGCGCTGGCCGGCTCGATAGGGGTCGGGGAGGGCGCCGTCAGGACCATAGTCAAGCGTCTCCGAACCGAGGGCTACATCGCTGTCGATGCCGCGGGGTGCGCACTGACGCCGAAGGGCAAGAGGGCGTACGCTGGACTGAAGGGAGAGATACCGCGGAGGGTCGCCCTTCCGGCTTCCGCTCTGACGGTGGGAGAGGTGCAGGCGGCCGTGATAGTCAGAGGGAAGGCGGAGAGAGTGAGGACGGGGATCGAGCAACGGGACGCTGCGGTCAAGGCTGGAGCGTTAGGAGCGACGACATACGTATTCGTGGGCTCCCACTTCCACGTGCCGGGGTCTGGGAGGGACGCAGAGCAGGAGTTTCCGGGGGACGTCTGGCAGCGACTCCGGCGCGCCCTACGCCCCGCCGACGGCGACGCCGTAATCATTTGCGGGTCGGGCGACGAGCGGACCTCGCTAGTCGGCGCGATGTGCGCTGGCCTCACACTTCTGAAGTGAGGCAACCTCTGCAGACGCATCTGTCAGTCTTCTTGTGTATCTCTTCGCGCCTCCCCTTGGGAGCCAGCGCCCGGACGCACCAGCAAGTGATGCCCATCCCGCAGTCGAACTCGACGCCACACAGTGGGCACTGCCTCCTGACCAGTCAGGCCGCCCTCCGCCGGATTGCTCGCGTCGCGGGAAACACCTTATAGCGCAAGCTGGATGAACCATCCAGCATTGATAAAGCCGCACCTTCGTTCCACCCACAAGATAGCCGTCATCGCGTTGCTCGCCGCCCTCGCCGTCTCCACCGACTACGCCATGCTCCCTCTCGCGAACATAAAGCTGATGGACACCATCGTCTTCGTCGCCGCTCTCCTATTCGGGCTGGATGTCGGCGTCTCGGTGGGGGGGCTGACATGGCTCGTCTACGGCTCGATTAACCCGCAGGGCGCCGCCGGTGGGCCGCTTCTGGTCCTCCTCATAATCTCCGAGACGGTTTACGCGTTTCTCGGCTACATCGCGCGGACGGTCTTCAACTTCGAAGACAGTGGCGTCCCGACGCGACGCCTTCTATGGGCCTGCCTCGGTACGATAGGCGCGCTGATCTACGATCTGAACACCATAATCACTCCATCTCTGCTGAGCGGCGCTCCACTCGACGTCGCGGTCGCGTCTCTCGTCCCAGCCGCTCTCTTCATGGTGGCACACGAAGCGAGCGACTTCATATTCTTCGGGACGGTGGGTCCATCGCTGGCTGCTGCGATGCTTAGAGTCGCGAAGGCGCGCGGATTGGTTGTCTGGCGCTAGGTTCCGTCTTCCCTTAGACGGCCGCTACTGTCTGCGAGTTGCCTTTGCCCGATGGGACGAACGACGCCCTGAAGAAAGGGATAACGTCCTGCGGCTTCAGGATTTTCATTCCATATTCGCTTGCGAGCTTCTGCGCGTCGTCGCTTGCGTTCCCGCTCACCGATATCATGTAAGCGCTGACGCCAGTGTCGAACTCCTTCGTGTATGTCTTGAGCACTTCTACCGCAGTCACCGTATCGTACAGGTCAAATGCGAACGAACTCTCTCCCGCCTGCGCGAGGAATGAGAACCTGTGCTCGACAGATGACTTCCCACGGACTTCAGGGGGCTTCACGACTCTCCATCCCAGCTTCGCGGCCTCGATTTCAAGTGAAAGTTTCTCAGTTTCCATCCTGGAGAGCTACCAGTTTTGTAACCCTCCAACATCCGAGATATAAACCCAGCCGTGCTCTCCGGCTGAGGCTTGAGCCGTCCACGCTAAGCGGTTAGCGCTCCGGCACGAGGCGAAGGCATCAGCGAAGGGTTGCCCGTCTCCACGTTGCCTCGTGGACTCGAAGGGCTTTAATCGGCGTCGCCGGGGCGCCTATCGCGCCGTGCTCCGCGCGTGGGTCCCGCTCCTTTTGCTGCTGGCTACAGCCGTCATACACTCAGGAGCTCAGAGCGCGCCACGGGCCGAGATCCCCGCCGGGGCTACTCAGTACACCTTCACCATGACGGCAGGGCAGAGGTACCACCAGGCAATGGAGATGTACGGAAACACGACCGTCTCCTACTCGACTTCGAGCAACGTCAGCATCTCGACTGCGTTCATGACCTCGTCTCAGTTCGACGACCTCCGGGACGGAAGCGCCTCCATAGCAGATGCAATCTCGGACAAGAACGGGACGGACATACATGCGACCGTCCGCGTCGGGTCGGGGGACTACTACATCGTGATGTACGCCGACGCGGGGAACGCGAACACGACCCTTGCTTACACGCTGTACCCCAACAACCCGCTCACTTACGGCCAACTCTCCGCACCGGAGCCATCGGGCATCGCCTCGTTCGGTCTCTCGAACGTCTCCGGCGCGGACTCCCCCTACACCGTGAACGCAAGCGACGTGATAGGGTTGGCCTCCATCTCCTCGCTGGGAGCCGAGAACTCGTCCGCCGGGGTCGTCGGCGCAAACCCGTCCGGGGTGGGCCTCCAGCTCAACTCCGTCCTCCTGGTGAACGAGGCCGGTGGCCAGAGCCAGACCTACTGGTGCCAGAACACCCCTGACTTCGTGACGAAGACCGCGCAGCTCTCGATGGGCGACAACATCTGGAACTTCAGCAGCAGCGGGATTCTCTCGAACGCGACGATAACCTCGCAAGGCGGTCTCGGGACGGTGTCCACCTATCAGCAGGACGGCACACAGTACTACTACAACTTCGAAGCGGACAACGTCACGTACGCTCTCCCGATGGGACTGGTTCTACTGATCAATGCGACCGTCGAGCCAGGGACGGGCGTACTAGTACAGTTCGGGGCGAAGTCGGCGGGGAGTGGCTTGGACGACCGATTCACGGGTTGGTTCGATAACGTCACCATCCACGACACCGCTGCGCAGAGCGCGTACTTCTTCACCTCTGGGAACGCGACTACGGTCGGCGGCCTATTCTACGACACGGAGTTCGTCTGGACCGGCGAGGCCAACGGGGAGGACACCTTCTTCACGCAAATGAACTCGTCCCTAGGGCTCTTCTACGCCAACGGAGAGGGGTCACATCTGACCCCCTTCCCATCGTATTTCAGCTTCGGATACGACACGGACGAGGCTGCTGACAACCTGCGGATGTCATATTCCGGAAACGGGACCGAGACTGTCTCGACTGGCAATCCGAACTACGAGTACCTCGGCTCGGCGGAGGGCGCATTCTCACTGAGTTCAATCGAAGGCACGCTCGGATTCCCCGGAGTGCACTCAGTCTCCATGACCTCGTCCTCAGCACCACCGATAGCCTCCACTACCGTGTACTCCTCCACTACGGCTAGCGCGACGTCCTCGCAGACGACAATCTCGTCGGAGAGCACCGCATCCACGTCCTCTACCTCGTCGAGTTCGCAGTCCTCCTCGTCAACGACGATGGAGAGCGAGCAGAACAGCACGAGTTCCGCATCCTCAGTTGCCTCGGGCGGCGGAGTCCCCGAGTTCCCGTCGGCACTCGGGGGAGCGGCGGTGACCGCGCTCCTGGTCTCCTCGTACATCGTCACCCGAAAGCGCGGGGGAGGCGGCTAGGGGCGGAGGGGCACGGAATGAATCTGAAAAGTGATCAGGGGCTCGGGCGTCGTCGTCGAGAGCTCCCATGTCCCGTCGCAGGCGCCTAAGGCCGGACACCCTCCACGCGATGCATCGCGCGTTCTCTGGAATATAGGGCATGGCCGATGGGGAGAGACTTCCGCGCCCCAGAGTACGAGGAAGGTGCCCCGAAAAGGCGAAGCAGAAGGGTCGGCAGCCTACTTTCTCATGGTCGCCGGTCGAGCGAATGCGTATTAGGCTAGACTAACAGGCACGTCCGGTTGTCCGAGGGCCGGTCCATCGCGGCGACGGTAGTCGTGGGGCTCCTGATCGTCGCGGCGGTCTACGTCACGTTCAGTCAAACGTCCGGCGAGATATCGTCGCTATCATCGCAGAACGTTGGTCTGTCGAGGCAGGTCGACAGTCTCGGTCAGAACGTGTCTGAGCTGAACAGCCAGAACAGTGAACTGCAACAACAGGTCAGCAACCTAAGCAAAGAAGTCTCGGTCCTGTCCGGTGAGATCGAGAATGGTTCCTCGAATCAACCCACCATTGACGGCGCAGTTGCCAACTGGGCAGGCAATGTCTCCAGCGTTTCGGCTGTATTGATAGCGGTGAACCCCAACGACCTGGTATATGTCGCCTGCCTCGTCAAGCCTACGACGTCCTCTGCGACCGTGTCGAGCGTCACCGTATCGAGCCCTACCCTCGGGGCATTTAGAATGCGGGCGGCTGTCAGCGAAATGGCGAACGCTGGAGACTTCCTCTATGCGTATACATTCTACGCCTTCACTTCACTCGGTCAGCAAATCCAGAACATCACCTGCTCGGCTACGTTCAGCTCGGGAAGCGCAAACATGGACATTATCGCGTGGGGCATAAGCGGGGCCAACACTACCTCGCCCTTCGGTTCGTCCGGCGGCGCGCCTGACACCTGTTACTCCGACACTTTGACGAGCAGTCTGGACTGCTTGAGGATTACGGCCTCTCAGCCGAATGCGATGGTCATTGGCGTATACGGCCAGTTGGGGGGCGCTCTGACGACCGGCCAGGTGACCACATTCGCGACTCCCTACTACACGATAGCTTCAATCAATGGTGGGCCGTCGGGCATCGCAACCTGTCAGGATGAACACTTTATCGGGACATACACGCCTAGCGTAACGAGTTCCAACAGCGGCGGGGTCTACGTGGCGATAGGCGACGCGATAGTCTGAGGCCCCGGAGGCAGTCGGCCCCTCTTCTGACAAGACGCTCTCTCTGACCGCTTCTCCACGCGGGGATCGGCGTCGCATAGGGGGTGGGCTCCTTCACGTAGGCTGTGCCTTTGGGAGCCCATCTCCAGGGAACCGGTCAACCGAACCTGCGCAAAAGGAGCGGAGCCGAAATCTCAGAGGGTTCTGTAGCGTCTGCGCCGGGTGTCAGCTACTCGTTCGTGCTTGGGTATTGTCAAGAGTCGCTCGCTGAAAGGAGCTCACGGTCAGTTCACCGCGACGGGACTTCCTGTGGGGGTCCAGCCGACAAATCCTTGGCATGGTCAAAGAGTCGCTTTCAAACCGTTTGCAGGGGGGACTGGGGGCGTTAACGGTTCACTCTGGGAGACTCGTCTCCCTGCCAAGAGCGGGTGATGGCGGCGGGAGTCAAACTCGAGGGGAGAACAAGTGGAGAGCTCTAATGCAGATTGCGACAAGACTTCAGCGAAAGTATGAGCATCGTCAACCCATTTGCGGTTATTGCAATCCTCTGCCTGATTGCCGCTCTTGCATATGTACCTCTCTATGCCATCCGCGAATGGGTCAGGCAGAAGAGAGAACGAGCCTCTCCGGTTGCTCCTCGGACATACTACTGGCGCTTCAACACCCTATACCTGTCTTCGTGAATATCTACTGGCGCCTATACCCACCGCGCATCAGATACCCTTACCCGTCAGACAAGCCCCACCCATCAGGGTGGATGATTAGGGTCAGGGGGAACGAACTGCTTCAACGGTGCAGCGTTAGGCTCGATGGGAGGGAGCTGCCAATTGCTACTGACAGCGTCACAGGTGCCCTTGAGGCTCGCTTGAACGATGGAGAAACACTCGACTTAGCGCTTCCGTCTGACTTGGATTATGACTTGGACAGCTTTCGGCACTCTTCTGTGGTCGTTTTCGATGGTGACAAGGCCATCTGTGAACGGACTTGGGGCAGAATTACACGACTCCCCACATATGGGCGCGCGTGAGTTGACTAGGTTCTGGGCAGAATGCTGAGGCGTGCGCCCAACTACCTTCGACGGGCCGACGAGAGCTCTTAGGTGCGCGTGGGAAGTCACCAAGTCCGCGGAGGAGCTGGGAGTACAGGTCAGGGCTGGGGTGCGCACAGGGGAGTGCATCGTGGGGCCGTCAGACATCACGGGGATAGCGGTTCACATAGCGTCGGGGGTCATGGACCTCGCCGGTCCGGGCGAGGTGATGGTTTCGAGCACGGTCAGGGACCTGGTCTACGGCTCGGACATAGGGTTCGCTGACCGAGGGGACCACACGTTGAAAGGGATCAAGGATGCGCGGCGCATCTACTCGGTTCAGACGCTTGCGTAGGAAGGCTGCGCCAGTGGCTGCGAGATTATGCGGCCAGAAACCTTCAAGTCAGATGAAGCGGCGGGTCGTCGGGCAACCCTCATGGACGTGAAGGACATCGCGGTCAGGACTGATTCGGTCAAGGACCTCGTGAGGCAGATGAAGCTGTCCGGAGGCTTTACCGCAAAGAAGCTCGGAGTCTCCGCCGACATCCTTCGGAGCATGCTCGACGACAACGACTCGTTGAACTTCCTCTCCTTCCCTGCGGACATAATGGCGACGGGGACGAGAGGGGTCATCCGCGACATGGTGAAGGACAAGTGGTTCGATGTGATCGTAACTACCTGCGGCACCATCGACCATGACATCGCCAGGAGCTTCGCCGAGTACCGCCACGGGAGCTTCGACGCAGACGACATCGAGCTCAGGAAGCGTGCGATCCACAGGCTCGGCAACATCTTCGTCCCCCAGAAGAACTACGGCGCTCTCATCGAACGGAAGATGGGGGCGTGGCTGAAGGAACTGTCGTCCGAAGGGAAGACCGCTCTGTCCACATCGGAGCTTTGCAGTGAGGTAGGCAGACGCCTCGGAGAGGACTCCGTGCTATACTGGGCGTGGAAGAGGGGCGTGCCTGTGGTGGTGCCTGGGATCACCGACGGAGCAGTTGGCTATCAGATCTGGCAGTACTCCCAGAACCATAAGCTCTCCATCGACGTCCTGAAGGACGAGCAGCTGCTGAGCGACCTCGTCTTCGAGTCGAAGAGGTCCGGCGCACTGATCCTCGGCGGCGGAATATCGAAGCACCACGTGATATGGTGGAACGCCTTCAAGGACGGGCTCGACTATGCCGTGTACGTCACGACGGCCCAGGAGTTCGACGGCAGCCTCTCGGGCGCTAGGATGAAGGAGGCGATATCTTGGGGGAAGCTGAAGGCCGATGCGCTTCATGTGACTGTCGAGGGCGACGCCACCGTACTTCTCCCCATCATCTACGCTGCTCTAAGGGACTGAACTCCCCAGACCCTGCCACTTCAACGAGCGGGGACTCGCAGGAGGGGGGTGACACTCCCTTCCCGACACCGAATGGGGGCGAATCTTACGAATTGGGGGCCCTGCTTCGAGTCCGTCGGGGTTACCGCACCGACATACCCTCGTGACTCGACTGCCGCGGCGAACTGGCGTGAGCGGAGACCTCTCACAGACGCGCGGGACTCGGGCTTAAGACCAGGCAAGGCGAGCGCGATGAGAGATGAGCGTGCCCACGACGTTTTCTGCTCAGGCCGCGAGACGCCTGGCGGTCACTCGACAGCACCTCTCGGGGACGTCTTCGGGGAAGTCGGCTCGCGAACAGATTGTGTCTGTGCTGCGCGATCTCGTCTTCGTCCAGTGGGACCCGATATCCGTGGTCGCCCCGTCGCACATCCTTGCCCTGTGGAACAGAGTGCGGGGACTCAGGCCGTCCGACTTGGACAGGCTGCTGTGGGAAGACAAGAAGCTGTTTCTCCACTGGGCGAACCTCTCTGCCTCGATTGTCCTCACCGAAGACTACCCGCTCTACTACTCGATGATGAAGCGGTACCCCGAGTCGATGGGCAAGGGGTGGGGCGCCCAGCAGGCGCGGGCGAAAGTGTTCCTCGCGCATCACAGGAGACTGGGAGAGTCAATGCTGAAGGAGCTGGAGCGAGGGCCGCTGCAGGTGACCGAGTTCAGGGGGTACACTTCGGACAGGGGTTCCGCGGAGTGGACCCCCGGGAGCGCTGTCTCCACGATGCTGTTCCACCTGCACATGAGCGGAAAGGTCATGGTGGTGGGGCACGAGGGTAACCGGAACGTTTGGGGGCTGTCGGAGCAATTTCTCCCCGATTGGTCGGACAGGAGTGAATTGACCGAAGAGGAGCTCGAAAGAAAGGCTGCGCAGAGAGCGGTCCGCGCGCTTGGGACGGCTTCGCCGCGCGAAATCCAGCTCTACTTCCCCCGGGGTCGTTACCTCGAACTTGAGAAGACACTGAGGAGCCTGCGGGAAGACTCTGTCATCCACCCCGTCCGCATTCAGGGGCTGGCAGGGGAGCGAGAACGGTTTGTGCATGACCTCGATGTCGGCCTGCTCGAGTCACTGGACGAGGAGGATCTTCAGCCGCGAGTGTCGTTGCTCCCTCCCTTCGACAATCTGATCACCGGCAGAGGTTGGACGCGCAGGATATTCGGATTCGACTACCGCCTTGAGATCTTCTTCCCCGAACACAAACGCAGGTTCGGCTACTATGTCCTTCCCGTCCTCCGCGGTGACAGGTTGATAGGAAGGATCGACCCCTGGATGGACAGGAGTAAGGGCAGGCTGGTGATCAACTCTGTGCACTCTGAGCCCGGTGTTCTCGGGGGCAACGACGCGGGACGTGACGTCGCGGATGCCATCAGCCGGCTGGCAGGGTTCCTCGGTGCCACGGAGGTCGCATACTCATCGCGCGTGCCGGCGGCTTGGAGAGCTTCCTTGCGCTAGCCGCCGCATTCGACCTGGCCCCAGCCCACCATGGAGCGGCCGCCGCGCTTTGTGAGACGGTCAGAGCGACGATAGCTTATTAGAACGAAATCGGAGGCGCCCGCCGACGATTGGTTTCTGACTATGCTCTACTCGCCCTAGGCGTCTCGCTGTTCGCCCTCGTGAACGCGGCCGCGCTGTGGGCGTACCTGAGGCGTCAGAGCAGGGGGACGCAACGGATGACGGACATCGCCGATGCCGTCAAGGAGGGCGCCGCTGCCTTCCTCCGGCGCGAGTACAAGGTGATAGCCCCCGTCGCGGTCGTCATCGCGCTGCTCATCTACGGCCTAATCGACTACCCCAATGGGACGGGCGGCGCGACGGCCGCCGGGTTCGCCCTCGGCGCGACGCTCTCGGCCGTGGCGGGATACATCGGGATGGCCGTGACGGTCAGGACGAGCTCCCGGACGGCGGAGGCCGCGAAGAAGGGCCTAGGGAGCGCTCTGACGCTCGCCTTCAGAGGGGGAGGGGTGATGGGGATGACGGTGGTGGGATTCGACCTCCTGGGGCTTTCGGTCTTCTACCTCGCGTTCGGCTCGCAGATCGCCTCGAATCCAATCACGATCGCCGGACTGGGCTTCGGCGCGTCCCTCATAGCGATGTTCATGAGGGTGTCCGGGGGCATCTACACGAAGGCGGCTGACGTGGGCGCAGACCTCGTCGGCAAGGTCGAGGCTGGGATACCGGAGGACGACCCGCGCAACCCGGCAGTGATCGCTGACAATGTGGGCGACAACGTCGGCGACTGCGCCGGAATGGGGGCCGACGTGTACGAGTCGTATGTGGTGACGTCGATAGCTGCGATGATACTCGGCGCCCTGATATTTCTTGGAGTAAAGGGCGGGACCCTGGCGCTTCCCTCCGCTCTTGTCTCCGCGATCAGCTCAAACCAGCTGCTCGTTTACCCGCTTCTGCTCGGCGCCGCCGGGATAATAGGGTCGATAGTGGGTTCGCTCTACGTCAGGACCTCCATAAAGTCTAACCCGCTGGGCGCGCTGAACGTCGCGCTTCTCATCGGTGGGGCGGCTACTGTCATCATCGACTTCGTGCTGGGTGACGCGCTCTTCGGCGGAGCGGGCTTCAGCTACTACCTGTTCGGCGCGGCGGTCGTCGGCGTCGTCGTCGTCATCGTGATTGAGAACGTTGCCAATTACTTCACGTCCTACTCCTACCCGCCGGTGAGGGAGATCGCACAGGCCTCAGAGACGGGGGCGGCGACGAACTTTCTCGCAGGGTTCTCGACGGGGCTGAAGAGTACGGCTCCGTCCGCGCTGGTCCTCGTGGCGGCCATCGCCTCCTCGTACGCGCTCGGGTACTTCGGGTCGGGAGCCTCGGGCTCCGCGGCTCAGTTCGTCGGGGTGTACGCGACCGCCATCGCGACGATGTCGATGCTCTCGCTGACGGGCATCATAATGTCGATTGACTCCTTCGGCCCGATAACCGACAACGCGAACGGGATAGTGGAGATGTCAGGGATGGATCAGTCCGTGAGGGAGGTCACAGACGAGCTCGACGCCATCGGGAACACGACGAAGGCGACCACGAAGGCGTTCGCAGTGATGTCCGCCGCGCTAGCCGCCGTCTCCATATTCATGGCCTTCCAGAACGAAGCGAGCCGGATCATCGCGGAGCACCCGAACCTCGTCGCAACGTACGCCTCCAGCCTCGTGAACGGGCAGCTTGTGTTCACGCTGTCGGACCCCGTAGTGATCATCGGACTCTTCATAGGGGGCCTGCTCCCGTTCTACTTCTCGAGCTTCCTGATCGCCGCTGTCCAGAGGGCCGCCTTCGAGATGGTCAACGAGGTCAGGAGGCAGTTCAGAGAGATCCCGGGCATCATGGACGGGAGCGGTAAGCCTGACTACGCGAAGTGCGTCGACATCAGCACCTCTGCAGCGATACGAGAGCTTGCTCGCCCGGCTCTCCTCGCGGTCGCCACGCCTCTCGTCGTAGGGTTCCTGCTAGGGCCGCTCGCCCTCGGCGGGCTCCTCATCGGAAGCGTCGTGTCAGGCGTCTTCCTGGCCTTCCTGATGACCAACGGAGGGGCGGCGTGGGACAACGCGAAGAAGTACATAGAGACGGGCCAGCTCGGAGGGAAGAGGTCCTCCGCACATCAGGCAGCGGTGATGGGGGACACCGTGGGCGACCCGTTCAAGGACACCGCGGGCCCCGCGATAAACTCCCTGATCAAGGTCCTCAACACCATCTCGATAGTGTTCATATCGGCGATCGTGCTGTTCGCACTCTTCGCTTAGCTGTGATTGCGTGGCGTGGCCACCGCGGCGGCGCAAGGGGCTCGCGCGTGATGGAGGTGGGTGAGGGACATCCTGCGAGGAGAACCCCCCACGCTTTCGGACCCTCGTGAATGCGCTCACTGACGGGAGCCACTGCAGGCGCACGCGTAACCGCTCCGCCAACCCACCGCAATCGAAGCGCGTCCGCCACGGTAATTATGCGTTGAGGCGGAGGTCAGGGGACGCCGCGGTCTCTAGGGGTGCCGCCGCACTGTTAAGAGGGCGGAGGCTGCCGAAAGGCGGCGTTGGAGAGGGACACGTGGCTCAGCTGGTACGCGGGCCGCAAGCCCGAGGTGGGGGTCGTAAGATTCGCCGAGGTGTTGAAGGAGGCGAGGGCCGAGAGTGTCCTCGACGTCGGATGCGGGACCGGGCGGCACACGACCTACATGGCGAAGCAGGGCTTCTCAGTCTCAGCCTTCGACTGGTCGACGGCGTCGATCCAAAAGGCCAGGGAAGCGCTGGAGAGAGAGGGCCTCACAGCCAACCTGACCGTATGGGACATGAACGAGAAGCCCCTCCCTTACCCGTCGGGGTTCTTCGACGCCGTATTGGCAGTCCGGGTATTCCATCACGGGTACAGGGACCAGGTGGCAGGCGCGGCGGCGGAGATGACGCGTGTCACCAAGCGGCGCGGGCTTCTGTACGCCGAAGTGCCGACGACCGGCAGGCTCCTCGCGGAGCGGGAGAGAGGGGTGAAGTTCGAGGAGGCGGGCGACGGCACGTTCGTCCCGCTGAGCGGAGACGAGCGAGGCGTCCCACACCGGTTCCTTACCGAGGAGGGGTTGCTCCTGCTCTTTGACCGGTTCTCGCCACTGGCCGTCGCGAGGCGCCAGCAGCACATCTGCCTTACGGCGAGGCGCAAGTAGCGGCGCGCCTTTTTCGGTCGGCCCCGCCAAAACTTATAACCACAATTGGGCCGGTTCGGCGCGTCCTTCCTAATGTATTCGGGTGTACTGGCCGCCACTCCACCCACCGTAGCTACATGGACAAGGGTCTACGACGTGTACCTGACGCTCGGAGTCGGGACAGCGGTCGTGGTCATATCGGCTCTCCTGTACGCTGTCGTGCGCTACAGGTCTCGGGGCCAGAAGGAGCCGGTGCAGGGAGCTAAGCAGCACGGGTGGAAGGCAGTGCTCGCCATAGTGCTTGTCATGGGGGTCATACTGGCGATCGCCGGCTCCCAGACTTTTGCAGGGTTCACGAACATCGAGATCCCCAACTCCCCAGGCACCGTGACCGTTAGCGTCACTGGATTCAGGTGGGGGTGGAACTTCACCTACCCCGACGGCCAGTACGTCATAGGCGATCTGACGGTCCCGGTCAACACGATCGTGATTCTGAACATAACCAGCAGCGACGTCTACCATACGTTCGGCATCGCGATGCTGGACGTCAAGGAGGACGCGATCCCCGGTAAGGTCAACCAGCTCTGGTTCAACATGACTGAGATGGGGAACTACACCGACGCAATCAGGTGCTACCAGCTCTGCGGCGTGGGGCACGCCTTCATGATCGCCAACCTTACGGTGGTCAGCCAGTCGCAGTGGAACGCCACGTTCGGAGCGCAGAAGGGGTGACCTGACTGGGCACAAAAGAGTGGCTGAAGCACTGGCTCTTCACCACAGACCACAAGCAGGTCGGCCTGCTATACATGTTCACCGCGCTCTACTTCGGCGTTGTAGGGGCGGTGCTCGCGCTCCTCATGCGCGTCCAGCTGTCAGTCCCCAACAACGACTTCCTGGAAGCCGCATACTACAACCAGGCGGTCACGATGCACGGGCTGATAATGATCTTCTGGTTCCTCTCCCCCTTGGGGGTCGCGCTCTTCAACTACCTGGTCCCGCTCCAGATCGGCGCCAAGGACCTCGCCTTCCCGAGGCTCAACGCCCTCACCTATTGGCTCTTCCTAGCCGGCGGCCTCATGGCGGTCTTGAGCTTCTTCGTCCCTGGAGGGGCGGCCGCAGCAGGCTGGACCTCGTACGAACCGCTCGCAGGGCCGGTCTACTCGCCTGGCCCAGGCCCCACCATGACCTACCTCGGTTTGATGCTCATGGCTGCGTCGGTGACCGTGGGGAGCGTGAACTTCATCGCCACCATCCTGTGGCTACGCAGGCCCGGGATGAGACTCTCGGACATGCCGATGTTCAGCTGGTTCGCGCTGTTCACAGTAGTGGCGATGCTCTTCGCGTTCCCCTCGATAATCGCCGCCTTCCTTCTCGTCCTCACTGACAGGCTCATCGGGACGGTGCTCTACGCGCCGCCCTCCATACTCAACGTCCCCGGAATCGACCCTTCACTCCTCTGGGACGACCTCTTCTGGTTCTTCGGGCACCCTGAGGTGTACATAGTCCTGCTCCCGGCCTTCGGGGTGATCGCCGACATCACGCCGGCCTTCACCGGCCGCCCGCTGGACGGCAGGAACTGGATTCTCATCTCTGTGGCCGCGATAGTGCTGCCCATCAGCTTCGGCGTCTGGATGCATCACATGTTCCTGACCGGCATCCCCAACGTCCTGCTGGAGGTCTTCGACGTCTCTACAGAGATCGTCTCGATTCCATTCGGCATAATAGTGATAATGTTCATCCTGTCCATGGTCCACGGGCGCATCCAGTTCAAGACGCCGCTCCTCTTCATAGTCGGGGCGCTCGTCCTCTTCATAATCGGGGGGATAATGGGGGTCTTCCTCTCGTCGCCTGTCCTTGACCGGGTGTACAACGGCTCCTACTTCGTGGTGTCGCACTTCCACTACGTGATGGTCGGCGCAACGATCTTCGGCCTATTCGCCGGCATCTACTACTGGCTCCCCAAGATGACTGGGAGGATGTACAACGAGTCCCTCGGGAAGGTGCACTTCATCATCTCATTCATCGGCTTCAACGTCCTCTACGCGCCTATGATGCTGCTGAGCGACATGCCTAGACGCATCTTCACGTACCAGAACATAGGCGACTGGGCCCAGCTCAACGGCATAGCGACGGTGGGTGCGTTCATCTTCGCGGGCGCGCAGATAATCGTGGCATACAACCTCCTGCACACATGGTTCCGCGGGCCGCCTTCGGGGCCCAACCCGTGGGGATCGCAGAGCCCCGAGTGGTCTACCCCCGCGACGGGGAGCGTCCCAGTCGCTCCAGTAGAGACGGAGCCGGCTGGAGGATGGATCGGGCAGCTGCCAGGTCCTCAGTCCGCCTCCGTCAGCGGGCCGTCCCCCGTGTCGCACGCGATGTCGGCGGTCTCCCACGAAGTCCACCTCAGCAGCAGGCCGCTCACCCTGTCAGCCGGAGTGATGCTGTTCCTGACGGGGGCCGCCCTCTATCCAGGCGGCGCCATCCAGCTGTCGGTCCTTACCATACCGCCAGGAGTCTTCCCGCTAGCGCTGATGGTCCTCGGGGTCGGAGTATTCGCCGCGTCCATCGTCGGATGGGCGTGGGACGACATCCGCAACAAATTCGTCGGTCCGGCAGGGGACCCTGGAGGCGACAGGTGGCCGTACGACGAAGTCCCGAAGATGAAGCTCGGGATGTGGGTCTTCCTCTCCTCCGAGATCGTCCTGTTCGGGACTCTGCTGGGCGCCTACATCTTCATCCGCGAAGCGGCCTTGGAGTGGCCCTCCCCGGCGTCGGTGCACGACATACCCTTGGCCACCGCGAACACGTTGATCCTGCTCACGAGCGGGTTCACCATGGCCATGGCGGTCTACGCGATCCGAAAGGGCGACCAGCGCGGCCTCCTCGGCTGGCTCGTGGCCACCTTCGTCCTCGGCTCGACGTTCATCGGGGTCAAGATCTCAGAGTGGCTCGGGCTCTTCTCCGGCGCGGCGCCGTTCCTCCCCAGCTCGTCGAACCCGGTCACCGCGCTGGCGGCGAGCATATACTACGTCGTGGTCGGCCTGCACGGGGCGCACGTCGTCGCAGGCCTCGTGGTGCTGGTGTACCTGATGAAGAAAACTGCCCGCGGTGGATTCACGAAGGACGACCACATGTCCATAGAGAACTTCGCCCTCTACTGGGCGTTCGTCGAGATAGTGTGGTGCTTTGTGTTCCCGCTCTTCTACCTGCTTTGAGTGAGGAGAGATGAAGACTTCCACAATAGCGGGCGTCTGGGCGTACATGGTCGTCGCTGTACTCACGGAGACCGCCACGTTCTACTACGTCACCAACGTTACCGCGCAGACGGTCGTCATCTCCCTGTTGGCGCTGAGCCAGGCGACGGCCGTGGCCATATTCTACATGCAGCTGAAGGACGAGCCGGGGTCGATCAGGATATTCGCGCTGGTCGGTGTCATGTTCCTCTCCGCTCTCCTTATAGCGATGGTGGCGTCGCTGGGGTGAGACTGGACATGGAGGTCGAGGGTCCGCCGAAGGCGAGCCGCGCCGTGCTGCTGTCGCTGGGGATAGGCATGATCTTGCTCGTGGCTCTGGTAGCGTCCGTGCTCGTGCTGAGGCTGCAGCCTGGGATTGGGTCGACCTGCACCGGGTCGTGCACCGTCATCGCGGGGACGGTCGTGACGATGCCCTCAGGGGTCGGCGAAAACTCGCAGCTCAACTTCAGCCCGGACAAGATAACCGTGGTCATAGGGGTGAACAACACGGTCACCTTCCAGAATCTCGACTCGGCGAACCACACAGTCACATCTCTCACCAACATATTCAACTCGGGGATCATTGAGCCCGGGAAGACCTGGAACTACACGTTCACCACGGCGGGGAACTACACGTATCACTGCCTGATCCATCCGTGGATGCAGGGCGAGGTGGTAGTCAAGCAGAACGCCCCGGGGAACATGCCCAGCACCGTGACGATCCCGCTCGGGACGTACGACACCCAGCGTTACAACTTCGAGCCTAGCAGCTTCGTTGTCTTCGTCGGAGTGAACAACACCGTGAAGTTCGTCAACGAGGACAGCCAGCCGCACACGGTCACGTTCGCGGGCCTCAACCTGACCTCCGGCGAGATAGCTCCCGGGGGCGCCTGGGTATACACGTTCAGCACCGCAGGCACTTACACATTCTACGGGGACGAGTCGTGGATGGTCGGGTCGATCACCATCCTTGCGACATAGGGGTCGAGGTTGAGCGCAGACTCGCGAGCTAAGGAGGGGGAGCACCCCTACCGGGACGCCGATGCGAACGTCTTCCCGGGAAACTGGGACGTCGTGTCGGAGGCCCTCCTCAGGACCTACGAGCTCTGGTTCCCGCAGAACTGGAGCCCTGTAGACCTTCCATGGGAGGAGTGCGACGCGAAGAACTTCAGCTCGGATGAGGCCGTCGCCCAGGCTTACTGGCTGTCGAAGCTCGCGCTCTTCGAGAAGTCAGGGATAGGCGCCTTCGGGAGCGCCGCCGTCCAGGCCGCTACCCACAGGTTCGAGGACCCCACGAAGAAGTTCCTTTCGGCCGTGGCGTTCGATGAGTGCAGGCACGACGAAGTGTGCAGGAGGGCTTGCGCGCGTGTCTGCCCCAACTTCCCGTACAAGTTCAAACCGAAGACGGCCCTAGAGGAGAAGGCCCACGCGAACATCATGGCCCTATACGAGAACGGCAGACGCTACTGGAGCGCGTTCAACGAGGCGTGGGGGAAGTACCCCCTCGAGCTCATCTTCTCGAGCTTCTTCTTCGCCGAGATAGGGGCGCAGCTGATCTTCAAGGAGGTCGGGGAGCGCTCGACTAACAAGGTCTACGCGAAGGCGTTCCAGAGCATCACGAGGGACGAGTCACGTCACCTTACGGGGACTCTCGCCATGCTTGAACGGCTCGCCGAGCGGATGGACGACGGCCAGAAGAAGCTGATCACGCGGCAGCTGAAGCACGGCTTCATCTATCTCTCCCCGCTGCTTTTCAGGCCGATGGAAGACTTCTGGAAACTCCCCTCCGACTTCTTCGAGTACGACCAGAAGTTGGAAGCGCTCGCAGCGGACTCTGGCCTCGGCGTCCCCAAACCCGAGGAGCGGTCTGAAGCCTGGATGAAGGCGATCACGCGGCACAAGTCCAAGATTGAAGAGCTCGGAATCCCTGTCCCAGAGATTAAGGAGATAGGACTCGCGGGACTCGAGGTCAGTGTGAAGAAGGGCGACGAGATAGTCGCCACGCCGCTCTAGCCGCGGGGCCTTCTCGCCATCAAAAGCAGGGGCACGACGAAGATCATGCATAGCAGGGCGCTCGCTTCCCACGCGACCGAGTACCCGTGGGTGTCTACGAAGTATGTGTAGAGCAGAGGCGGGAAGAAGGCGCCCGTCAGCTGGATGGCGTTCACCCACGCGATCGCGAGCCCGTCGTACCTCGCGCCGGCGGGGTTTACGTCCTTGGCGGCAGAGAAGGCGAAGGTGAACCCAAACCCTGCGACGACTCCGGCGAGAACAGAGGAAGCCAGCGCAGTGTAGATGCTGGGGTAGCCGCACATCAGCAGGGCGAGCCCGCTCCAGACCAGCACGAGGAGAAGGACCGTCTTCGGCTCCGTCGCCTTCTCGTACATCCTCCCAGCCCATATCGCGGTGAAGATTGGGAGGACGACGACCATGCTGCCCACGAGCCCCGCCGCAACTATCGGGTAGTGAAGGGACTTCTCCACATACACGATCATGAACGAAGAGACCAGCACGTTCCCGACCGCGACCCCGAGGGTCACGAAGCCGATGAGGACGAGCTGCCTGTTCGCGATGATCGCGCCCAGTGCTGACCTGTCGACCGAGAACTCTAGACCGCCGGGGTCGTTCGGAACCAGCCGGAATACTAGGACAGCCGTCAGGATGCCGAGGAAGCCGGCGAGGAGGAGGCTCTCTCTCCACCCGTACTCGCTGGCCAGGACGACCCATCCGAACAGCCCGATGACTCCCCCGAAGTCGTACGCGGCGTTGAACAGGCCGACGCCGGGGCCTGTCCTGTCTCCCATGTGCCTCGACACGAGGACCACCGCAGGGGCGAAGACCATCGCCATCCCCGCACCGACGGCGAACCTGAGCAGCGCAAACTGCGTGAGCGTCGTGCAGGCCGAGGTCCCCAGCACGGCGAAGGACGAGACGAGGACGCCAGCCACCACCACGCGCTTGGCGCCCCACTTAGCCGCCATCACCCCTCCGGGGATCTGGGTCAGCCCGAGCCCCAGGTAGAACGCCGCGGTCAGAGTCCCGAGGCCAGAAGTGCCGACGCCAAGGCTCGGCTCGACGAGGACGTAGATCGCCCCTATGTTGAGCCAGTTCACCGCGTAGACTACTCTGGCAAAGACCAACGAAGACACGGCGCCGCGCCTGACCAGCGGGTCGGCCAAACCGTGAGCCGTTCGCGAGTGCGGTCTATATCCGAATCGTAAGCCAGCGGGGGCTCCAGCTTGTCCTGCCCGTCGGAGCTCTTCTCCTCGCCCGCGCAGTCGCTGGCCGTCTCCGCCGACAAAGTGCCCCGCATTCGCACGAACGACTCGGATCGTGAGCGCCCGGCGGCTGGTCTCGGCCTGCAGACGGGGCGCGCCCAGAATTGTCCGGGACCGCAGAAGCGGAAATCTCGCTCCTCCAATCGAAATCGGGGAGGGCCAAGGTGGGGCGTGGTGTCTTCGCCTCAGCGGGCATTGCCCTGTTTTGCAAACGAGGCTACCTAAGACGGTAGGAGGGGGCAATCGCCGTCGAATCTGGAAACGCTCGGCCTCCGTTTCCTTTGGCGGAAAGCCGTTCAGGGCGAAAAAACCGCGTTTCGAGCCGCGATTGGCGTGTTTATATATCAATTCTGCCGAATCTGGCGCGAGGAAACTCGCAGTGGTCACTGGATACTGCGTCTACGAGAAGAAGAAGAACCGGGAGATCAAGAATCCCAAGCAAATCAAACTGAAGAATGGCCGGCCGGCCATCAAGGGGACATGCGCCTCTTGCGGCAAGGCTATCTTCAGGATTGGGAAGCTCACCAAGTAATTCGAAATCTCCCGTTCCCTTTATTTCCTGAACCGATACCCGTAGGGCGAGGGCCGCCGTGCTGAGGTTCTACAACAGCCTGGGGAGGACCGTCCAGGAGTTCAAGCCGATTAAGCGGGGGGAGGTGCGCTTGTACACCTGCGGTCCGACCGTCTGGAACTACGCTCACGTAGGCAACATGAGGACTTTCGCGTTCGAGGACCTCCTCAAGAGGTACCTCCGGTTCAAGGGGTACAGGGTCGTCCACGTGATGAACATCACAGATGTCGAGGACAAGATAATCAAGGGGGTCAGGGCCACGGGGAAGCCCCTCAAGGAGCTCACGGCGTTCTACGAAGCCGCCTTCATGAGCGACCTGGACGCGCTCGGGGTCGAGAGGGCCGACGCGTATCCCCGTGCGACGGAACATCTGGAGGAAATGGTCCTGCTGGTCAAGACGCTCGTAGACAAGGGGTATGGCTATCGTTCCCAGGACGGGTCGGTCTACTTCGACGTCTCGAAGTTCGCGGGCTACGGCGCGCTCTCCGGCGTCAGGGTGGACGCGGCGCGGAAGGGGGTCAGGGTGTCCTCGGACCACTACGAGGAGAAGAGGGAGGCGGTGGACTTCGCGCTCTGGAAGGCATGGGACGCGGACGATGGGGACGTCTTCTGGGAGAACGAGCTAGGGAAGGGGCGGCCTGGGTGGTCGATTGAATGCTCCGCGATGTCGATGAAGTATCTCGGAGAGTCGTTCGACATCCACGCGGGGGGGATGGACAACAAGTTCCCCCACCACGAGAACGAGATAGCGCAGTCTGAGGCGGCTACGGGGAAGAAGTTCGTCAACTACTGGCTGCACTCGGACTTCCTGAACGTCAAGGGGGAGGAGATGCACAAGTCCATCGGGAACGTCGTCTACCTGAAGGACCTCTTGGCAGAGGGGTGGGACCCGCTCGCCATCCGAATGTTCTTCTTCTCCGCTAGATACAGGGACGCGATCGACCTCACCCAGGCGGGCCTTGAGCAGGCGAAGGCGCAGCGGCAGCGGCTCCAGGACCTCGCGGACAGGCTGAGGGAGGTGCGAGGCGTGAAGGGGGGGACGGGGGAGCTCGCCCGACAGCTCCTCGCGGGCTTTGAAGAGGGGATGGACGACGACCTGAACACGCCGGAAGCGTTAGCCGCGGTCTTTTCCACGGCGAAGAAGGTGAACGCACTTGCGGACTCGGGAGACCTCGGCGGCGGAGACGCGCTTTCGCTGCTCGACGCCCTCGCCCGGATCGACTCCGTGATCGGCGTTCTCAGGCTCGAACCTGACACTCTCCCCCACGAGCTAGCGGAGATGCTTGCGCTCAGGGAGGAGGCGCGCCGGCGGAAAGACTTCGCAGAGTCGGACCGGCTCCGGCAGGCGCTACTGGCGCGCGGTGTGGTGGTGGAGGACACGCCGTCGGGGACGAGATGGAAGCGCGCCTCCGCTGGTTAACTGAGCGAACCCAACCGCTCAAATTCAGTCAATCATCCCGATATTATCCTCGCCGGCCTTCTCTGCGTGCATGGGAGCTGCCGTCGAGGCTCTTCCTCCGAGGGCCCAGCCTGCACGCGCTCCGCCCATCAGGAGGCCGATCGTCCTTCGCATGCGGGAGTATAGGCTGGTCGTCGACCCGGACGGGACCGTGAGGTCATGTGACTCTCTCGCGGAGAGGCGCGCGGTCTTCGGCTTCGAGAGGGTGACGTTCTATAAGCTTCAGGCGGGAGTGACGGTGCTGGCGCAGAGGCCGGACTGGGCAGTGCGCGCTTCGCCTCGCCAGGCCTTGCTCTCCGGCAGGGTCTTCGAGGGCGTGGAAGTGGCGCAGTCGGTCGAGTTCTTCGTCGGGGCGTCCGCAGGGTACACGCGCCGCATCAAGCTCAGGAACGCGGGGACCTCGCCCCTGACTCTCCGGCTCCTCGACGTGTCCGACCCGACGGCCTCCCAGCTCGGCGAACCGTCAGCGAAGTGGGGGGCGCTCGGCGTGAACGCCTTCAGCCGAGGGAGCCACGTCGCGATGGACGAGATCTCCGACCTCCCGAGCGCGCGCGTGGTCGGGTCGATGCCCCCACCGAAGAAGGTCTTCATGACCACGGAGAGGGCGAGAGTCCGCGACGTCGTCGCGGCGGGGGACCTCGGAGACCCTACCGCCGGAATGTCGGGGCAGGTGATGGTGGCGGCGATGCACGAGTTCGAGCTCCAACCATCGGAGGCGAGGGAGGTGACCTACGCGTCGATCTACAACCCCTCGAAGCTCGAGGAGGCCCTGTCGGACTTCGGTAGGCTCCAAGGGGGGAGCGCAAAGGCGCCAAGGCGAGACGGGGCGCACATCGCAGCCTCGAGCCCGGCCGTCACAGATGCATCGGCATGGGCGTTCGCCTCGCTGGAGGGAGCACGTTACGAGTGCGGCACCCTGGACCTGGCCGAGTCCCTGAGGGGCCTCACCTACGCCGACAAAGTTGCTGCGGCGGTCGCGATCGACTCTATGAAGAAGGCGGTCCGCAAGGACGGCGCTCTCCCGCACGGCGCCGACCCTGCGGCACCCGGGTTGCTCGAGACGGCCGTCTCCCTACAGGCGGTCGCCGCTTACCTTCTGCTCTCGCGCGACAAGAAGCTGTCGAGGACGCTGTATCCGTTCGTGAAGAAGCTCGCCTCTTTCCTGATGGCCGAGTCGAAGGACTTCTCCTTCAGGCCTGCTCGCGACCGCCCGCAGGGGTGGCGGCGCGCGCTCGGGCCCGGGTACCCCGCGGGCGAGATACCGGAGATCTCGCTCGCCGCATCGGGGGGACTCGAGGGGGCGGCGCAGGTTGCGCGCCAGGTGTCAAGGTCTGACGACTCGGGGCGCTTCAGGGAGAGGGCCGAGATGGTCGCTGAGACGGTTAGAAGGAGGCTCCTCGACGAAAGGGGGGCCCTTTCGCTCTGCCTGGAGCCTTCCGGCAGGCTCAGGACCGATGAGACCGCGGACATGGCGGTCGCAGCGTATAGGCGAGCGTTCCGTGCCTCGGCCGAGCAGGCGGCCGCGCACAGGCTCTTGGAGAAGGACTTCGAGACCCCCTACGGGCCGCGGACCGTCCCCACCTCAAACAGGCTCTACTTCAACCCAAGCTACGGGCAGGGGCAGCTCGGGGGGTTCTGGACGCGGGCGGCACTAGCGCACGCGGTGCTGTGCTATCGCGTGGGCATGGCGGGCATCGGGAGCCTGTCGCTCGAGAGGACGGCGAGGCTGGCGGTGGAGGAAATCGTCCGGCTCGGCGGCTCCCCTGGGACCTTCCCCATGTGGGTGGACGTCGAAGCAAAGGAGGCGCGCGGGGAGTGGGGGGACACGGTCTCGGCCGCGCGGTTCATCGAGGGGGTCATCGAAGGAGAGGTGGGGGTCCAGTGCGGCCCCGGCGGGGTGTCCGTCAACCCGCCTGCCTCGTCTGGAATGAAGTGGGTCCTCGTCCACGACGTCTGGCTGGGCGAGACGGCCACTATCTTCGTCGGGAGGGGCGGGGGGAAGGCGCGCGCCTTCGCCGCCGGGGCGCGCCTAGAGGTGGCGTCAGGGGAGAGATATCTGAAGGCCGAGCTCCTTGAAGTCCTTGCGAGGGGCGTCCATGCCGTGTCGCTCCACGGCCCCGGCCAAGTGGTGTGCGTAGGGAACTCGTCCGCTTCTCCTGTGAAGGCCTCCGTCGCCCTCGTCCCGAAGGCGGCCGAACTCGCCCGCCGCCTTACCACTCCGATGGAGGAGTACGACCCGCAGAGCGGCACATGGACCAAGGTCGGGACGCTCCGCGTCCTTCCTACCATGCCGCTCGAGGTCGCGCTCGGGCCGGGGGACTGGAAAGCGCTCCGCATCTCGACAACTTAATAATCGAACCGGCCTTCGGTGAGACGACTTGGGGACGAGGGTTTCGCTCAACGGCGGAATCCAGGTCGAGGTCGGAGGGACAAGGTTCATGCTCGACCCCAAGGGCTCTGCGAAGGCGGACTACACGTTCGTCTCGCACGCGCACGTCGACCACATGCACAGGCCCTCTGGCGGAGAGCGGATCATCGCTTCGGACGAGACGAGAGACTTGGCGCTTGCGAGAGGGTACGACCTCGGGGACACCGTGGAGGAGGTGGAGGGCGTCGAGCTCCTCGACTCAGGGCACATTCTGGGGTCGCGGGCCATCAGGATAGGCGACGAAGTCTATTACACCGGCGACGCGTCGGGGAGAGAGAGGGCGTTCCTAGGGAAGTGCAGGACGAGGGGCGCGCGGATTCTGATCATGGAGACCACATACGGGAGCCCGGAGTACGTCTTCCCGCAGACGGCGAGGCTGGTGCGGGACGTCAACCGTCTGATAGGGTCGGCGTTCGACCGAGGGAGGCCGGTCGTACTGATGGGGTATCCTCTCGGCAAGGCGCAGCTGCTCGCGTACTACTTCTCCAGCTGGGCGCCGCTCTACTATCACACGAGCGTGGCGGCCATGAACAGGGTGCACGCCGACTACGGCGTGAGGCTCAAGGAGGGCGAGACCATCGACCCCGCGTCGGAAGGCGCCGTCCTCCCAGACGGCCCGTGGGTGATGATCGCCCCGATGTCGAGCGGGAGGAGCAAGGCGATGGCCCACCTCAGGTCGAGGCACGGCGCGCTGCTCGTGGCGTTCAGCGGCTGGGCGGTTGGGGGCGGATACAGCCGGTCGCTCGGGGTCGACTACACCTTCCCGCTCAGCGACCACTGTGACTACCCCGAACTCCTGAAGCTGGTGGAGGCGGTCGCGCCGGAGACGGTGTACACCACGCACGGGTTCGCGGCCGAGTTCGCCCGCGACCTTCGGAACATGGGGTTCTCGGCGCGCACGATCTCCGGCTACCAGTCGTCGATCTCCGACTACGTGAAAGGAGGCTGAGGAGACGGTCGCACGCTCGCTCAGGCTCTGCCCATCCTCCTGGCGACGGTTAGGTCTCCCCCGCTCTGGGTAGACTCTGCCGACCCGTGAGAGTCCCGCGCTGATGACCCCGAACCTCGTAGTCGGTCCGAGACGGAAAACGGCTCCGCTTACTGAAAGCCCTCCCTCCTCAAGCTCGGCAGATTGAGCCACCCTCAGAGCGGGGGAGTACCTTGAGCAAGCCAACTACCCCTATTAGGGAGCGCGATCGGAATTCGGGCGAGGAAGAGTTGAACCGAAAGACGCGAGTTCTAATCTGCGCGTGCATCATAGGAGTCGTCGCGCTCTTCTTCGCCGCCCCGATAGTCAATTTCGTCAGCGTCGGCCACTTCGAGGGTCTAACACAGTGCGGGTTTCAAGGGCTGGTCCCAGAGAACTGTTCGGGGGCGTTCGTTTCCGAGAACACGTACGTGACTGTCTACCAGTCACTCGGGTGCCGGATTGCTGGGCTCGGTGATACCTACGCGCCAGGCATCTCGGGACTCAGACTTGGATGCGCAGTTCCCGTACAGCCTCCATCAGGTCTTGCAGGAATGTCAAACCCAGTACCCCCTCTCAATCAGTCGATACTCTACTAGCGGGAGTTCCTCGTCGCGCCGTTCGGGGGCGCTACCTTCACCGTCTTGCGGACAGGACACAACCTGCGGACTGGCCCCTGATTAAATAGTCCGCCCTGCGCGCCAGAGGTTCCCGCTTGCACTCGGAGGAGAAGGTCGCGTCGGGGGTCGCGGCGCTCTACCTCGCCAACGTAGTGACCATCGTGTTCAACACGGGTTTCATCGCGATCCTTACGAACTCTGTCTCCCAGCAGGAGTTCGGCCTCGCAACCCTGCTGAACGTCCTGATCGTGTCGGTCGCGACCGTGGCCGTGCTGGCTCTCCCCGTCAGCGCGAGCGGCCTCTCCGCCACCCCCCCAGCGGTGACAAGGTTCCTTTCCGAGTCCGAGGGCCAGACGGGGGTCTCCCGGAGGCGGGTGTACCTCACTTCTCTGGCCATCTGCGCGGTCGTCTCGGTTCTGTGCGCTGTCTTCTTTGCCCTTCCGCCGACGGCTTCGGCGATAGCGGGGGGGCTGAGCACCGTCCCCGTAGCTATCGCCGCCGCCGACGCGGTGGCTTACTCCTTCGGCCAGCTGGGGGCGTACTCCATGTTCGGGGCCGGTGACGCCAGGGGGGCCGGGAAGCTCATCGTCGCAGCCAGTGTGCTTCGATATGCGGCGGCGACGGCGTTGCTGGCGGCGGGGGGCGGGCTGTCGGGCGTCTTCGCGGGATTCGTGGTCGGGGACCTCATGCTCGCCTTCGCGGCCAATGCCTCGGCCTTCGGCTCTGTGCGCCGCCTTCAAGCGGGGACCGGAGACTTCGGACAGGTGCGAAGGTACATGGCCTCTGTGTTCGTCGCGGCGCTCGTAGGGCTTGCGGTCTCTCAGACAGACAAGGTCCTGGCGTTCTTCCAGCGCGGCCTCTCCAGCATCGGGCTCTACAACGTGGCGAGCGTGGGGGCGGCGGTGGCAGCGTTCGCGCCGGCGGCGGCCACGAACATCCTCGTCCCCGCACTCAGCAGCTACGGGGGTGACGTCGAAAGGAAGCGGGAGACGGTGCGGAGGTACACGCGTTACATCACCCTCATATCGATGCCGATGGGGTTCGGCCTCGCGGCCCTGTCGCCCTTCCTCCTTCAGGTCTTCGGCACGCAGTACGCCTCGGCCGCCCCCGTGATGGCGATAATATCCGTCGCGATTGCGCTGACTGCGGTCGTTTCGGTATACGCCTCCAGCCTCCTCGTGGACGGAAGGGCGCACGAGTTCACGTACGCGAGCGTCGTTGCCCTGGCGGCGCTTGTCCTTGTCGCCGTCCTGACCGTCCCCATCATCGGGCTCACGGGCGTCGCGGCCGGGAGGGCAGCGATGCTCTTCGTCATGCTCGCCGCGGTCGCCATTTTCGCGAGGAGGAACGGCACTCTCGTGCTGGACGCGGTGGGCTACTCGAAGGCGCTAGTGACCTCGGGGGCGATGGCTTGCCTCATTTTCGGGTCGCTCTCGCTGGTGGGGGATGCCGGGCTTTCGACCAGAGGCGATGCCGTTCTGGGCTCCATCGTCATGATTCCCGTCGGACTGCTGACCTACCTGGTGGGGATGAAGCTCCTCAAGGGTTTCAAGGAGGACGACATCGAGTTCATAGAAGCTCTAGTCCCCAGGAGGCTCCGCGTGTTCTCCAGGGTCCTCCGACTGTTCCTCTAGCTACCGCACGTCGAGGTAGATCGGCCGCCCGTCGAGGTCTTCCTCATCCCAGTTGGTCCCTTCCGCCTTGGGCCCTCCAAGGACGACCTCCCTGACCCGGACTAGGAACGCTATCTGTCCTTTCAGAGCCTCCAGGCTCTCGATCTCGTCCTTCTCCAGTCCAGAGACGGCGGCGACGTCAAGGGTGTCGCTCGGGACGAAGCCGCG
This sequence comes from Nitrososphaerales archaeon, assembly GCA_030038395.1. Taxonomy (GTDB): domain Archaea; phylum Thermoproteota; class Nitrososphaeria; order Nitrososphaerales; family Gagatemarchaeaceae; genus UBA183. The sequence goes on from JASHOZ010000025.1 coordinate 50,375, forward strand.
GGCCTTCCGGAGCGCCTGCAGGCGCCTCGCGATGTCGCGGACCAGCCCCTCGGCGACGAGCCCGTCGTCCCGCCTGCTGCGCAGGGCGGCGAAGACTCCTCCTTTCTCCAGCGCGATGAAACCCTCGAGCGGGGTGACCGTCAGGTCGAACGCTGCGACGGGGATGTCCGCCCTGCCCGACTTCGTCTCGATCACGACCGGCTTACCTTCCAGCCAAGCCGCCACCGCGTCGTCCCCTGCCAGCGGCCTGGCCATGGCCAAGAGCTCGCGGGTCCTCTCCTTGAAGAGCGCCCCGAACCTCGACGGACTCGGGACGAGCCTCACCGTCGCCGGGAATGCGCCCGAGTCCACTACCTCGACCCGTTTCACATTGCACAGCGCCTCGATGGTCCCAGCCGCATGCCGCGCGACGCGTTTCTCTCTCTCTGCGACAATCACCATCAGGTCGGCCAGAGGCCATCTCCTCTTGAGCCCGCCCCGAGTGCGCGCGGAGTTGCACGCCTCCTCCACTCGGAGGGCGAGGTCGACCCCCTTCTCCGCCGTGCCGCCGCGGGGCTCCGCCCCTCCGTGCGACATGCCCTTCGCCAGTAGGGGGGCCCTCCAACGGTCCCTGCCGCCGAAGGTCTCCTGGAACAGGTACTCAGTAACGAAGGGAGAGACGGGGTGGAGGGCCTCGTCGAGCCGCTTGAGTGCGTGCCCGAGGACGGCATAGATTGCGAGCCTCTCGAGCGTCGTCTCGGGGTCGTCCCTCCACAGCTGCGGCCGGACCAGCCTCACGTACGTCTGGCTGAGATAGGTTATCACGGCCTGTTCGACGGCCTTGCACGCGTCGTTGTACCGCCCCGACGAGTAGGCTTCGTCCGCGTCCCTGGTCGACCTCGCCAGCTTCGCGAGGAGCCATGAGTCGACTGGGGTGAGAAGCTTCCTCCTCCTTGCCCACTCCAGCGTGTGCTTCGAAGGGGAGTATCCGTCGACGGCCCCGTTCTGGGCGAGGTATACGTGGAGGTGGTATAGCGTGTTGATGACCTGGTAGGGCCTACCGTCCATCTCCTTCAGGTCCAGGCTGACGGCATCGTCGGGGGGCGCCTTCCACATCATGTAGAACCTGAGCACGTCTACGGAGCATCTCCGCAGCACGTCCAGCCCCCAGACCACGTTGCCGAGGCTCTTGCTCATCTTCCGCCCCTGCTCGTCGAGGACGTGACCCTGAAAGAGGAACTCCCTATAGGGCGCAATTGCCCTCCCTGACAGGATCACGTTGAGGACCAGGAGCGTGTACGCCCACCCCCTCGTCTGGTCGATCCCCTCCGTGAGGAAGCGGACCGGGACGAGCTTGGAGTACTCTCCGTCGGTGAACGACGCGTAGGGCGACGCGCCGCTGTTGTGCCATGTGTCCAGCACGAACGGCTCTCGCACGGCCCTCCCCCCGCACGCGCGGCACCTCAGAACGACTCTGTCGATCCACGGCCTGTGCAGCTCGAACTCGGGCCCGTCCGGGAGCTCCGACGCCTGCCTCACTATCGCCCTCCTGGAGAAGGCGGCCGTCTTCCCGCCACACGACTCGCAGACCCACACGGGGAGGGGGGATCCCCACACTCGCTCTCTCGTGATGCACCATGGGGGGGACTCGGCTATGAATGACAGGAACCTGTTCCGGGGGGGCTCGAAGAAGTACTCGACCTTCTCCGCCGCCCTCTCCAGCTCGCGGCGCATCCTGTCCACCCAGTAGAAGTACTCGCGCCGTGCCAGCCATACGAGTCTGTGCCCGGACCTCCAGCAGACGGGATATTCATGGACGAGTCTCCCCGACTTCACCACTGACTTCGCTTCTTCCAGCGCCTGGACGACCGCCTGGTCGGCGTCCCTGGCGAAGAGCCCTGCGAACTTCCCGGCCGCAGCCGTCAGCCTGACCTGATCGTCGAACGGGACGAACACGGGAATGCCGCGCCTTGTCGCGACCGCGAAGTCGTCCTCGCCGTTGGCGGGGGACATGTGCACGAGCCCGGTCCCCGCGCTCGTGTCCACGAACTCCTCTGCCACTACTCTGTGGACCTTCGAAGCGTACTCTGCCGCCCGCAGTCCTGGGAGCTGTTCGATCAGGGGGTGGCGGTACCGCAGTCCCTCGAGCTCCTTCCCTTTGACTTTCTTCACCACGTCCCCGAAGTCGACCCCGAGCTCTCCCTTCAGTGCCTCCTTCCTCCCCGATCCCACGACCCACACCTCGTCCCCCACTCTGACGTACTCGTAGTCGTAGTCGGGCTTGACCCCGACCATCTCGTCCGTGAGGACTGTGAACGGCATCGTGGTCCACACCACTAGGCTCGAACCATCTTCCGCCTCGACCTTGTAGTAGAGGCTCGGGTCCTCCAGGCTCTCGTACCCACCTTCCACGACCTCGGCGTGGCTCAGCGCAGTCTGGCAGCTAGGGCAGTAGGGGACCACCTTGAATCCCTCGCCGAGGAGTCCCTTCTTCCAGGCCGTCTCCAGGTACTTCCACTCCCTTTCTATGTACGCGTCCCTGTAGGTCATGTAGTCCCGACCGTGGTCCAGCATCAGTCCCGTGAGCCTGTCGGCCTCGACCCACTCCCCCTGGTACTTCGCGATCAGGCCCTTGCAGGCTTCGACGAGCCTCTCGACCCCGACCGCCCGGAGGTCGTCCCACTTATTGCCTGACAGCCCCATCTCCTTCTCCGCCTGAAGCTCCACGGGAAGGCCCTGGGTGTCCCACCCTCCCCTGAACACTATGTTCTCTCCATGCATCGTGAGATGCCTGTACCAGATGTCCTTCATGATCCTCCCCCGCACGTGTCCGATATGCGGCTGGTTGTTCAGCGTGGGGGGGCCTTCGACGTATCCTAGTGGTCTCTTCTTCGAGACGCTGCGGTGGACCGCTGCCGTGGCGGTTCTGCGTCCGTAGAACTCTCTGACCTCCGATTCGATCTTCTTCCAGTCGTACGAGTTGCTGAGTGGGCCTTCCGGCCTAGTTCGTCGCTCTAATTTTACGACCACTCAAAGCACCCGTCGCCGGGCTCGCCCCATATTTTAACGCTACCGCCGCTAGACTCGCCTTACGCCTCTGTCTCAGTTGCACCTACCCCTCCTCTCTTCTCCCTCATGGTGTGCGGTGCGCTTTTAGCGGCCATCGGCGGACGGACCGCAATGGATGTCTCGGAAGTGCGTTGGAACCTGACAGGGCTCGGGGCGGACGAGCCGTTCGACCAACAGAGGGAGAAGCTGTCACTGTTCGGCCAGTTCGTAGGCGACTGGGAAGGGGAGGCGACGTTCTTGAAGGATGACGGAAGCGAGGTGCCGGGCGGCAAGGGAGAAGTTCACTTCAGATGGATCCTCGGAGGCAGGGCTGTCCAGGACGTGTGGATGTCCGAGGACCCGGTCGCGAAGCGGATGACCCCGCACGGGACTACGCTTCGGTTCTACGACCCAGAAAGGGATGCGTGGCAGAGCACCTGGGTCTCGCCAAAGCAGAACACGACCCTAACCTTTGTCGGCAGGGAAGCGGGAGGAGAAATCGTCCTTGAAGCAGTCAACAAGCGGGGACGGCTGGAGCATTGGGTATTCTATGACATCAAGAAGGACTCCTTCAGCTGGCGAGGCGAGGGGTCGGACGACGGAGGGAAGACGTGGAGGCGGTACGCGAAGTACCGCTTCAGACGCCAGCTACCGTCGAGCTAGGGCCGGCGTGTCGAGAGCAAAGCTCGTTCGGTGATGGGGACTGATCTGACCGCCCTCTCCAAGACGGGACGCTGAACACAACCGGCCGGTTCCAGCGCTTCGTCAGAGAAGGTCGACAGACTCCCGCCAATCTCTCTGTCTGAGCACTCAGGGCTCTCTCGGCAGCCGACCGATCACCCGCCGAGTCGGGCGACGCCAGGGCCGAACAAGGCACGCGGTCATGTTGGCGCTGACTCGGGGTGAAGCGTGGAACCCTCAGACCCCGCGGGCCCTATCTACCAATGTTGGCAACGACCCTGCTGAGACAGATGCGCAGCCAAGGCGCGAATCCATCCGGATTCGACTCCACCTCGCGTACGAGGTCACTCGGCAGGACCCACCTGTAGTCCATCACTTCGTCCGCGTTTGCGTCCACTCTTCCGTCGTATCGACCGAAGAAGACGTGGTCGAACTCGTGTTCTGTGAGCCCCTCACCCACGTCGGCCCTGTAGGTGAACGCGAAGACCTCGCGGAGGTCACACTCGATCCCCATCTCCTCCTTTAGCCTCCGCCTTGCCGCGTCCGCCACACCCTCCCCGGGCATCGGGTGACTGCAGCACGCGTTGGCCCACTTGCCCTTGCTGTGGTACTTTACTAGCGCCCTCCTCTGCAGGAGCGTCTCTCCCTTTCCGTTGAACAGGAAGACCGAGAACGCCCGGTGGAGCTTGGCGCCACCCTGATGCGCCTTCAGCTTGTCGTCCACGCCAATCTGCCTGTCGTTCTCGTCTACTAGGACGACTTTCTGCGGGTCCAGGCTCAACTGGCCTCTTGCCCTGTCGTCGGCCATTTAGGATTTGTGTTCGCCGACCGGTCCGTTCTCGCCCGTCTCAGATTCCGCGCAGGAGCCTGTCTGCCAGCGACTCCGGGAGGCCGGCTTTCCTTACCTTAGAGGCTGACGCGCCCACGTCGTACTCTGCCCGGAAGTTCTCGACCTTCAGGTGGCCGTCGGCCAGGCTGAGCACCGAATAGGACGCACGCCAGTCGCCGTCCCTGGGCTGCCCCACCGAGCCTGGATTGAACACTACGCCCCTCCCCTCGTATGACACGAACGGTACGTGGGTGTGTCCCAACCCCACGAACCCTACATGGAGTCTCTCCAAGTAGTGGTCGAACAGGAGCGAATGGGTCTGAGGGGTCACGTACTCCCATAGCGGGTCGTCAGGGCTTCCATGTGCTATCGCCCCTTTGGTCCCCCCTTCCACCACCTGCGACAGCTTCGGGAGGCCGCCCAGGTAGTCCGCGTTGGCCCCCTCCAGCGCGCGTGCGGTCCACTTCGCCGCCATGGCCGCCCTCGCGTTGAAGCCCCGAGTGTCGCCTGTGACAGCGGCGTAGTCGTGGTTCCCCATGACGGAGACGGCCCCCCTCGCCCTGAGCTCGTTGACGACCTCGTTCGGGCTGGCGCCATAGCCTACCGCGTCCCCCAGAGAGTACAGCCGGAGGCCCTCGACCCGGGGGAGGACTGCTCGGAGCGCCTCCAGATTTGAGTGGATGTCTGACAGCACCGCGGCTAGAGGCACCGTGCCTTCCTTGTTCCCTCCCCTCGTACGACCCGCTTCCCCCGTCAAGAGCCCTCGTCGACGACCAAAGAACAATTCTTAATGTTGTTGTGAACGAAATTATACTTCCCACCACTTAGAGAATTTGGGGCCGCTTGATATTCGAAGCTATCGATGTCTGCGTTCGCAGGTAAGTGGGAAAAGCAGAACAGCCAGAGTCTTAGCGGCAGGGTCAGGGACTCCGTGAGGAATCCCGGTCCCCTGAAGCCACGACTCGACCTAGCAGTCAGGCAAATCCAAGTGCAAGTCGCCAAACTCGACTCGACATCCACCAAACTCAGAGAGAGAGACAACTCGATCTTCAACAAGGTCGTGAGCTCTCTACAGAAACACGACACACAGCACGCGTCTGTCTTCGCAAACGAGCTGGCCGAAATCAGAAAGATGAACAAGATGGTCACACAGGCCAAGCTCGCTCTCGAACAGATAGTGCTCAGACTCAACACCATAACAGAGCTCGGTGACATTGTAGTCACCTTGACTCCGGCGATGGCAGTGATACGCAACGTCAAGCAGGGCTTGGTGGGCGTGCTGCCTGAGGCGGAAAGCGAGATCGGAGAGATATCTGGCTTGCTGAGTAGCATCCTGGTGGACGCAGGGACGGTAGGTGGGTACTCACTGAACTTCGAGGCTGCAAACGAGGACGCGGAGAAGATCCTATCGGAGGCCTCCGCAGTCGCGGAGCAGCGCATGAAGGAGAGGTTCCCCGAAATACCCGCCTCGCTGCCTTCTGCGGAAGCCGGGACGGAGACCAGCTCATATTAGAGACGGGAACCTAGCGTTCCCGGACTCTTTTTCTTTTGTCTTTGGAAGCGAGCAGCGTCTGCGTCGCCGTCGGCGCCGAGCCCGAGACCAGGACGCCGAGCATCCGTGCGCCTGTCGCCTTGAGACTACTTTTTTCACCCGTTTGTATTGATGTTATTGACTTAGGCTGTGATTATGCGCCGGGGCTTTTCAGAGGTAGCAGTTGTCTGCGCGCGATCCTCTGAAGCTCATCGGACTCCGCAAGGAGGACAACCTGAAGCCCAAGATAGCCTCCACAATCAAGGAGATCGAGCTGCACAGGCGCGAGCTCGAGACTTTGCGCGCGAAGCTGGAGCAGCGCAGGAAGTCCCTCTTCGAGACGACCGTTAGGGCGATGATGGCGAAGGACAAGTCGAAGGCCGCAGTCTACGCCAACGAATGGGCGGAGCTCAGGAAGGTCGGGAAGGTGGTCTACGCCAGCGAGCTCGCATTGACGCAGGTGGTGCTCCGGCTCGAGAGCATAGTCGATGTGGGCGACGTGATGTCGCACCTCGGGACAGCGTTCAAGGTCCTCCGGAAGGTGAACAAGACAGTCACAGAGCTCGTTCCCTCGCTCGACCAGGCTTCAGACGAGATAAGTTCTGCACTGACCCAGACGATGGCCGAGATGGGGAACGTCTCTCCCTCGATCTCGCTCAACATCCAGACCGAGAGCGGGGAGGAGCTCGTGGAGCAGGCTAGGCGCCTGGCTGAGGAGAGGGCAGAGGAGATGAAGAGGTCGATCGTGGTCTCCCCGAGGCAGATAGAGCAGAATGGGGAGGAGCTCCAGGAGAGGATACCGATGCTGGCCACGGGCGAAGAGGGGGAAGACGAGGAGTCTGCAGCGCTCGGCACGCTGTACAGGTCGCACGACGGGGAGGATGCGGAGGAGCAGGTGCTGAAGTACGCGGCGATTCACGACGGGAACGTCGACATAACTGACGTGTCGACGATGCTGAAATTGCCCCCCGACGACCTCGAGCAGGCTATGCTGAAGCTCCTGTCAGAGGGGAAGGTCAGGCTCAGCCAGAAGGAGGGCGTGACTCAGTGAGCGTCGTCGCGGCGAAGGAGCTGGAGGACGACGCCAAGAAGTACGCGTCGGAGGCGATCCGGCTCGACTCCCAGGGCGCGCACGGGATGGCCATCCAGATGTACCAGAAGGCCATCTCGACGCTGGTGAAACTCGTCCACCTCTACCCGGACTACCGACTGAACAAGCAGTACACCGAGCGCGCGATGGCCTACCAGGAGCGCGTGAAGGCCATCCAGGCCGCGCACGGGCTGCTCCCACGCGACGAGCCTCAGGAGGCCGCATTCGCACCCGAGGGCCCGCCGCAGCAGACTAGTTCGCCCAACGGCCCGAAGGGGCCGCAGGTCGTCCAGCAGCTGAAGGCGTCCTTCAGCGAGCTCGTGATCACGGAGAAGCCCGACGTGAAGTGGGACGACGTGGTCGGCCTGGAGGACTGCAAACAGGCGATCCGGGAGTCGATAGTCTTCCCGTTCTTGAGGCCGGACCTCTTCAAGCTTGGATGGCCGAGGGGGATACTGCTGTACGGGCCCCCGGGGTGCGGCAAGACGATGGTGGCGGCCGCGACGGCCGCGGAGATCGACGGTTACTTCATCTCAGTGGACGCGGCTTCGATAATGAGCAAGTGGCTCGGGGAGGGCGAGAGGAATGTCGCCAAGCTGTTCGCGAACGCCCGCAAGATGCTGTCGGACAACAAGCCCGTGATAATCTTCGTCGACGAGATCGACTCGCTTCTGGGGACACGCGGGCAGGAGGTCGGCGGCGAGGTCAGGGTGCGGGACCAGTTCCTGAGGGAGACCGACGGCATCAACGACAAGGGGAAGAACCTTCACCTCTACGTGATCGGAGCCACCAACAAGCCGTGGGCGCTCGACCCCCCCTTCCTCAGGAGGTTCTCGAAGAGAATACTCGTCCCTCTCCCCGGGAACGAAGCGAGGATGTCCCAGTTCAGGATGTACACGGCCCCCATCACCCTGGCGGAAGACGTGCACCTGGAGGGCCTCGCCAAGCTGAGCGAAGGGTACTCAGGGAGCGACATCAAGGACATCTGCCAGGGGGTGCAGCTCCGGGTCGTCCGCGAGCTCTTTAGCTCCGGGAAGGCCCTTGAGAAGGAGACACAGACGCGCCCCATATCGATGAGCGACTTCAAGGAGGTCATGAGGACGCGGAGGCCGTCCGTGTCGCCCGACATGGAGAGGGCTTACGCGAACTGGTCCAACAACTTCAGTGCGCTCTAACTATTTATCGCTCCGGCCGGAGCCGCCACCGATGGAGAAGCTCCTATCCCCCTCGGACTTGAAGGGCATGGCGGGGGAGGAGGTGGTCCTCGCAGGCTGGGTCCACGACTCTCGCGTCCTCGGAGGCATCAGCTTCGTGCTCCTCAGGAACTCCAGCGGGATAGTGCAGATCGCGGCACCGAAGAAGGACGTACCGGCCGACGTCTACGGCGTGATCGCGTCGCTGCATCAGGAGGACGTGGTCAGGTGCGAGGGCGTAGTGAAGGAGAGCAAGGCGGCAAGGTCCGGGGTCGAGGTCGTCCCCCGCAGGATAGAGCTCCTAAGCAAGGCGGCGGTCCCTCTCCCTCTTGACCCGAGGGGAGTCACCCCTGCCTCTCTCGACACGAGGCTCCGCTGGCGGTCGCTCGAGCTGCGCCGCCCCGAGTCTTCAGCGATATTCAAGATTGAAAACGCAATAGTGCAGGGTTTCGAGGAGTACCTGCAGTCCAATGGATTCATCCGGACGTTCACCCCGAGCATCATCGGCGGCATCTCCGAGGGCGGTTCCGAGGTGTTCAAGACGGACTACTACGGAAGGCCCGCGTTCCTGGTCCAGGACCCTCAGCTTCACAGGCAGCTCACGATTGCGGGGGGGTTCGACAGGATTTACGACCTCGGGGCCAGGTGGCGGGCCGAACTCTCGCACACCCCGAGACACCTCAGCGAGCACAGGACGATCGCCCCCGAGCTCGCCTTCATCGCGGACGAGAGGGACACGATGAGGGTAGAAGAGCAGATGGTCGTAAGCGGCGTCAAGAGGGCGATGCGCGACTGCGGGGCGGAGTTCGAGACGCTGAAGGTGAGCCCGGAGGCCCCGAGGACGCCATTCCCGGTGCTCGAATTCCCGGCAGTCTACGACACGCTCAAGGAGCTCGGGAGGGAAGAGCCGCGGAACCAGGACATCACCGAGGCCTCCCAGCGCGCCCTGGCGGAGCACGTGAAGGAAAAGACGGGCTCCGACTTCTTCTTCCTGAACAGGTTTCCCTTCGCGGCGAAGGCCTTCTACGTCATGAAGGTCGACGAGGACCCCGAGTTCGCGAGGTCCGTGGACCTCGTGTACAAGGGGCTCGAGCTCTCTTCAGGAGGACAGCGTGAGCACAGGGAGGAGAGGATAGTTGCCCAGATACGGGAGAAGGGGTTCAGTGCCGAGGGGCTCAAGTGGTTCACCGAGCCATTCAGGTACGGCGTCCCCCCGCACGGCGGATATTCCGTGGGGATAGAGAGGTTCGTCGCCTACCTCCTAGGCATGCAGAACATCAAGGAGGCGGTCCTCTTCCCTAGGGACCCGGACACGCTCGAGCCTTAGCTCACGAATACTGGCTCAGGGCGGCTTCGCGTTCCGTCTCCACCAGCAGCTCGATGTTCCTCGCGAGCCGCACGGCTTCTCTGAGCCTGTCGAAGTCGCCTATCCTCCTCTCGCTTCGCCTAGCGGGGACTATGACCTTCGTCTTCTTCCCTCCGTCCGGGAGCCACACGGTGTTGACCGTGAGGACCTTCGCGGGGTAGAAGACGTCTTCGAGGAACCTCCTATCAAGGGAGCCGGCACCCACGATCCACACCTTCCCCTTCAGGGCGCCCTCGAGCTCTGCATAGGCCATCGGGTTCGACCTGACCAGCGGGACGTCCTGTTGCTCGAGCTCGAGGATGTAGGCGCCGCCTGCCTCGAAGGCCCGCTTGAGCGTCACCTTGCCGAGCTCAGGGACCCTGTCGGCCAGCCCCACCAGAGCCTTCGAAGCCTCGACTTCCGCCCTCGTTATCTCCCCGCGGCGGAGCCTTGCTTCGCAGTTCGCGCAGAGTATCCCCGTCTTGGCGTCGAAGTTGCAGATAGGTAGCCGCGGGGACATTCCCTTCTCGATTATGCGTGCGCTTCTGCATCGATATGAATTTTCCTACCGGGGCGGCTCCCGGGACTAGGACTGCCATCAGGGTTCGGCGGGCCCCGGTGGGGGCGCCTCCATTCGCGCCCTGGCCCTCGACATGAAGTACAGCTGGGTCAGGGTCATCACGATCCAGACGACAAGCAAGACCACGATGCCCACCCGCAGATCCTGCGAGACGCCGTACAGTATCGCGTACAGGATGAGAGCGATTACGACCACCCCGGCGATCATCCTCGCCATCCTCAGTTCAATCATCCTCCGTCCGTGCGCCCACATGCCGCCTCCGCGCCCGCGCTCTTCCTCGAATGCCTTCAGCCTCGCTTCGTCGAGGTAGTACTTCCCTCCTACGTCGACGAATATGCCTGTCCTCCCGAGCCGCCTCTTCATCGCCTCTTCGAACCTCGGCGGTAGGCCGAGCTCCTGCGCTGTCATCGCTTTCTCAGGGGTGACGGCGCCCTTCATGCGGAACGTCTCCGCCGTTTCTCTCAGCCTCCCCCTTCTCTCTGCGAACAAGGAGCGGACGGGCCCGCATCCGCGGCAACGCTCTTTGAACCTTTGGTCCTAGCCGGCGTAGTGGTGGAGCTCGCTTCGAAGGATGCTAGGTCGGGTCGCGGCAGGTCTTCTGTGGCTTACTTCTGGAGCACTATCTCAATCGAGGAGACGTTGCTCATGCCGCCGGTCACCATGCTCTTGACCTGCTCCGTGTTGATGGAGATCCGTTTCACGGTGATGTCTGTGGCGAACCGCTTCGTGATGATCTGGGCCACGTCCACGGCGCGCGATATCGCCATCCCTCTGGCCTTCACGGTCACGGCCCCGTTCCCGTTCTGTACCTGAGTCAGGCAGGCCAGCACGTAGTTCATGACGGGCTTCTTGCCCACGTAGATGGTGTTCGGGTCTCTCTGTTCTTCGGCCATCTCGTAGCGGCCGCAACCACGGCATGCGGTATATATCCGTAGTGGCAAGAAAGGGGGCGGACGGTTGCGCCACTAGCGCGGGGTTCCCCGCCGCTCGCCCTTTAGCTCCCTGATGTGTTCGTCTTCCTCCCCCTTGGGGTGGGCGTCGGCGACGAGGTTCAGCAGTATCCCATGTTCCAGGTACGCCTTGAGCCCCGCGAGGAGCCAGGTGAAGCCCCCGGTCGAGTCGAGGGCGTCCTTCACGACCTCGTCGTCGGTTCCGCTGAAGCCGTAGTTTCTGACGCTCACGAAAGTGGCGTCTCCCCCGTGCGGGCGGAACGACCACTCCACGTAGTCGGGCGTACCGTATCCGGACCACTGAATCAGGATGCGCCTGTTCGCCTCGAGCGCCTTCACCTCGACGTCTGCAGACACTCCGTACATCTCCCACTCCCACTTCACGCGCTTCCCCTCCTCCAGCCTCCCGCTGCTCTTTGTGAACCAGAACTTTGTGGTGACCTCGGGGTCTACGAACGCTTCGAAGACCTGCGCCACCGGCCGCCTGATGAGCATCTCCGCCTTCGCCTCCAGGTCCCTGTTCAACGCCGTCGTCGTTCTTCCCCTTCAATCCGCCTTAAATCTTGGGCCTAGAGCCGTAGCTCGGCGTGTCAGGGAGCGTGCGGGTCGAAGTCGAAGTCTCGCTTGCGCCAGCGCAAGCCTTCGAACTCCTCGTCGACGAGATTACTACGGCGCTGGCCGCGAGGGGACTATCTCTCGAAAGCCCCTCGCCCGCCGCGAAGGTCACGGAAGGGGGGACCGCGGTCGGGGAGGTGACGGCGTGGTCACCGGCGGAGCGGATAGCGCTCACATGGCACCCGAAGCCGTGGGACCCAAGCTCGAAGTCAGAGGTGCTCATAGGGTTCGAAGCCACGGAGAGCGGGACGAAGGTCTCAGTCGAGCAGCGCCGGTGGGCGACCGTCGTCGGAGACGAGGGGGGTGAGTTGCTCGGATGGTTCGCCTACGAAGTGGCGGCCCCGTTCCTCTCGGCGACCTCCCCCTCGCGCATCGGAGACTGGATCACCGACCGGTCCGCACGGAAGCCTTCCGGGGCGCGGAGCAGGGGGTTCTACGCGGACCCAATCTATCACTGGCCGAACTTCTTTGCGATTCTGGACGTCCTGCGCCTCGCACCGTCCGACAACCTTGTGGAGATCGGGTGCGGAGGGGGTGCCTTCCTCGGGGAGGCGCTAAAGACAGGATGCAGCGCGGCGGCGACGGACCACAGCCCCGACATGGTGAAGCTGGCGACCGAGAAGAACAGAGCCGCGGTCCAAGCGCGGAGACTCTCAGTCGCGCTGGGAGATGCAGGATCGCTCCCGTACGACGACCGGACCTTCACGTGCGCGGTCATGACAGGGGTGCTCGGGTTCATCCGGGACCCCGAGAAGGCGTTCGGCGAGGTGTTCCGGGTCCTCGGCAGCGGAGGGAGGTTCGTCGCGTTCACCGGCTCGAAGGCGCTGCGCGGGACCCCGGCGGCGCCGGAGCCCGCTGCGAGCCGGCTTCACTTCTACGAGGACGAGGAGCTCGTCCGGCTTGCGCTGGGTGCCGGATTCGCCACTGCAAGGGTCGACCACCCTTCCCTTTACGCCTATGCGAAGCGAGCCGGCGTCCCAGATGCGGACCTCGCCCTGTTCAAAGGGACGGGCGGGGCTCAGCTCCTGGTGGCTGCGAGGGCCTGAGGCGCCCCCGTCCGCCGCGTTTCGTGCCCTCGTGCTTCCACGCACATCGCGAGAGGCCAGAGGGACCCTCCGGACCCGCTTCATCGTTAGGTTTATCGACACTTCCTCCTCGGGCTTGTCTGTGAGGCTCTTCGAGTACCAGGCGAAGGAGATCTTTCGGGCATACGGCATCCCCACGCCCAAGTCAGTCCTCGCACACGACGTCGCGGCCGTCGGCGAGGCCTTCCGTGGCGTGAACCACCCTGCTGTCCTCAAGGCACAGGTCCTCGCGGGGGGGAGGGGGAAGGCTGGCGGTGTCGTGTCCGTCGAGGACGAAGATGCAGCACGGCGTGAGGCCTCGAGGATATTCGACCTCGCGATCGGCGGAGAGAAGCCTGAGTCGATATTGGTCGAGGAAGCCTATCCCCACGAGTCTGAGATGTACCTGTCGGTGACCCTCGACAGGGGGGAGCGCTCGTACGTAACGATTGCAGCCTCGGCCGGCGGCATAGAGGTGGAGACGCTCTCGGGGAAGGTCATCCGGAAGGTCCCGCTGGACGGGATAGACCGAGCGTTCGCGGGCGACGTGGCGACGCAGCTCGGGCTGAGCGGGCCGCAGGCGAGCCAATTCTCCTCGATACTGGTCGCGCTGGAAAAGATGTCGCGCGAGAAGGAGTGCGAGCTGGCAGAGATCAACCCGCTCGCAGTCGGCGCCGGCGGGAGGGTCGTGGCGCTCGACGCGAAGGTCATCGTCGACGACAACGCTCTCTTCAGGCACCCTGAGTTCGCGAAGCTTCACCCGGAGGACGAGTTCGAGGGAGAAGCGTCGCGCGAGGGGTTCGCGTTCGTGAGGCTAGGAGGGGACATCGCCGTCGTCGGGAACGGCGCAGGGCTTGTGCTGTCTACACTCGACCTCGTGGGCGACGCAGGGGGGAGGCCTGCATGCTTCCTTGACCTCGGAGGGGGCGCCCAGCAGGACAGGATCGAGGCGGCCCTCCGGCTCGCGAACAGGCTCCCAGAGTCCAAGAGGATCCTAGTGAACATCTACGGAGGGATCACGCGGTCGACCGATGTCGCGCAGGGGATTCTGGCGGTCCTCGCAACAGGCACCGTGAAGCCGATCTACGCCAGGGTGAGCGGCGCGGAGGAGGAGGCTGCGAGGGCGATGCTCAGCGGCTCCAACGTCAAGCTATTCGGGACGGCACCAGAAGCCGTAAAGGCGGTCGTGGACGCGGCATGATCCTCCCCACGAAGGGCGAGCCTGTGATCGTCCAAAACATCACGGGGAGATATGGGCGGATCCACACCAGGATGATGCTCGACTACGGCACGAACATCGCCGCAGGAGCGACCCCCGGAAAGGGGGGGCAGAGCGTGGAGGGGGTCCCAGTGTACGACACCGTGGCTGGCGCCGTGGGCAAGACCGGCGCGAGAGCTTCCGTCGTCTTCGTCCCGGCCGAGTTCGCCCTCGCGGCGGCGCAGGAGGCCTTTCTCGCGGGCATCAAGCTGCTGGTTGTGATAACGGAGAGGATCCCTGTCCGCGACGAACTGACGATGCTCCAACTCGCGAGGGAGCACGGCGCTTCGATGGTAGGTCCGAACTGCCCCGGTCTCATCATCCCGTCCCAGAGCCTGAAGATGGGGATAATGCCTGCGACAGCGTTCTCCCCCGGGAGAGTGGCGCTGTTCTCACGCAGCGGGACGCTGATGTACGAGATCGCAGACCAGATCACGCGTGCCGGCTTCGGCCAGTCCGTCGCGATGGGGATTGGGGGAGACCCGATCAACGGCATAACGGCAGGCGAGTGCCTCGACTTCGTCGAGGGGATGTCCGAGACGGAGGCGGTCGTGGTAGTGGGGGAGATCGGGGGAGACGCTGAGGAGCGCCTCGCCAGGCACATCGAGAGGTCGGGGCACAAGAAGCCGGTCGTCGCGTACGTCGCGGGGAGGCACGCCCCTAAGGAGAAGAAGATGGGGCACGCTGGAGCGATAATCTACGGTAACCTCGGCACGGCGGAGTCGAAGATAGACGCCTTGGAGTCGGCCGGGGCGCTGGTAGCGATGACGCCTTCGGAGGTCCCTTCCCTCGTGAAGCAGGCGCTCGCCCACCGATGAGCGCGACGCGGGAGGGGCCCGTTGGCTTCCGGGTAGCGCCTCCCTCCTTGACGCGTTTCGTCACCAAAAGCTTCATAGCCGCGACACGGGGCCGCCCCTAGCAAGGAGGTAGTCCGGCACGCCAATCGCAGACGCGACCAAGAAGCAGATAGCGCAGAAGAGGAGGCTCTTCCTTCAGGTCTGTCTCAGGTGCGGCGCGCGGAACCCTCTGGCCGCCGAGAGGTGCAGGAAGTGCAAGTCGAGCGATCTCCGCCTGAAGAACAGGTCCGTGGGACTCAAGAAGTAAGACAGATATCTCCCCCGAGGGGCGCTCGCGTCGGGGCCCGTGGTCTAGCCTGGTTAGGACGTCAGGTCATATCCCGTCTAGCTCTCACACGGCGAATCGGACGCCTATGGGCGCCCGCGCCTGAATCCCCGGTTCAATTCCGGGCGGGCCCACTGACTCCTGACTGTGGAACTGGCTGCCTGGACCCGCGCCGTTCGCCGTCGGGGTAGTGCGCTTCTGAGTTCTTCTGGGGCCTGGCAATCCAGGTCTGTGACTAGCGCAAGCCTCTCCCCAGTGGAAACAGGCCCAGAGACGTGCTACGAAACGCTTAACAACTAAATGAACCGTTCATTCAAAAGGGGCTAATGCCTAAGACGGAGAAGGCGAACGAGCAGGCAAGGAGGGAGTCCGCCGACAAGATACTCAATGCTGCAAGGAGGGTGTTCGCAGCGAAGGGGAGCGCAGGCACGATGGCGGAGGTCGCCGCTGAGGCAGGCATCAGCCAGGGGTTGGCCTATCGCTACTTCCCCAGCAAGAAGGCGATCCTTGCGCAGCTGGTGAGAGAGTTGATAGCGTCTCCCGACGAGTTGCTTGTTCGCGTGCAAAGGATGCCAGGGTCGCCTGGCGAGCGCCTAAGGTCCATCGTCTCGCGCATGATGGAGCGGAGGGAAAAGATGCCCGAGTTCTACCAGATCATGGGGCAGGCCGTAGCCGACCGGGCCTTGTCGAGGGACCTCAGAGAGGCGACCGCAAAGCAAGGAGCCGCGGTGTGGCAGATCCTCCGCCAGCTCATTGTCGAAGGACAAACCGCGGGCGAGGTGGCGAAGGACGACCCCGACCAGCTGCTCCGAGTTCTCATGGCCTGCCTCGACGGGTTGTCAAGAGGAGTGGCGGCCCAGGGGTCAGACTCTAGTCGGAACTTCCCCGACGCTAGGATTGTGATGCGCATATTCGACTCTGGCATGGAGGAGAAGTCTCCGTGACCATCGGCGGGGTCACCCCCGACACCGCTCGGCCGGTGGGTCTTGGGGGAGACGCGGCGGGGCTCCGAGGGGCGTTGTAGAGATTGGCCACCCCCTCGATCGAAATCGCCGGCCTTACCAAGAGGTTCGGGAAGTTCGTTGCCCTCGACCACCTCGACCTCGACCTAGAGGGGTCGATATGCGTGGGTTTCCTTGGCCCGAACGGGGCGGGGAAGACCACCGCCCTCAAGATGGCCACCGACATGATCTTCCCGAGCGAGGGTCACGTCCTAATCAACGGCGTGGCAGTCCGCGGCAGCCGCGAGCGCGCGCTCGCATCGTGCGGCGTCCTCATCGAGTCCCCCGAGATCTATCCATCTCTGTCTCCTAGAGAGGCGCTGTCGATGGTGGCTGACATCCGCGGGATCCCGGTCGGCCAGCGAAGGAGTCGGGTGGATGAAGCCCTTGAGGAAGTCAAGATGACCGAGTGGGCTGACAAGAAGACCGGCAAGTTCTCGAAGGGCATGAAGCAGCGCATCAACTTGGCGGCCGCCCTCGTCCACGACCCCGAGGTCCTCATCCTGGACGAGCCCGCGACCGGGCTTGACCCCCGCGGGATGGCGGAGGTCCGTGACATCATCCGCAACCTGAAGAGAAGGAGCCGACTGGTCTTCATGAGCAGCCACATCCTGCAGGAGGTGACTGACGTGTGCGACCAGGTCGCCCTCATCAACCACGGAAGGCTCCTCTTCTACGACACGCTTTCGAACGTACTCTCGAACTTCTCGAAGGGCCACGCTTCTGTCGACGCCGTCTTCTCCACTCCTGTCGGGGCCAGGGCCTCAGAGGTCGCCGCGCTCCAAGGCGTCGAGCGGGTCGAGCCACTCGACCCCGCCCGCCTGCGCATCCACTTCGGCGGGGGCCTTGAAGCCCAGAGGAGGATTCTCAAGGGCCTCGTCGGGCTCGACCTCGACGTCGTGAGCTTCAAGGAGTCGGGCACGTCTCTCGAGGACATCTACCTGGAGCAGGTCACGAGGGGTGATGCCTGACATGGGAGCCGATCAGACGACGTCCGGGACGAGAGCGCCCCCCGCGGTAGGGGGGCTCATCGAGAGCATCCTGAAACTCGCACGTTCGCAGTTCAAGGAGTTCGTGCGCTCCCGGAGGTTCGCCTTCGTCATCGGCGCCGTCCTCTTCGTAGGGGCGATCGAGACCATCGTGATTGGGTACTATCGGCCCGCGTCCGTCATCTCCAATCCAGTCACCTTCTACTCAGGGGGGTGGGGCGGCCCCATAGCCGAGCTAGCCCTCTTCGCCGCGGTAATATTCGGAGGGGACGCCATCGCAGGCGAGTTCCAGAACAAGACCGGATATTTCCTGATGAGCCTCCCTCTGAGGCGCTCGGCGATTTATGCAGGGAAGTACCTCGCCGCTCTGGTCGCCTCGCTGACAGTCATTTCGCTCTACCTGCTCGTGCTTGTCCTGAACGGCATATTCTACTTCGGGACGCGAGCCTTCCCCTGGCAACTGGGCGCCTCGTTCGGCATCTCCTTGGTGTATCTATTGGCGGTGCTCAGCGCGGCGTTCTTCTTCAGCTCACTCTTCAAGACGGCCACGTACGCGGTGCTGGTGGTAGCCGTGCTCTTCATCATCGGCTTCCCCATCATCCAGGCCTGGGTCACGGACCTGGCAAGAGTCGAGCCATGGTTCATCATCTCCTACGCGAGCCCCGTGCTGGGAGACATCTTCCTGAGTCCCTACCCGCCCCACACGCAGACCATGGTGGTTCACGGCTCCATCACCTCCGTCACCCTGACCGTGACCACCTACACGCCGACCGTGGTCGAAGGTCTGGCGATAATGCTAGGGTATTTCATTCTCACCACCGCCGCAGGCCTACTGCTGTTTGGGCGCGAGGAATTCACCTGAGCCTGTTCGCGCGGGGAGCCGAGCAGGCTCGGGGACTGGCTCACTTGTGCTTCTCGTAAGCGATGCGCGAGAGGAGATCGGCTTCTGAGTTTTTCTCTCTGGGTATCCACTCGAACGTGACGGAGCCGAACTCCGCGAGAAGGTCCCTTGCCTCCTTCAGCTTGGTCACGTACCCGCCCCCCTTCACCGCCCACCCTTTGGACATCTGTCCGACAAGCAGCTGGGAGTCGGACCTGACCACGACCTCTCCGGCGAGGTGCATCTCCATGACCTTCCTGAGCGCCTCAGCGAGGGCCGTGTATTCAGCGTAGTTGTTGGTGACGTCCCTCCCAGCGAGTCCTTCCCCCTCGGCCACCCTGCGATGGCCGTCGTAGATGACATAACCATACGTTCCTGTCCCTGGATTCGACGGCTCGGCAAGCCCGTCGACGTACACGACTACCGTCGAAGCCCGTCACCCATCTTAGTCCGCGGGAGTCAGTGTGCGTGAGGTAATCTACTTTAGGTCTCAGGCCTCAGGATACTCACTCTCGCCTCCTTCGGTGCCCGGGAGGGAGGGTTGTTGGCCATCTGTGGTGAACGGAGGTGAGACTGCACTTTCACGCCGAAAAATCATGACGGAGCGGCCGCCCTGACGGGGGCCGCCATATCCGAAGAAGGCTTTCGTGGAGCCTACATTCCTGCGTCGCTTGCTGGAGCGTCGCCGCTGCCGGAGGACATCCCCTCAGAGCCGCCAACGACCGTGCCCGTGGCAAATCTGTTGGCTACCTGAGTGACCTTCACCTTCCCCTGCCAGCCCTGCTTGGCACCGGCAACGAATATGACGAAACCGTCAATCTTCGCGATGCCGTCGCCGCGCCTGCTTATCTCGGAGATCGTCACGTCGTACTCCTTTCCGACTTCAACCGGCTTGGGCTTGAAGGATCTGAATCCGCCGCCTCCGCTACTGCCTCCGCGGTTGTAGCTCCCTCGTCCGAAACTCATCTTTTCACATCCTAGCGTCTTCCGGTACCGCTGATTTTTTGCCCTTGGTTTCGGGTTATTAAACGCTGTGCAGAGTGGATTCCGTTAACTTCGTTGCACGGTCGGGTCAAGCCCTCTGCTCCCAGAGTCCAGCTTCCTTCAACTGAGTCTCACCGTTCCAGCCCTCGGGCGGCTTCGTCACTTTCGAGTGCCACTTCATTCCCTCCGAGACCCACTTCTCTCTCCATTGTCTGAGAGCACTCTCTCGTTCATCGATGCGCCACTTCCTTCTGACTTCAACTGGCGGCTCATCTGTCCACCATGCCTCAGGCATAGAGCGTCCCCTGTCGGTGTATCCAAATTCGATGCCGCAACATGGGCATATCTCGTATAGGGCAGGGTAGTTCTGGGGGTCTCCTCTCAGTTTCGGCCATCCGCATGCTGGACAGGTGTAAGTCAAGTCTTCAGCCTCTTCTTGATTCTCTGCTCCCACTCCGTCTGTGTGATGACCCCCCTTCTCTTCGAGCAAGTCCACCGGAGAAGCGAGCATGGTGTCCAGAATGTCAATCTCCTCTGAGTCTGCCTTCTTACCTCTCGGCGTGCTTGACTCCTCCTTTGACAAGAAAGCCGTTGTTGGTCGATCATAAGCCCCGCGGCAACGGTCATCCAATACCATCGAGGTGGTCGCCACTCGGACTGTTCGACCAAGGTCAGGTGACGAACAGCCTGAGACGGCTCCATTTAGCCGTGTCCATACGGATATCCATGAGAAGGCTCGCGCGACGAAGTTAACAGAATCTGCAGAGTGGACTCCGTTGCACTCGTTTCGCGGTTCCACAAGCGCTAAGTAAGCGAGGGTTCGCGTCATCGACGTGCTCAAGTGGTTCGAACTCGTCGTAGTCGGTGTCGTGTGTGTGCTCTTGGGAGAAGGCATCGTCTCACCATTCTTCTTGGCCTTCTGGATACTCTTTGTGGCGATAGTGGTTCTGGCCATATGGGACTCCGAGCAGGAGATAGGCAAGCTGCGGGCACGAATAGCCGAGTTGGAGCACACCAGGTCTTCGGCTTCTTCCTGAGGGTGTCCCCCACTCATCCTGGCTGCACACGACCTCTTGATCGAAGACCTAGAGGGTGACCTGGTCGTCCGATGCATCTCCGCCCGGTAGCGGCGCTAGTCTGACTCCACGTACAGGATTGACGACAGGGGGATGGTCAACTCCTTCCCGTCTTTCTGGGCTTTGATGTATCCGTCGGCGGCGTTGCTCCAGTCGACTTCCTTGACTCTGAAGGACTTGTCCAGCGTTCCGAGGCCCGCCGGAATGAGGACGATCTTTGGCACGGCAGGTGCACGGCGCCGACTGAGCTCTTAACTCTTCGGACGCTTCCGGTTCCGCGCCGCGGCTCACTCCGGCCGAGGAACGGGGGTGTAGAGACGGCGAGGACGGGCGTGAGCAGGTTGTCCCAGGCCCTCCTCTCTCGCAGCACCCTGTCGGTCACTCGCAGATCCTAGTCGCGGCGCGCCTGCTCAGTTCATATCTGCCCGCCCGGAGCAGGCGAGGGGAGGAAGGAAGGGCTGATGGGGCGACCTCAGGTTATCGGGAGGCGGCTGGCGAACTGAGCAAAGGCAAGGACTCGCTGGCGCGCACCCTCGGGTCGCTCAAGAGGCGTCGCACCGTCTACCTCTTCCCTCAGGTGACCGCGGTGCTTGTCGCGGTGACGAATGGCGGTGACCTTGTCACTACTTTGGTCGGCCTGCACGAAGGGCTGCAGGAGGCCAACCCGATCTCAGTGGCCATAATGAACTCCGTCGGCCTCGCCGGATGGGCCGCCATAAAGTGCGCCTTCTCGTTGGCTGCATTCGGGTACTGCATCCTGGTGCGAAAGAGATGGCGCACGATGTCCCCCCTGACGGCAGTCCTCCTCTCGCTCGCCATGGGGACGGTCCTCGGTGGGATCGCCCTCGTCTTCGGGCTCGCCGTCGCGTCGAACCTCCGCTTCGTCCTGCAGGCGCTCTCCGGCCCTGGCCCGTGGCCGGGAGTGTGAGCTCTCGTTCCCTCCGATACTTCATAAAGCCCGCAGAGGGAGCGGCATCACATGCCCAGAGAGATAAGGGACAAGGACGAATTTGAGAAGCTCCTCGAACAGGCGACCGAGGTCAGAATAGTGAGAACGGGGGACGGCGCGAAGGTGAAGCTGCGGACGCCAGCTGCGCTCTACACATTCAAGACGACCTCTGACGAGGCTGACTCCCTCACGAAAGGGATCAAGACTCCGATAGTAGAGTTCGGTCAGACGAAGTAGAGGGCTAGCACTGCCACCCCCAGGAGCATCGGGATGGGGAGGCCGGGGAGCATCTTCCTCTTCGAAAGGAGGAATAGGGTCGCGAGCACGCCCACGTCGATGGCCCCTAGGGTGGCGAACGACGCCCTGAGGGCGGCGAAGCCGGCCACAGACGAGACGGGAGAGATGAGCTGTGCTAGGGGGAGCGAAGGGAGCATCGTGTAGAACACGACGTCTCCAAGCCCCAGGGTGAACTCCCCGAGGCGGATGGACATCCCTACAAGCGCCACCTTCTCGCCCGTCCCGACGAGTGACTTCAAGGGTCCCTTGAACACAGCGTAGATGTCGTAGATCGAGAAGGCGATGGGGAGGAGGAGTGCGGTCGCGAGCGGGAGGGTCGCGAAGAAGCTCCCGACTTCGGCCCCGACGAACGCTATCACCGCGGTCGAGAGCCAGGGCCTGTTCTTCACGAAGATGGTGTAACCGATAATCGCGACCACCCCCACGGAAACGATGAGGTCGGCGGCCAGCTCCGCCCACCCGCCCGCTATCGGGGCGAGATACTGGAAGAATATGTCGTCGCTCGTTATGAAGGTCAAGAAGAACGCGGCGATCGCTAGAGACACGAAGACTATCCCCCTGAACGAGTTGACCCGCCTCCTCCTAAGGAGCGCGAGCAGCAGGAGCGTCGCGCCGAAGGCGAACCCCACGTAGAAGACGACGTTGATCGCCGACCCCGAGATTCCAGACCCGCCCGGGGAGGCTGGGGGGCCTGTAGCCTGGTACGTTGGCAGGTTCTCCGCAGTGATCAGGAGCGCGACCACCTGGATCGCGATGACTATGGCGAGCGCAACCGCCAGGTTCTTCGGCGTCACCCGCTTCCTTTCTTCTTCCTGCTTGTCGCTCAAACCTGGAACTCTTGGCCTGGCATTGCAGCCGTCGCCTCCGCACCGATCGTCGCGTGAAGCTCGTCCGCTAGCGCCAGGCATGAAGCTTCTTCGCCGTGGACAGTGAGGAACCGCGGCGAGCCTCCTATCCCCTTCAGGTCGCTCATCAGAGGGGACTTCCCGCTGTGCGAAGAGAAGTCGAAGCGCCTGACCTCGGCCTTCACCTGAGTCGGCTTCCCCCGGTAAATCGTGAGGCCCTTGTCGATTAGCGTCCTCCCGGGTGTACCGGGGACCTGGAAGCTCACGATCGCTATCCCGTTCTTCTCGTCCATCGAGAGGTGCTCGTTGTAGAAGATCGACGCCCCTCCTACGAGCATCCCCGCGGGAGAGACTATCACGCCGGGCTTCCTGACCAGCCTCCTCCTCTGTGTCCAGCTCGTGACCTCTTCGATCGACTCGAGCATACGTCTCAGCGCCGTCGGGTCTCTGAGATACTCCTGGTATCTGAGCAGGATCCCGTTCACCTTCAGCGCCATCCCGTCCATCGCGATTGGGTGCCTGAACCCGCTCTTCACCAAGGTCATCGCCACTTCCTGCGCCCTCCCTACGGAGAAGGCGGGGACCAGGAGGATGCCCCCCCTCTCCACCACCGCGTTCGCGAACTCTACGAGGTCACCCTCGGCCTTGGACCTGTGCGGGTGGTCGGCCGTGGCGTAGGTGCTCTCGGTGATCACCACGTCGGCCTCCCCCAGGCTCTTCCACGACCCCGAGAGGAGGTTCGTCTCCTCCCCGTTGATGTCGCCGGTGTAGAGCAGCCGCTTCGATCCCGCCTCCACGGCTATCACCGCGGAGCCCGGGATGTGGCCGGCGTCGTAGAACGTGACCGTGAAGTCGCCGATCTGGAAGGGCTCCATGTACCCGTGGTTGACGGTGTTGGAGTTCATCGCCATCAGGTCTAGGAACTCGAACGGGAGGTACTGCCCCGAGATCTTGATGAAGTCCTGGATCAGCAGGTTCGAAAGTTCG
>JASHOZ010000026.1 GCA_030038395.1 Nitrososphaerales archaeon
ATGGCCGACTTCTACAAGATAGCGACGAGATTGTAGTTGAGCCTGGAAGAGACGAGAACCCACACCGCTGTCCACGTCCTGAAGGGCGCGGCGCAGAAGGTCCTGGGGGCGAAGTGGACAGCGTCCGTCCATGTCTCAGGCACTCATGGGAGACTGACCGTCCAGTTCGACAGGAAGCCGAGCGCGGACGAGCTGGAGAGGGTCGAAGAGGCAGCCAATGCGAAGGTGGCTGAGGGGGCGGAAGTGGTCGAGTTCGAGATGGACAGGGACGAGGCAGAGATGCACTTCGGAGACGCGATCTACGACCTCTTCCCAATCCCGCCCACGGTGACTAGGCTCAGGATAGTCCGGATCCCGGACTGGAACATCAACTGCTGCGTCGAGAACCACGTGGACAGCACCGGACTTGTCGGGAGGATGAGGCTTGGGCAGCCGAGGTTCAGGAACTCCAAGAAGGAGCTCGAGCTCGAGTTCGACCTTGAGGGCTGAACCTCAGAAGCGGTAATATTCTCCTCGGCGGCGGCCCCGTCGGGCCCGTAGCGCAGTACGGATAGCGCGGCAGAGCGTAACGCCGAGCCTCCTAAGCTGTAGAGAGCAGATGCTCGCAGAGGTCGTGGGTTCAAATCCCACCGGGCCCGCTCCCACACTGGGTCTTCCGTTTCTATGCTAACGCGCCTGCCGCTTTGCTGGCCGCTGTTGAGGGCGGCCCCACTACTGATGGGCAGGGTCCAATTTCCAGTGCCCGTGGACCTTTCGCACAGTACTCTTAGCGTCTGGATCTGCGACGAGCCTGGTCCACGTGTCAAACATTTGAGTTTTCGCGAGGAGGCTTGCTGTCGCCAAGGACTCCAAGACTGTAGTGACGGCAAAGAGCTCATGAAGTCCCCTATTCTTGACCCTTGCCGCTATGTCACCAATGGTCTCTAGGAGGAACCGAGAGATGTACGGATTGCGATCATTCAAGACTGTCTCCACGGAGGTCATAAGGCCATCGACCCTTTCAATTAGGTCCTTTGTGGCGGCTTGGTCATCTTCCTTCATGTCCCTCCGAGTCAGGTCATTTATTGCGTAAGCAGACCTCTGGAAGTCCAGCCAGAATTCGTGGTAGTGGATTTCGGTCCTCGTCAATAGGCAGACAACCCTGTCATTGATCTCTACTATCGTCTTACTGAGGTCATCGGAGTCGCGGGCTGAGGTGACATGATCCACTAGCTCATAGAGCGATTGGTCGAAGATATTCAGCAAGGTAAGCATCTGTTTCGACCTCTCCCTGAACATGACCCACTGCCAGTCCTCCCAGGAGCGACTCTTCGCTTGAGAAGGCGTGGCAACCTTGTTTGAACCGGATTCTAGGAAGTCTCCGAAGAGGAACCAATTCAGACAGTAGCTTAGAAAGAAGGCCGTCAGGCGACGCTTGAACCTGTTCCACTGCCTTTGCCCCAGATTGGTGTGGAGCTGAAGTGAGAGTGTTGTAGTTCCGGTGAACAGCCCAAGAGATAACCCGACTCGAGTTATCACCTGGAGGTTCAACGGAAGCAAGAGAATTGACAGCCCTGCAAGTAAGAGGGAGAGCAGGACAAGTAGCTCGACCCTATTGATCAAGCGCCAGTGTGAGAGAGGCAACTAGGTCTCCACCCCATCCACCACGGGATTGCATCCACTTAACCTTAGAAGGCATGCATCACGACGTTGTCGCGGCAGTCGCAGGCGCCTAGGCCCAACAGAGAAGTCAAGGCGAACACTCCAAGACAGCCAAGGATGCCAGGGAGAGCCCGAGGAAAAACACTGCCTGTCTCTTCTCTACCTCACTCTTGGTTGAATGATCCGCACCATTCCACGCGCTGTGAAGGTTCAAACCTACTCGATTCGCACGGTAGCTGTTAAGCCTCGGGCAAAGCCCCGAACCCATGCAGAAGGCGGCCCCTCCTGAGCCGCATCTAGCTAAGCGAGAGCACTCTGCTCGATCGAGGAGACAGATACTAGCCAATCCGGGTCCGACCCATCCGGACCAATTCGTCGAGACTACCCGCACCCCGGTATAGAATGGTTACTCGACCCAAGCGGACCGGGCGATTCAGGCCAGAGCCTATCAAACCTCTTGCCATAAGTCCGAATCGATCAAGCCCCCAGGCGGACTCTCTGCTAGCCCAGACCTAACCCCTTCAGGAAGTAGAGGCACTTGGGATTTTCGCGAACGCAGTCCAAAACACGATGACACCGAATGCGCAAGACACTAGGAATGTCCCGCCGTGAATACGCGAGCTACAGCCACTCGAGACCTAGTTCGACCTGGCGCAAGGAGAGGAGCCGTCTCGATCGTAGTCGCCGTAACGAGGCCTCCAAACGGTAGGCTCCAAGCTCAGTAGGGAGGACCACGACGGCCTCAACCGCGCCCACGGACTCCGCAAAGAAGATCATCACCGGCTGTCTTTACCTCTCGTACGCTATGCTCTGAGAAGAACGACGTGACTAGCGTCCTGTGCTCCTCATGCATTTGCGTCCCTGAGCTCCGCTCCTCTGGGAGAGCGAGGCAAGACCCACGACACTCACGAACAGAATGGCGGCGAGTCGCCATTCGCCTACGGTCGCACTCCTAACGGCTTACGCCCGATTGCACTACTATGTCTGTGCGGGGGGAGCTCTACCATCAAGCGTTCTCTTGGCCTAACGGCTCCCGAGTCGGTGCAGCCTCACCCTCGGCGTCGCTGACTTCGCTCGTGTAGGAAGCTATCGCCGGTGACGCTGTCTCCGGATGCGCTTCTGGCTCTCCTTCCCTATGGTGACCACGCCCACTACGATAACTAGCAACGAGGCGACGAGCACGAACCAGTTGCTCACGGCGAAGATGTTCCCTCCCCAGATGAAGTCGCCTGAGCTCGTCATGTATTCGAACTGCTCGTTCGAAAGATATGCCCCGATTGACCATGGGACGAACGTAGTAACGTGCCAGTACATGTCCGCGGGGATGTACCCCCACAGGAGCAGTTCGAAGAACATCGTGATGGGAGCCGCAAAGAACGCTACTCCGTTCTTGATTGCCGCTCCCAGCCCTCTGTCAGCGAGCAAGGCGATGACCGCTACCGTGGCCAAGGATAGCGCGCCGAAGCCTATCCTCCCAGCCTCCCCCGGGAGAGCAAGTCGGTCAAACCCCAAGCCGTCATAGATGGACTTCACCAACGGATAGTGGGCGAAGGTGTAGCTCGGTCCGTTGTAGCCGCCCAGAAGGTCGATTATTACCCAGAACGCGAAAAGAGAGACGCCGATTAGTGTGACGGCGAGTGCGACCCACCTGAAGGCTCGGCGCAGATGGACCTCGCGCTCAAAGACGGAGCTTAACCGACGCGCGACGAACGGGGCAACGACCAGGCCGAGCACGAGGAGCAACAGTCCCTCGTCGATCACTAGCTCAGCGTAAGTCCAGGTGAATCTGTTCTGGGCGGCGACGTCGCCTACGGCCGCGCCTCCAGGCGAGGGGACTGGCGCCGGTGTCCCAGCATAGAGGAGGAGGGCAACTACCGCGGCGAAGAGTACCAGGGCGACCCTCCTCGTTCTCGGGGTCCACTTTAGGCTCAAGTGTCAGCTCCGCCTGCTCCGAGTTTCGCAGGGAGCTTCGTCGGTGGACTGTTGAGTTGAGTCGGTCGAGCGACCATACGAGCGTGCCTCCCCCGGTGCCACAGTCCCCCCGCGTCTCCCCGCTCGACTGCTTGCAATTTCTCCGCCTAGGGGGGTGGCCGCATCTATTGAAGCGTTTTTCCTACCCGTGCACGAGAGGGCGGAGCCCATGACGGGCCGAGACGACCGCTGTGAGGAGGATGCCGAGCGACGCGTCAGTCTCAACAAGAGGACTCAGAAGCCCGCGGGGATACCTGCACCCCTCAGGTCGCAGACTGCTTTCTTCGAGGTAGCCGAGACTTCTACCGCCTGGCAGACACCGGTCTTCCCGGGCATCGGGAGCCACTGCGTCTTGAATCCAGGAGTGTCCCCCTTCTCATAACCTTCCTCCGCGAGCAACAGGTCCCCCCCGCCCCACAGAAACCTCGGGTGCGCCACCACCTGCTCCAGGGGCATCTCGTAGTCGACCGCGTTGGTCACGAAGAGCGCGTGCTGGAGGGGGCGGTAGTCGCCGCCGCTGGTGCCGATTGCCATGTAGGGCCGTCCATCCCGTTCGAGGAGCATCGACGAGAGGGTGTGAAGGGGCCTCTTTCTCGGCCCTGGCGCATTCGGACCTTGGGTCCCAAAGCCAGACCCCCTGTTGTTGAGGAAGATGCCGCACCTCGGAACGAAGACTCGTGATCCGAAGTGGTGGAAAAGGCTCTGTATCCCCGACACTAGGTTCCCGGCGCCGTCCACGACGGAGAAGGCGGTCGTATCTCCTCCTGAAATCCTTGAGGCCAGGGGCGCCGGTGGAGGAGGGACCCTGAAGAACGCCTCCATGTCTATCTTCGTGAAGTGTGGGTCGCCGAGCATCTCGTCTCTGCGACGGTAAGCGGCGACTGCCGCGCGCATGGTTGACTCGACCCTCTCCTTCGAGAGGGGGCCTGTCTGCTTCATCGGGAGCTGAGATAGTATCCTGAGGATCAGCAGCGAGGTTGCCCCCATGGTGCTCGGAGGCATCTCATACACCTTCGTCCCGCGGTAGTCCATCGCGAGCGGGGCGACCCATTCAGGCTCGAAATCCTTGAAGTCGGAGATGTCAGTCGGCACGCCAAGGAGAGTGAGGGTTTCTCTGATCTCCTCCGCAGGCCAGCCGTCGTAGAACGCGCCCGGCCCGTCGCGGGCGACCTCCGAGAGGACCCTCCCGAGCTCCGGTTGCGTTATGCGCTCTCCGGGTATCGGCGGTCTTCCGGCAGGCGCGAAGACCTTCTTCGCCGCATCAGGGAGGTCGGCGAGAGCCGCGGTGGTCGACGCACAGATCTCTTGCCCTGCGGGGAAGCCGTTCAGAGCGTGCTCGACTGCCGGCGCCGCAAGAGAGCCGAAGTCTAAGCTACCGAGCTTTCGATGCACTTCGCATACGCCCGCGAGATAGCCTGGAACCGTGCAGCTTAGAGGGCCGTAAAGAGGGACCCTTCCTCCAGGGGAGGACTCCAGAACTCCAGGCTTCAGTCCCGACGGCGACCACCCCGAGGCCATCAGGCAGTGCACATTTCCCGTCTTGGCCTCGTAGAACATCCCGAAGAAGTCCCCGCCTATCCCGCCCGCCGGATGGAAGGTGACGGCTAGTGTCAGGCTCGTAGCTACGGCCGCGTCGAAAGCGTTCCCCCCGCGCCTCAGCACGTCGTATCCTGCGAGGGACGCCAGGGGTTGTTCGCTCGCGACTCCCGCATGCTCGGCCACCATTGCCTTGCCGTAGACCAAGCCGGTCGCATGCGAAGCCTAGCGTTATTAAGAGGTTCTTCAATTTCGCAAGACAGTCAACGTCGCTTCGACACCCGGAGCGAAGTCCATCGACTCTGGCGAGTCGGAGTCATCACGCCTAGGAGGTCATGTTTGTGCGAAGAATCTTGGACTCGTTGACAATCTATTTATAGAAGATTTGCACATTTTCTGAAGGAACAGTCGACCTGCTTTGAGTCAAACCGAACTAGACACGGTTCTGGGGACGGTTGAGAACCCCATCAGGCGGAGGATAATCGAGAGACTCAGCCAGAAGCCGAACTACCAACTCCAACTCTCAAAGGACCTGGACATCAGCCAGCAGCTCGTAGCAAAACACCTGGGGAGCATGGAGGACGCAGGACTGCTGAGCGCTGTCCTAGAAGACAGCCCCAGGGGCCCGCAGCGGAAGGAGTACCTGATCAGGAAGAGCTTCTCGATCACGATCGATCTCGCCCCGAGCCTGTTCAGGACAAGGATGTTCTCGTTCGGCGCCGTCCCTGGGACGGACCCCGAAGACCAAGGAAAGATGACGGCGAGGGTCAGCGAGCTGATGCAGTTCTCCGATGAGCGGTCGAGGCTGAGGCCGCTCGCGCAGATAATCTCTGAGGTAGACAGGAAGCTAGATGAGATGGAGGAACGGCGGGCGGTGCTTCTATACCTGAGGGGCCTGGCGTTCAGGGAGGCCGCCCGGGTGACCCCGTACCTTGGGACTTCCGACCGGAAGGAGGTCCTCAAGCACCTGCTAAAGGAACAGTGGGAGGACATCGACGACATGTCCGTCTCGCTCGGACTCCGCCAACAGGTGGCGGGAAGCATTCTGGAAGAGATAGAAAGAGACCTAGCCTCAGAGTAAAAAAGGGAAGAGGAGGGTTGCTCCTCTACATTCCGATGTTAGGGAAACTGGCCTGAGGAACTCCAAGCTGGCCCTGGAGGGTCTTGATCCTGGTCGCGTACTCTCGCATTCGCGCGTTGTCGCCTTGGACCTTCGCGATCCTGTACCCCTTCCATGCCTTCCGCAGGGCTCCCCAAATTTGCCCCTTTTCGTAATTGGTCATGAACCTGTGACCTCGAACATTCAGACGTCTGAGCCGTATTTTGCGGGCGGGGTCTAGAGTAGTTGAGCCACTTATCAACGCGGGCAACCCACAAATCGGCGCGGTACGCCTAGACAAGCGAGCGGAGGAGCAGCAGGACGTTGCTTGGGTGCTCCATGATCCTCCTCTTGGAGTACGCGAACCACCGGTCGCCGTAAGGGAGGTACTCCGACATCGCGAACCCAGACTTCACCAGCTCCCCCTTGAGCTCGTCCCTGATCCCTTTGAGCATCTCGAACTCGAAGTCGCCACGGCGTGGGCCGGCAAGCGTCTTCGCGCCCTCGACCAGCTTCGAGTCGTGAGTGGCGATGGCGAATCCCTTCCCGCGCTCGAAGAGCACCCCCATCAGTCTGGCGAAGTTCGCTGAAATCTCCTCCCTAGAGCGGTAGACCACATCTGGGCTCTCCCGATACGCGCCTTTCACGAGCCTGACGCGGGCTCCCGAGTCGAGGAGGACCTTCAGGTCAGCCTCGCTCCGCTTCATGTATGCCTGGACCACGACGCCAAGGTCTTTGTGACTCTGCAGCGACGACAGGTAGAGCGCGATCGTCTTCTCAGTGAACTGCGAAGACTCCATGTCTATCCAGAGGGGCTGCCCGACCCTCTCCGAGTTCTCTGCGATCCTCTCAAGCCTGCTTGCTGCCCCGGCGTCGTCCGCGCCCAGCCCGAGCTGAGTCAGCTTCAAGGAGACGAACCCGCGGACCCCTTCGTCCGCCAGCCTCTGCTGCAGCCTCAGGTACTCCTCCGTGTGAGCATCCGCCGTCGCGGCATCCTTGATCTCTTCGCCAAGGAAGTTTACGACGGCACCCATCCCCTTCGAGTTCGCCTTCTTAGCATCGGCGACGGCGGAGTCGACGTCCGCACCGGCAATCCACCTTTTCGCTACTGGGAGGACGAAAGTCTCCTTCAGCCCCATGGTCGGGCGGCCGACTGTACAGGATAATAATGGTATACGACAGCGGCAGGAGCGATGGCCGAGAAGGGGCCCATTGCGCGCAGGTTGGCAGCCCTGAAGAGGTCGCTGTCCGAAGAGGGCTTGGACGGGGCGGTCGTCGTTCCTGGGCCGAACATGCAGTACTTCACTGGGGTCGAGTCGCTGCTTCTCGAGAGGCCGTTCATGCTCCTCGTCCCCGTTTCGGGCAGCCCCCAGCTCGTCGCTCCCGCGCTGGAGGCCGGGCCGTACGCGAGGTCACCACTCCCTATGTCGGTTCACAAATGGACGGACTCCGAGGGGTCCTCGGGAGCGCTCGACAGGGCGATAGCTGCAGTCGGCGAGAAGGGAAGGTGGGGGGTCGAGGGGAAGGTCCCGTTCCTCTTCCTTCACAAGCTGATGACGCGCACAAGCCATCGATACGAAGACGCCGAGCCTATCCTCCAGTCGCTACGCGAACGGAAGGACGAGGGGGAGGTGCTGCTGCTGAAGAGGGCCGCCAGGATGCTGAGCAGGTCGTTCTCGCAGTTTCCTGACCTGCTGGGTGAGGGGGTCTCGGAGCGTGAGCTTGCGAAGAAGGCCACGGAGATAATCTACTCTAACGGTGCGACGAAGGTCGACGCCATGCTGGTGCAGTCCGGCTGGCGTGCAGCCGACCCTCACGGTCTCCCCACCTCGAAGAAAGTGAAGAGGGGGGAGAGTGTGATATTCGACGTCGGCTCGACGTTCGAAGGGTATTACGCAGACGTGACGCGGACCCTCTGCGTAGGAAACTCGAAGAGGGTCGAGGACGTGTACCTGCAGGTGCTCGAAGCGGAGACCCGAGGGATAGAAGTGGCGGCCGAAGGAGTTCGCGTGGGCGACGTCGACGGCGCCGCGAGAGGCTCGCTCAGGAAGGCGGGGCTCGCTGACTTCTTCATACACAGAACGGGCCACGGTCTCGGGTTAGAGGTGCACGAAGCCCCTTACATCGTCGAGGGGGGCAAGGAAAGGCTGGCGTCTGGGATGTGCTTCACCGTCGAACCAGGAGTCTACATCAAAGGAGAGCTTGGCGTCAGGATAGAGGACGACGTCCTGATAGAAGGCAAAAGGGGTGTCGAGCTGACAGATGTAGAGAAGGAGTACGGCTGGTGGCGATGAACCAGCCCGACAACCTAGGCTCTCCTTTTATCGGCGTTTGTGCAACTCAGGAGTTGCTTGAGGAACGCTGAGGTAGCGGACCTCCTCGACAGGCTGGGGGACGCGGCGGAGGCCGCGGGAGAGGACCGGTTCAAGGTCGTCGCATACCATCGCGCAGCGACGAGCATCAGGAACATGGAGGAGGAGGTCGAGACGCTCTGGGAGCGGAAGAAGCTTGAGGAGATAAAGTTCGTCGGAAGCGGGATTGCTAGGAAGCTAGACGAGTACTTCCGGACGGGGAAGCTGCGCCTGCTCGACGAGTTGGGGGCGAAGGTCCCGCAGGGAGTTCCGGAACTCGTCAAGGTCCCCGGGATAGGCCCCCGGACCGCCTACAGACTGTCGCACGACCTGGGAGTGACCGGGGTCGCGGACCTGAGGGCCGCCTTGGAGTCGGGTAGGCTCGACGAAGAGTTCGGCCCCGGGGTCCGGAAGTCGCTGCTCCTGAGCATCGAGAAGTTCCAGAGCTTCGGGTCGAGGATGCTGCTCCCCGAAGCCGAAGGCGTCTTCCAGAAGCTCGAAGCGTATTTCGGAGCCCTCGGCATCAGCGTCCGGATGGCCGGGAGCCTCAGGAGGGGGAAGGCCACGGTGGGCGACGTCGACCTCCTGTCGACCGACGACCGCACAATGGACGCACTGGCCGGTTGCCCCGCGGTCGCCCAAGTGCTAGAGAAGGGGCCGAAGCGGACCAGCGTCAAGCTTGAGGGCGGGGTGCAGGTGGACGTCAGGGTATTCGGCATCGATGAGCTCGGAGCGGCGCTCCTCTACTTTACGGGCTCAAAGGACCACAACATCGCTCTTCGCAACCTCGCGATTGAACGGGGGTGGAAGCTGAACGAGTACGGCCTGTTCGACGCCGAGGGGGCCCGGGTCGCGGGGGAGAGCGAGGAGGGTGTATACGAACGGCTCGGCCTCCAGTACGTCCCCCCTGAGCTGCGAGAGGACAGAGGGGAGATCGAGTCGGCAAGGGAGGGGAAGCTCCCCAGCCTGGTGAAGCTGGACGACATCAAAGGCGACCTGCAGATGCATACCACATGGAGCGACGGTTCGGCAGACCTGGAGCAGATGGCGCTTTCCGCCAAGGCCAGAGGTTACGAGTACATCGCGGTGACGGACCACTCCATGTCTGTAAGGGTGGCGAACGGGCTGACGGAAGAGAGGTTCAGGCGACAGTGGAAGGAGATTGACAAGGTGAACGAGAAGCTCGCCCCGTTCCGAGTGCTGAAGTCCGTGGAGATGGAGATCAAGAGCGACGGCTCGCTGGACTTCGACAGGGAGTTCCTGAAGGGTTTCGATCTGGTTGGAGCGTCGCTTCACCAGAATTTCGGGCAGGACGCAGAGCGTCTGACCGAGAGGGCGCTGAAGGCTCTGTCTCACCCTGAAGTCGACATTCTCTTCCACCCGACCAACCGGTTGTTCGGCAGGAGGGAAGGGAACCCGATCGACCTCGCGAGGGTCATCAGGACGGCACGGGAGAATGGCAAGATGCTGGAGATCGACGGCGAGCCTCGGCGGCTGGACCTCGAAGACGTGTGGGCCAGGAGGGCCGCGCAGGAAGGCGTCCCGATTGTGACAGACTCGGACGCACACGCGACGGGCGAGCTCAACAACGTTGCCTACGGGGTGACGGTAGCGAGACGTGCGTGGCTGGAAGCCGGGCAGGTCGCAAACGCCTCGAACCTCAGGGACCTTCTCAAACGATTCAGCTGAGGAGCTGCGGGCGAGGGCAGAGAGGCGAGAAGGGTCGCGGCGCGAGCAGTGGCGACCGCCCACGTCCAAGCACGAGGGAGCGAGGGCAACTCCTGGAGTCAAACCGCAACCGCGAGTCCGACACCTCTGTGGAGCCAGCCCTGGTGGGAAACGCTCTTAACGCGTTCCAGAGAAATCGCTGACCGCGGGGGTTGCTGAGCCTGGCCAAAAACGCCCTCGGCGTTGGAGGCGTGGGACTTAAGCGGGCCCGGAATGCGTGCCTTGAGAGATCCCATCCCTCAGGGGTTCGTGGGTTCAAATCCCACCCCCCGCACGAGTCTCTTGGCCCCACCGGAAGCATGGCCCCTCAAGGCTGGTCGTCGCCGAACTCAACTTCAAACTGAAATATGGGCGGAGGCCTATCGAGTCAGGCCTAGGAAAGAAGAATGGCATTCGCCACTTATCAGATTGCAAAGTACCTGAAAAAGTGGTCGACCATGCCGGTGAAGTACGAGACAACGGTTCGGACCAAGGCACCCCTAAGCATGGCAATGGACTACTATATGCAGCCCGAGAACTTCACCAAGGTCCACCCTGGCTTTTTCAAAGAAGTCAAGGTGCTGAGCAGGGAGGGCGATGTCGTAAGGGCCGTAGAGGTCGCGGGGATGTCCGGCAGGAAAATGAGGTTTGTCAACCGGATGACAGCTAATCGGAGTGAGAACCAGATGGTCATCGAAACGATAGAGGGTGCGGGGAAGGGTAGTAGGATCACCATGGCCTTCAAAGCGACTCCGACTGGCACGGAAATCCACATCATGGCCGAGATGGAGTTTGGGCCTCTGGGTACCTTCGTCAGGTGGACTGCCAAGTCCTTTGATAAGGTAGCCGCAGAGGATGCCGGGGCCCTGGATGCCATGCAGCGTGTGGCTCGCTCAACTCACTGACGTGGTCCACCTGGCATTATGGGAAGGCCCCCCGCACGAGTCCTTCCGCCAGACACTTCGGGATTCTAGACTCCAGATGGGGCCCGGACCTGAGATTCGGTGCACCCCCGCAGGCTATCAAGACCGACGACGCGCACCCAGTCGAGCGCCGTTCGATGTCGAGCACAACAGCATCGTATGAGGATGGCAGACCGTTAGAGTCGAAATCCGAGTGAGGTTCCCGTATGACTCCTAGGAGCACTCCGTCTTCTTATTAACCACTTGAGCATGCTGAGACCTGTGTTCATACCCGGCGTCATCTCGGTCGCGTTCTACAAGCGACGGCCGAGCCGCAGACAGATAGCCCTTGGCCTAGTTGCAACCATCGTCCTTTCCGGGTTGCTCGGTTACATCCAAGACGCAGGTACCTCGCGGGTCTGGTTGAACGTGGCATTAGCCGCCGTCGGAGGCGTCGTCATCTATTTCGCCATATTGGCCTACCTTATCTATCGGTATCAACCAAGACATCGCCAGACGACCGCGCCCAACCCGGCGAGTCGAACCTGAGAAGGCGGCACCAAAATGGCAGTGAGCCGAGAAACGACCCGCCCCTTGCCGGGGTGGCTGAATTGTGGTGCCGAGGACGCCAGCCGATGTCTGATGCCCTCCCGCCCTTGAAGCAGTCTTGTTGTTGGCCCTAGGAGCATGACGCTCCCGCCAAACCGAACTAGTGCCGAGAAGCCCACCAGCTTCGAAACCCCATTTCAGACCCTCGTGTTCAGGAGAGATGGGGTGCGTTCGACCCGGTGACTGCGCAAGTCTCCTGTCGAAGCGATAGGCCTTGCCAGCTTGGAACTTCACATCGACGCGCTCAAAGTTAGTCCTAGCGATAGGCCTGTTGCGCGCTCCGCCACCCGCGCACTCGCTATAGGACTCGAGCCTTAAGTTCGGCGCGCACCCCCCGTCTCTCGCCCCATCCGCGTGCAGGTCACGCTATAGCCGCCACCGGGCCACCTCCAGGCACCGGAATAGCAGCTCCCGTCCGGAGTGAACCGGCCAACGAATCGACTGTTTGAGCCCCTTTCTCCGAACCATATTGTGTACCTGTCTCCCGTTAGCTCGTGAACGTAGTCGAGGGTCAGACCATCGTTCGCGCTGTAGAAACGTGACCTGATGTCCTTCGTCGGCTTTTCGCCGATGCGTTGCAGATGCCCTATGACTTCCAGTCCCTGAATTCTGCGGCCGGCGTGCCTCATGTCGACCTCTTGCAGGAGAAAGCGTCCCCCTTTCATCCACTCGAACCAGGTCCGACCCGTGGCATCGCCAGTCAGCTTCCAAGTGCCCACGAGTCGCTCAAGTGACTTCAGGCTGGTCCTCGAGGTAGCCTGCATGAATAGCCTGCTCGCTTTCAGCGCGCTATTAAACTCGGAATGCCCGGCGCAAAAGCCGTCTGAAGTGTCGGCCGACGTTCGTCTTGCTTTTTACGTAGTCCCCATGCTGGGGCCATGCCACTCTTTGGGTGTGAAGGCTCCTTCATGGCTAAGCCCGATTATGAAGAAGAGTTGGCCACCGGCCCGCTGCACGCGGCAAGAGTCGTGCGCGGAGTCGAGGACTGTCTCGTCTACCTAGTAGGGAAGGGGTCAGATGACCCCAGAGTCGTACGCGTCTGCGAGGTCTGGAAGAGCAAGGAAGCCCACGACAGCAGCTTGTCCCTCCCTGAAGTTCGCACTCTGATCGCTGACGCCCTTCTCCTATTAGAGGTGCGGCCGTCGGGGACCCGTGGGACATCGTCGGCGGGAAGAGCCCATCCAGCGAAGCCTAGCAAGAAGACACGCATAGAACCCGGGGTCGGCCGGCTCGGCCTGCCCTAGTCCTCGCTGCTGGTTGAGCCAGCCTGAAGCCTGTCCTCCATCCCCATCAGGTGCCCTGAGAACCCGATAGCCCACAGCCACACTGGGTAGACAACCAGCCTCTCGAGGCCGCCGACGCCTATTCCAATCGACGTTCCGATAGAGCCTGAGCCAGGCAGGAAGAGCGCAAGGGAGACAAGCGTCACGACGCCTAGGATGACAGAGAAGTAAGACAGCGGGACTTTCTGCAGCTTCCATGCCGCGATGGCTGAAAGCCCAGAGAAGAGGAAGGCCACGAGTGAAAACAGCTCGTGCAGTTGGAATGGGCTCCCCTCGTTGAAAATCCCAACACCCAGTAGTCCGACTCCGGCTAGAGTCACTAGGAATGTGAAGGGAGTCCAGCGGAATGACCTCTGCAGATAGTAGGCACTTGAGATGGCCAGGATGCCGAAGACTACCGCCGACGAGTTGAATATCGGCGCCGACGTGTGGAAGAGGTAGCCGAGGTCGCTGATGTAATTCAGTTGGACGCTGTATGTCGGGCTCACCGCCTCCGCCAGCATCAGCAATATGCCGAACTGGACGCTCCCTAGGAAGAGGAGTGCGCCTGCCTTCGCGGCGTTGGACAGGGCCACGCGTGGGGAGCGCCCGCTCGCCCTAAAAGCTTGGCCTCCTGCCGGCCGTTGGCATACGCTCTCGGGAGTGCGGCGGCCGACCCCCTATCTTGCGACGCGGATGAGAGCTTTTATCGGCGCTCTCGCGAAGGCGCCACGTGGACTTCCTCGCCGAGGCGACGGCGAACGAGGACGAACTGGTCAGGACGAGGAGGGCACTTCACATGAAGCCAGAACTCTCCTATCAAGAGAGGGAAACCGCCGACTTCGTCGCCAAGAGACTCGAGTCGCTTGGAGTCAGGGTGAGGAAGGGAGTGGGAGGGACGGGGGTGCTCGGCACGCTTGAGGGAGGGAAGAAGGGCAGGGTTGTTGCGCTAAGGGCAGACATGGATGCTCTCCCTGTCGAGGAGATGGCAGAGGTCGAGTTCAGATCGAAGGTCAAAGGGGTCATGCACGCGTGCGGGCACGACACTCACGTCGCCATGCTCCTGGGAGCGGCGAGACTGCTTGCCGCGCATGCGGAAGAGCTGCACGGCACCGTGAAGTTCCTCTTCCAGCCGGCGGAGGAGCATGGTGGGAGGGGAGGGGCGCTGCCGATGATCGAGGACGGCGTCATGAGTGACCCGAAGGTCGACTACGTGTTCGGACTTCACATCGACAGCGACAGGCGCTCCGGGGAGTTCGGCGTCCGGGAGGGAGCGGTCATGGCAGCGCCCGACACCTTCAAGGTGAGGATAAAGGGAAGGGGAGGGCACGGGTCGGCACCGCACAAGACAGTCGACCCGGTCTACGTTGCTGCCCAGCTCATCCTAGCCCTGCAAGGCGTCTCCTCAAGGATGATCGACCCAATGAAACCTTTCGTAATCTCCGTGGGGTCGGTCCACTCCGGCACCAAGGAGAACATCATCCCCGACGAAGCGCTTCTCGAGGGGACGATCAGGACGCTGGACGAGGAGACCAGGAGGAGGGCGAAGTCGAAGGTCTCGGAGGTTTCGAGGGGGATAGCCACAGCCTTCGGCGCACGCGCCGAAATTGAGTTCGAAAAAGACGCCTATCCGGTCACGGTCAACGACGTGAAGACGACCCAGGCGGTGATCAGAGTCCTAGGTAAGATCCCACACATGAGGGTCAAGAAGGTCGACGCGCTGCTCGGAGGGGAGGACTTCTCCAGGTTCCTGCAGCGCGCGCCGGGGACGTTCTACTTCCTAGGCACGAACAACCCCGCGAAGGGGTGCGTATATCCCAATCATAGCTCCAGGTTCAAGGTCGACGAAGACGTGCTGAAGTTCGGAGCCGCGTCGCTCGCTACGCTCGCGTACGAGTTCGGAAAACCAAGCGGCCCGTAGCAGGTGCACGTGTTGTACGCGACTCGAGTCGCAGACAGGGTGTACATGCTGGACACCTTTGCGCTGGGACAGGCGAATACGGTGGCGGCGTACGTGATAACAGGGCCGAAGCCGACCCTCGTGGATTGTGGATACGCCTCCTCTACACAGAGCGTCCTCGCGGGCCTCGCTGAGCTCGGCATAATGCCGTCGGACGTCAGGTACATCATACCGACGCACGTCCATCTCGACCACGCTGGAGCCGCAGGCGCACTGGCACGCGAGATGGTGGACGCCGAGGTCTTCGCGCACGAGAGGGCCGTTCCGCACTTGGCAGACCCAACCAAGCTCGTCGACAGCGCGACCCGCGTCTTCGGGGAGGAGATAATGGCGATGTACGGCCGCCCTGAACCCATCCCCTCCGGGAGGATGACAGCCGTCGGAAAGGAGCTGCACCTGGCCCTTGGGGACGGCCTGAGCGCCACTCTCATTCACGCCCCCGGACATGCACCGCATCAGGTCTCAGTGCTGCTGAACGAGACGAGGGTCCTCCTCACCGCCGACTCGGTGGGAATCGTGTACCCGGGGCTTCGGACTCTGATACCGACCACGCCTCCGCCCAGTCTAGACCCTCATGAGCTGGTGTCGACCGTCCGATCTCACAAGCAACTAGGAGCCAAGGCGCTGCTGACCCCGCACTTCGGTATCCGCACGGACGTCGACGAGGTCCTCGACGCGACTGCGGCGAAGGTGACCTCGTGGGTCAAGGACGTAGCGGACATGGCTGCGAGAGGCTCCTCCCTTGAGGATATCTCAGACGCGATGCAGCTCAGAGTAGGGCGCGAGGCGGGCAGCGCGGAGCTCCCAATTTACGCGAAGATCTCCATTCGCACCTCCGTCATGGGAGTCATGCACTACCTATCGAAGAACGCTTGAATAGCGGAGGTGCGCGCGGAACGACGTGCCTCTCGTCTACGCCTGCATCGCTCCGCACGGAGGGGAGATCGTCCCCGCACTCGCAGGTGACAAGCTCGCTCTCTTCGCCCCGACGAGACGGGGGATGCGCGAACTCGCCAGGCGTGTAAAGGCCACGCGACCGGAGACCATAGTCGTGGCGACCCCCCACAACCTCCGGCTCCCGAAGCACATCGGGGTAGTGATTGCCCAGAACTCTTCGGGTACGGTGACCGAGGGTCGGAGGGAGATCAGGCTTCAGGCGAAGAGCGACGTAGAGTTCGGGAACGCCCTGATAGCCCGCGCGGAAAGGGCCGGACTCCCAGTAGTGGGAGCGAACTACGGGACGCTCGAAGGACCGCTGTCGAACCTGGCGATGGACTGGGGGACACTGATTCCGCTCTGGTTCTTCCTGCGAGGGACAAGTCCGAGGAGCAAGATCCTGATAGTCACCCCTTCCAGAGGAATCCCGCTGCGCCAGAACTTCGATTTCGGCACGTGTGTGGCTGAGGAGGCGGAAGGGACCGAGAAGAGGGTGGCCTTCGTCGCGAGCTCCGACCAAGCGCATGCACACATGAAGGAGGGGCCGTACGGGTTCAGCCCGCGCGCTAAGGACTACGACGAGGCCGTCGTGAAGGCGATCAAACAGAACAGGCTCGCCTCCTTGATGGACCTCAAGGGAGAACTGGTGGCGGAAGCGAAGCCCGATAGCCTCTGGCAGATGACGACCCTCGCGGGCGCACTCTCGGTCGTGCCGATGAAGGGAGAGCTACTCTCGTATCAGGTCCCGACGTACTACGGGATGCTCTGTGCCAGCTTCGCTCGGAGCGCGTGAAGCGCGCCAGCAGGGACGCGAGAAATCACAGTCGACGGTCGAATGCGTCTCGTCTGGCTGAAGAGAGTTCAGGCGTTGAACAATGGGATGAAGGGCGTCACCAAGATGCTAAACAGTAGCAGGGCAAGCACCACGGCTGTGATGTATACGTACAACCTGTCGCCCTGGGCGGCGAACAGAAACACCGAGGCGAGAACCCTCGAGACAGGCGTGGCTAGGAGTATCAGGACGCCCAGCTCGATCACCGAGTAGGGCTGAAGGCCGAGCAGCCCGTTCACAAGGCCCGCCCAGCTCACCGTGAAGTTGCCATGAGGGATGGAGCCCGCGTTGTAAGTCAGTGCGCCTGAGATGCCCGAGGCCCCACTCCTGATGGCAAGGATCCCTGTCCCGGCTAGGATGACCGCAAACGATAGGATTACGCCGTACCGCAAGACATCCCCGATGACGCTGTCCATCCTCCCGGAGTCCATGGTCAGACCGCCACCCCCTGGGACGCAAGTATCATCTCGACAGCCACGACCGCGAGCACGACCGCGAAGATCTTCCTTATCGTAGGGTTCCTGGCGCGCACCAAGAAGCGCGCCCCTATGACCGCGCCGATGAGGATGCCGAGAGCGACGGGTGCGACGACGACAGGGTCGACGTCCCCGCGGGCGTAGTAGATCCCCGCGCTCGCGGCGGCGGTGACCCCTATCATGAAGTTCGAGGTCGTCGTTGACACCTTCATCGGGAGCTTCATCGCGACGTCCATGGAGATCACCTTGAATGCGCCGCTCCCGATGCCGAGCAACCCGGACAGGAGACCCGCTATCACCATCCCGAACAGGCCCGTCTTCGGCCTCGTCGCGTTGTAGCTCACTTCTCTCCCCTCCGCCTCCGGGTATGACCCGGAGAGGCCAAGCCGCTTGGAGAGGCCCTTGAGTTCCGGGTTCTTCGGCATGTCCTCGCCTATCCTCATAACCGTGGGGACGAGTGTCACGAGCAGGATGCTCCCGAATATCAGCTCTAGAGCCGACGAGTCGACGTAGGCAGCCAGCGCGGCCCCGACTATTGCTCCCGAAGTAGTGGCAAGCTCGAGGAACATCCCGACCCTCAGGTTCGTTATCCTGTCCTTCACATAGACCGAGGCAGCCCCCGAAGAAGTGCCGATTATCGCCACGATGCTTGCCCCGATCGCGAAGTGGATGTTGACTCCGAGGAGCAGCGTGAGCACGGGTATCACCACGACGCCGCCTCCTAGCCCGACTATCGACCCGAAGACCCCCGCGAAGATGGAAGCGAGCAGGAGAATGGCCACGAACTCGAGGACGATCATCGGCGCGGCCCGACTGTCCATCGTACTTACGGGTTGCCAGAAGGGCCTGAGTGGGGAAGCCCCCTACGCCGCTTCGAGGGCCGATACAATCCTGGTGTGGCTCGCCTGGATTCCCTCCACTCCGGTGTTCAGAATCAGGCAAGGCACCTTCCAGTTCTCGAACATCGCTTTGAAGAATCGCGCCTGTCTTCCGTTGTCGAGCTCGAGGAGGTAGGGGTTATACCAGGGCTCGTTCGATATCGTCCCCCACTTCTCCTTCGGTCCCGCGCCAGGGAGAATCATGTACTCCCCTCTCTGCAGAGTCTCGATCGCTTCGTCCGGGTTCAGCTTCTCCTCGGGAGGGCTGTGGTCGTCACGCCGGAGCAGGACAACTAGGTTGACTGGTACCTCGTCTACCACCTTGTCCGGTCCGAGAAGGTCCTCCCTGTTCACCAGCACCCTCGAGTTCCCGAAGGCATAGTAGCACCAGCCGTTCCCTTCGTTGAAGACGCACTTTTTCTTGGTGAGGGAGCACATGTCGGCCCCGACAGGGTGCTCGCAGTCCTCCTTCCTCATCGTGACGTTCTCGTTCATCGACCTATCGAAGACCTCCCTCAGCCAGCCCTGCTCCTTCTGCGACTCCGACCTCATGTAGAGGGCCCGTTCGGGCTGGCGGGCGATGAGGGGGGCTGCAGGCTTCTGTTCAATCTCGTCCGGGAACCTGACGTATGCCCAGTCGTCGCCGCAGATCTTGCCCGCCGGGTGCTGGAAGAGCTTGAAGGCCTGAGTGGTCTTTCCCGTGCCTGTCGGGGCGACGATGATCGCGCCCTTCCCCTTGTAAAGTGCCGTGGCTCCATGGATGGAGAGCGTGTTATGGCTCTGCTCAAGGATGGCGGCCGCGATTCCCAGTGCCCAGGACTTGCACTGCCCGTAGTATTCGGTGTTCACGAACAAGGCAGAGCGCAGCTTGGGAGAGTAGTATGCTGAAGGCTCGATGCCGTCGACCCCCGAGACTGAGTAGATGTGGGCATCAGGACCGGTCTTGACCTTCGCTGGCCACCAGTTGCGCGCCCAGAAGTCAGCCTGGTGCGCGTTGTTGGTCGTCAGCTCTACTGCGACTCCGTTCAGGTCGGCCACCAGAGACCTGGACCCAGTCACCCCCAGCCTTGCCTTCGCACGGTCCAGCAGGCTGGCGAATTCGGCCGGGCTGCAGTTCTTGTCCCCTTTCACCCTTGCCTTCGAGTGCGTCACGTAGTTGTTTAGCTGGCCTTCCGTCAAAGGAGACTTTTCGGGCTCTTCTCGGTCAGTTTAAAACCGTTGGCGGGCATCGGGATTCATTCTCTGAATGTCGAACCCTGCCTCTTCCGACATACACACTTGAGACGAGCAGACCAGCGGTGAGGGTGAGCCACCCACGGAAACCGGCACTAGCCACGGAGCAAGGGCGGATGGTGCGCACCCCCTGCGGTCGATGCGAGGCAACATGGGAAGGCTAATCTCTCGTGACCATCGGCCGCCATCTGCGTTCGCATGGTGCCTCTCCTGTGGACCTGAAGCCCCAGCTCGGAGTGTTCGACGCCGTCGCAACTGGTCTTGCTGCCATCCTCGGCGCAGGGATCTTCGCCGTGATTGCCCCTGCGGCCGGCATCGCCGGCCCCTCGCTCCTCGTGGCCCTCGTGATCGCGTCGTTCGTCGCCTTCTGCAACGCCCTTTCCTCAGCCCAGCTGGCAGCCGTCTACCCGAGGACTGGCGGAACCTACGAGTTCGGTCGTCGGGCAATCGGGCCTTGGTGGGGGTTCGGGGCAGGGTGGATGTTCCTGGCAGCGAACACAGTCGGGCCCGGGGTGATCGCCCTCGCCTTCGGAGCTTACTTTCACGCGGTGGTTGCGAGCGTCCCTGCGCGGGTCGCCGCAGTCCTCGCCGCGCTGGCGATGACGAGCCTGAACGCCCTGGGGATCAGGCGATCCGTGAGGGTAACTGATGTGGTCGTCGTGATGTCCATCGTCTCGCTTCTCGCCGTGGCATTGATCGGGATTCCTGAAGTGCGGACATCGAACCTGGCTCCGTTCTCGCCAGGGGGAGTGACAGGAGTATTCGAGGCAACCGCGCTGCTGTTCTTCGCTTACACCGGGTACAGCCGCATCGCTACCCTCGTGGAAGAGGTCCGGAACCCGAGGGTCACCATCCCCAGGGCCACGGTGATAGCCCTCGGGACGGCCACGGCGTTGTACCTCGCCGTCGCGTTCACTGTCGTCGGAGTGCTCGGCGGAGCAGGCGTCGCGCACTCCTCATCCCCTCTGCAAAGCGCCATGGCGGCAGTAGGGAGCGGGGCTGGAGTGGCAATCGTGGTGGCTGGTGCGCTACTCACCACATTCAACGAAGGACTCTCGGACCTGTTGGGGGTGTCGCGCGTCGCCTTCGCCATGGCCCGACAGTCAGACCTGCCGTCGGGGATGGCCCGACTCGGGAACGGCCAGAATCCTTGGCGAAGTGTCCTCGTGGTGGGCACAGCAGCGGTCCTTGTGGCGGCGCTCGCGCCATTCGAGACGGCCATAGCAGTCTCAAGTTTCGGGACGCTCCTGTATTACTCCGTGACGAACATCTCGGCGCTCAGGCTGTCACCCGCTCAGAGGACCTTTCCAAAGTGGCTGGCGGTTGCCGGCTTGGTTGGCTGTCTCGGTCTTGCAGTCTCGCTCTCTACAGTAGAGGTGGGACTCGGAGTCGGGATTCTCTGTATTGGTCTCGCATTCCACTTTGTGTGGCTGAGACACCGGAGACGTAAAGGAGTGCAGGCGGCCAGATCTGACTCCGTCTTTGCGAGGCACGCCCGGTGAGGGAAAGTGGGGCTCGTCGTCCGGCGAATGTCCAGACGAGGTCATAGGCGAGCTAGACGTTCTGGCGCGACGGCCAAATGGTTCAAAAGGCAGACGACCTCCTAGGTTCAGCATGAGCACGAAACTGATCGTGTTGGAGAAGCTCAGCGAACCGCAGAGGTGCCACGGCCACTGCGACCAGTCAGCCAGTCTTCGGATCCTGAAAGAAGGCGACACGCTTCTGGCGGCAACGACGTGCCCAAAGGGGTACGTCTCCAGAGTGATGGCTTATGGGATGGCGGACAACGTCGCGGCGCTAACGTCGCTGATTCGAGGCGCCATGGGGCAGGGCGGCGATATGCGCGAGGAGGATGTCCGGACGGCGACGAGATACGCGTGGGACCTCGCGATGGAGGGGGAAGCGGAGGGCCCGGTGCTCAGAACAGCGTACTGGACACAGAACTACCGGCGCACCAAAAGTGATGCACCCGACAGAAGCGCGATCTTTGTCTGTGCGAGATGCAACGCCCTCTTCCTGCAGCCTGTCGCGTCTGATAGAGACCTCTGTTCGTCGTGTTCCGCCAAGTGACTATCTGGCCTTGGGCGCGGCCCTCAGTCCGGAGAAGAACTGGCTGGCCAGTAGGTTCTCGACCCCCTTCCTTGTGAATGCCACCCCTTCAGAGTATCCTGTCAGCACGTGCCTGAAGGTGCCGTCCTCGAACTCAAAGAATACCTGCGGGATGATG
Organism: Nitrososphaerales archaeon; assembly: GCA_030038395.1. Classification (GTDB taxonomy): domain Archaea; phylum Thermoproteota; class Nitrososphaeria; order Nitrososphaerales; family Gagatemarchaeaceae; genus UBA183. Next base: position 21,621 of record JASHOZ010000026.1, read on the forward strand.
TAGTCTGGCGACCAGTCACCATACCTGCGGACAAGGTCGTCGGCGACCTTCTCCTCATCTGTGTCGATGTCGTGGGGGACGTAGCTGACGCCCAGGGCCGCCGCTGCCTTCTTCATCGGCTCCGTCGTCGTCGGGACACAGTGAGGGCACCACTCCGCGTATACCACGTGGATCGCCTTCAGCTCGCTGGCCAACGTCTGCCAGTAAGAGAACGCGGCAACTAATAAACTCGGATGGAGTACACCGGTCGCGCTCGGCGGCTCGCTCGGCCTCACTCCCCCGACGCTTATATCGCCTGAGCCGTACCATCGGCTTCGTGTCCGAGACGTATACGGTGGTGAGCACGCGTGACTATGTCGAGGGGTACATACGAACGAATGGCTACTGGCTGTTCTACAGAAGCTTCGGGGAGCCGCGAAAGGGGACGATTCTTTGCCTGCACGGAGGGCCCGGAGGGAGCCACGACGGCCTGCTCCCGATGGCGAGGTTCAGCGAGGACGGGTTCCGCGTTGTCTTCTACGACCAGCTCGGGTGTGGGAAGTCTGACAGCCCCCTTAGTCCCCATCTCTACACGGTAGAAAGGTACGTTGAAGAGGTCGAAGGCGTCCGGGTAGGACTGAAGCTGGGCCGGGTCCACCTTTACGGCCACAGCTGGGGAGGCTTTCTCGACACTGCATATGCGGCGATGTTCTCTCGCAACCTTTCGAGCCTGATGATATCAAGTGGGAGCTCCAGCTCGCCTCTCTGCGTCTCTGAGATGTGGCGACTGAGGGCGGAACTCCCTGAGGAGGTCAGGAGCGTGCTTGAGAGGCACGAGGCGGACGGCGACTTCTCGAACGAGGAGTACTTGAGAGCGATGGACGAGGTCTACAAGAGACACCTGTGTCGCCTCGACCCATGGCCACCGATGATCAGGTCCCTAGTCGAACAGAAGAGGCGTGGATCTCCAGGTCGTGTGTATAGGCTGATGTGGGGAGAGAACGAGTTCCTCCCCACGGGGAACCTAAGGTACTGGGACGTCACGAGGGAGTTGGGGAGGATCGAAGTCCCGACTCTCGTCACGTGTGGCAGGTACGACGAGGTGACACCACGAAATGCCGAGGTGCTTACGATGGGAATCAAGGGATCGAAGATGGTCGTCTTCGAGAAGAGTTCGCATACCGCCAGGTACGAGGAGCCCGAGAGGCACAGAGAGGTATACGGTCAGTTTCTGGCGGACGTTGCCTAATCGGGCACGACCTCGAAAGAAGGGAACCGAAGTTTCTGGGTTTTTGCGAGATCTTAGGGCCCTTCGTTGGCCGAAGACCTAACGGGAAGCGGAGCCGAGGCTGGCAATGCAAAGCTCACATTGGAGTCGGAGGGAAAGCCGTAAGCCCCGTCGAAGAGAGGCAGCTGCGTAAGAACTTCGGAGAGGCATACGTGAAGTACGCCAGTGATGTCCGAAAGCGGTTTGAAACGTTCAATTCAGAGTCGCGTCGTGACTCGCGACAACCAGAGTCGCCGGCTCAACTCCGGCGGCCCGCTCGCCGGTCGTGCGAGTCGCCGCCCGTAAGCGAAACGGCCCTGGCCGCGATTGAAGCGACCAAGTGGGCGCTCCAGTCGCAGGTCTCGAAGCTCGTGGCGCTCGGGATTGCCACGTGTTCCCGTGGCGCGCCATCCCGTTCATCACGGCGAGATGGGACCGAGGAGCGCCGCTTTTGTGTCCACTTTGGCGAAGTCGCGGACGCCTCTATGGAGGGGCCCAGAGGGAGCGTTGAAATTCAGCGACGCGGTCACCATCCGCGTAGTGTGCGCCACTGTATCCCGTTGGAGCCTAGCTTCGCGCTCTTTCGACGAGCTCGAAAGGCTGCCTTCCCCTTGAAGCCGGTAGCCCAGTTATCCCCCCCACGAGGCTCTCAGCGGCAACCCCCTTCCTCTCGAGCACCTTCGCTATCATCAGGGAAGTGTTTCCGGCCATGCAGACGACCAGAACGGGCCGTTCATTCTTGGGGATGAGGCTCTCGAATTCATAAGACGGCTCAGCTCCGTTGAGCAGTGCCTGCACATCTCCTGCAGCAGCTACCTTGACCTCAGACTCGGCGCACCCGAGGGCCGAGGCAATGACTCTCACCCCCTCTTCCTTTGGGACAAACATGTTGTGGGCCCACATCACCCCTCCGTACTCCTTGATTGCCGCAGCTGCCTCTTCTAGCCTCACCTGCTCCCTCTTCCCTCTCCGTGCAACTGCCTTCACCTCGGCAGAGTACTTCGAGGCGCCGTCGGCAACCATCACCACGAACTCCCTTGCGGCTCCGAAGTTGATCAGTTGCATGCACGCGTACAGTGCCAGCGCCCCACTCTCTCCAATGTCGAACCCTGCCCTGTTGAAGAACTCAAAGAGCCTCGTCGCCTCATCGAAGTCGACCTCGTGCTCTCCGAGATACAGCTCAGGCTCGTAGAACCGGAGTCCTGCTGCCTTCGCCCTGGTTCTTATTCCAGCTACATCCTGTCCTGCGAGAGGGAATACGACTCGCGTCCCCCTCCTGCCGTACTTGGACTCGACGTATCTGCTGACACCTCCTGCCGTTCCCCCTGTCCCGAAAGTGCAGACGAAGTCTGCCTCGAGGAGCGACGTCCCCATCTCGGCTAGCTGTTGATCGAGTTCAGGCCCAGTGACGGATTGGTGGACCTGAACGTTGAGTTCGTTATCGTATTGCTCCGTGCAGAACCCATCGTAGACTCGTGCGAGTAGCTTTGCCAGTCCAATTGCGTCCTGCCGAGCAAGCAGCCTCTCCGCCTCCTCCCTCGCCTCGTCGAACTTCCTTGGTTCGAAGCCGAGCTCTGAGAGCTGCTGCCTCACGCTCGATGCGACCCCTTTCGCCATCAATAGGTCTGCGTCATCCTTCAGCCCTGGCGCGGGGCAGATGTCTACGTCTAGGTCTACAAGCCTCGCCCCTTCAGCCTTCAGCTGATCGACGACCCCCTGTTGCAGCCTCCTTGAGACCAGGACCACGACGTCGATCTTCAGTTTCCTGAGCCATCCCAGCGCGAGGCCGAAGTTGCCCGACGTGGCTTCGAAGACGGTCTGTCCTTCTGAAAGCCTCCCGGAAGAGATGGCGTCGCCAACGATGTTGACCGCTGGCCTCACCTTCACCGAGCCGCCTGGAATCCTAGAGTCGAGCTTCGCAAACACCCGAACGTCGCCCCTGATCGCCATCCCGTACTCAAGCTTCGCGCACTCCTGCAGCGCGGCTGTAACCTCTAGCAGCGGGGTTGAGTTGACAATTCGCCCTCCATCGAGATGAGGGACGCGCGAGTGTACTTCTGCCTCGAACTTCCGCATTAGTGGGGCATCCTTCGAAGGAGTTTGCATTGTCGTGCTAGTGGGTCGATAGGGTTATATAACATATGTTATTTTTCCCCCCCGAAGTATGGTTCACACGTACGTTGCGCCTGACGTTCCTGCCGAGCAAATCACCCCCGCTTTCGTAAGGGATGAACTCCTGAAGTGTTTCGAGAGCGCCAACGGCGAATTCGCCAGGATGCTCCACCAGCAGGTAACCGATGAGCAGCTGAGACAACAGGTAAAGGCATTCGTCGAGGGGGTATTCTCCCAATGCGGAGTAAGCTACGTCTCGCCCACGAAAGAGGGCATAGTTACCGCGATCTCAGAATGTAAGAAGAACGCCGAGAAGATGATGGGTCCCCAAGGCGCCGACGTAATCAACCATCACTACGCCGAGATGATGAAGCTGGTGGAGAAGCTCTAGCTTCTCGCAGCTAGAGTCAGCTGTTCAAGTGAGTCGTTCCGACAGTGGGCAGGCGGTTTCGGACAACTCTTCTGATGGCTCGGATGTCATCTGGCGTTGTCCCACAGCATCCACCCACTATCTGAGCTCCCATGTCAGTCCACTCTGCGGCAATCTCAGCGTAGGCGCTGGGATAGCCGTCATCGCGCTGTGTTGAAGGTGTTCCAAACTCAAAACCGGCGCTCGACATTGGCATACTCTCCAACTGTCGTACTAGAGGTGCACACTGTCTTGCACATTGTGGGTAGAGACCAACGGGAATGACTCTGGCGAAGCACGGCTTCACAAAATTGCATCAAAGTCGCCCCGAAAGCCTCTGGAATACATCCCCGATGTTCCTGACAGGGGTTCCATCTTTGAATGCAGGTTAGCCACCACTTTCTTGGCTTGAAGGAAAGAATGGAGTGCGTTTAGGTACTCGATGTCGGGTCCTCTTAGCGAGGTCACGAACCGTCCCTAGAGTCACGGCCGCCTCACTAGGCCTTACGGCCTCGTACTCTGGGCTCCCTTGTCGAGA
>JASHOZ010000027.1 GCA_030038395.1 Nitrososphaerales archaeon
GAGGACTTTCCATACCACCCACACTACCTCTTCCCACGTCAGCGTAGAGGTGTACGCCACAGCCGCGCCCTCCTCTATCGAGGAGAGCACCCCTCTGCTAGAGACCGCTCTGCGGGAATCTTCCGACAAGAGCGGCGCGATGAATATGTTCGAGTCAACGTAGATGACTTTGGCGCTCAAGTCGCTCCTCCAGCAGCAGCTGCCTGACGTCGACGCCTCCCCGTGGCTTCTTAGCGAACGTGTGTGCGAAGTAGTCCACGTACCTTTCCACCGGGGGGCCGGCCCGTCTCACGTAGACTGCGCCGTCTCTTGCCTCAATGATTACTTCGGTCCCCTCCCTGATTCCCGCGATATCCCTGACCGCCTTTGGTATGACCACCTGGCCCTTCGTCCCCACCTTCATCCTACTTTTCATACTCGTGGTTATACGTATGACCACCACTTATACTTTGGCTCGCTCAGAGTATCATCGCGTCTGCAGCGTCGCCTGCCTGAAGGTCGCCCACGACTTCCAGCTCTTCCTAGTCCAGTCGGGTGGCTCCTTCCCCTCTTCGAGCCAGCGGCGGAAGTAGGCGCGGGTCGCAGGGTCGGAAGGGTATCCCGTGCCGAAGTCTCCGTGCCTCTCCTTCAGCTCTCCGATCAGCTTGTCGCGGTTCACCTTCGCGACTATCGAGGCGGCCGACACCGCGGGGTAGTCCCTGTCTGCCTTGTGGAGGGCGGTCACCCGGCACCGAGTCGCCATGTTCTCCCTGATGCTCTCCCCGAACCTGGATGCCACCGTGTCACATGCGTCGACGGTGACGCGGCTGACGCCGAGCATGTCGATGACCTTCGCGAAGTAGACTGCCTCCAGGTAGTTCAGCTTCCTTAGGGGCCGGCGCGAGGAAACCGCCTTGTCAATTTCAGATGGTTGGATTGCCAGCCACCTCACAGTGGAGCACGCGTTCACGATCCCAGGATAGAGTGCCTCCCTCTGCTTCGGCGACAACAGCTTCGAGTCCTTCACACCCATCTGCCTCAGCCTGCGCAGACCCGGCCCAGTGGCAGCGACGCCCGCGACTACCAGAGCGCCGACGACGCACCCACGCCCGGCCTCATCGGCCCCACCGACGAGACTGGCCAACCCCTGGCAGAGACGCCGGTCGGCTTAACTTGTTTTCGGCCCGCCAGCGGCTTCGAGGATCGCTTTCGACAGGCGTTCGGCTATCCCTCCCCTGTTCTCGACGGCGACGGTAATTGTCTCGCCCGCCCTGTCCCTTAGCTCGGTAAGCAGGTCGTCGTCAAGCCTCTCATGCACGACGGCCATGATGGGCTTTCCCGAGTCGATGCATGCCCTGACCCCCTTCCTGAACTCGGGGCTGACAAGCTCCATCGGCCCCACCTCGTCGATGACCACGACCTCTGACCGCTCAGCCGCCTGCAACAGCGCTCTCCCTCCTACGGAAGCGAGGTCCGAGAGGTTGACTCGGTAGCGTCCGACCCGCGGCCCGAGGCGCCCCGACGCGGATGCGAGTTCCCCACGCGTGCCGTCCGTCAGGCTGAGAATCTGGAAGCCGACCCTCGAGCCCTTCTCCCTCCGCTCGAGTGTGGTGCACCCCCCTACGACCACCCCGGCGCTCTTCAGCCGCATCACCACCGCCGAAACGACCGTGGACTTGCCGACCCCCGGGGGCCCCGTGAGCAGCCAGATGCTCCCCATGCGTTCTGTCCGCAAGCCAGGTAGATGAATCTACGCAGCACCCCAGAGAGGGTATTGCGGGCTATCCAGGAGTGGCCGACAGCCAGATGTCTGGTCGTGGCGACTGCCAAGGTCAACGTGTAGCACTCCCGAAGGGCACGCGTGGTCCCGAAGGCTCAGCTCCCAGACCCTTTGCGGGCCTTCCCTCAGTCGGGAGTCCGCTATCTGTCCTCGGATGCGATCCGCCGCATGAGAAGGTAGCATACAGCTACCGCGAGCGTCACAGCCGTGGCGCCCCCAAGCTGAAGCGGGAATTCGGGGATACCGTTGGCAGAGCTACTCGTCACGGTACCCGTGGAGCTTGCTGTCACCCTAGGGAAGGTCGAATCAGAAATCACCGAGACCGATGCGGAACCGGAGTTGGCCACGAAGACCTCCCCCCTCGAGGGGTCGTAGACGACCCCTGTTGGGTTGGCCCCGACGCTCACGTTCGCGACTACCGCATCAGTGGAGTCTGATATCACGGATGTGGAGTTTGAGCCATAGTTGGCGACGAAGATGTCGCCCGTACCTGAGTCGTAAGCGATGCCGTCCGGATAGGCTCCGACGCTGATGTTCGCCACAACTCTGTCAGTAGCATCGGAGATCACCGATACCATGTTGGAGCCGTAGTCCGCAACGAAGAGTTCCCCCTTGCCGGAGTCGTAGGCCACGGCGCTCGGCGTAGTCCCGACGCTCACCGTCGCAGATACGGTGTTGCTGGCGTCCGAGACCACCGACACAGTGTCCGAGCCGTCGTTGGCAACAAAGACTTCCCCCTTGCCGGAGTCGTAGGCGAGGGCAATAGGACCGTTTCCGACGAGGAGCACCGCCACCGGTTCCTTGCTTGAGCCAGAGATCACTGACACTGTGTTGGAGGGGCCCTCCGCAACGAAGACCTCCCCTTTGCCGGAGTCGTACGCGACCGCCGCCGGAGTGACTACGCCCAAGGACTCCACCACCATGTTGGTGGAGTCGGATATGATGTCGAGGGAGTCGCGGAATGTGTCGACCACGAAGATCTCCTTGTCAGTGGGGTCGTAAGCGGCCGCGTACGGAGCCGAGACGCTCGCCTTGGCGACGACCGTGTCTGTGGAGTCGGATATGACGGACACAGAATTGGAGGCATAGCCAGTCACGAAGACCTCACCCTTGGCCGAGTCGTAAGCCATTCCTTCCGGCGTGGCCCCAACACTGATGTTCGCCACGACGGCGCCCGCAAGCGCGTCCGATCCGCCTGCTGCCGCGGCCCCTGCGCTCAAAGAGGTCTGGGCTCTGAGGACGGTGCCTCCTGTGACGACAGCAGGGAGTCCAAGCACTACCGCGACAATCAGAGCGGGGGTTGCTGCGTCATGGCGGTCGAGACGCAAGTCCTGTCAACCGTCTCCCGCCCTTCGGCCCGCAGCTCGGTCCCGACGGCATTGGAACCGGCGAACTCCGGGGGCTTCGGCGCCCAACGACTTCGTAAAGCGGATTAAGTTATTTAATGATGCTGCCACTGCCGAAGGCAATATTGCGGGTCGTGTGAAGGGCGGTCCAAAGTCGAGTGCTCCCTTCATCGATCAAGTGGATGCAACCACTTAAGAAGTCCCTGGCAGGCTAAGGGAGGGGTGCGACGTCGGACAAAGGGGATAGTCTTCGCCCTTGGCATCCTCTCGCTGTTCGTGCTAGGGCTCGTTCCGCTCATCACGGGTCCCGCAGCGGCGTGCAACTCTAACGCCCTCTGCATCCCTGACCAACGCCAGTCTGTGACGAGATTCCTCTTTGGAATCGGGGGAGAGAGTTCATACGGCGTCTGGCCCTATTCGCAGTTCTATTACTTCTGTACCCCCGCGTGCTAATGGCGGCACCCACACTGGAGGCCAAGTCACATGCTTGTCAGACAGGGCCCTTGTGAACCCACATCGCGCAACGGCGGTCCGAACCTCTTAACAGACTCCCCTTCTGGTATCCGCCGCCATTGCTCCTGACGCGTACGACTGAAGGGGCGACGAAACTCCTCGTCCCTAAGGGGAGCCTCTCTCCCGTTCCGCCCTCAGTCCCAGTCTTCTACAATCCTGCCGCAGCCGTGAACCGGTCCATCTCCGTCTCCGTCGTCGTCGCGACCGACGGGCGCAGCTTCTGCGACGCGTTGGCCGGAGCGGGCGCGCGCGGCCTCAGAGTCGCCACTGAGGGAGGAAGGGACCTCGAAGTCACCATGGCCGACGTAAACCTCGACGGGCTGAAGCTCGCCCGCCGGAGTGCCAGGCTGAACGGTGTGGGCCTGCGCTGCACGCTCGAGCACAGCGAAGGGAACTCGTACCTCTACTCCAGGTTCGGGAAGGACGAGAGGTTCGACTATGTTGACATAGACCCCTTCGGGTCGCCCGTACCATTCCTGCAGGCTGCTCTCAGGGCGACGAAGGACGGCGGGGTGGCCTCGTTCACGGCGACCGACACGGCGGTCCTGTGCGGCGTCCACCCTTCGGTCGCGCTTCGGCGTTACGGAGCGTCAACGCTCAACAACCACTTCCACCACGAGACCGGACTGAGGATCCTCCTGAACGCAATCAGGAGGGAGGCCGCGTCGCTCGACCTTGGGGTCACCGCCGTCATGGCGCACAGCACGCTCCACTACATGAGAGTGTACGTGCGGGTGCACGCAGGGGCTTCGAAGGCCGACGAAGGGACCCGGCACGTGGGGTATGTCGTCTGGTGCCTGAAGTGCGGGCACACGGCAGAGTCACGCTCCGCCGACGAGGTGCGCGCATGCACGAGGTGTGGGGCGAGGACAAGGCGGGCGGGGCCGATGTGGCTCGGGCCCCTGACCGAAGAAGAGACGGCGAGGAAAGCTGCGGTCGCCGCGCGCCGGCTCGGATTTGTGGAGGCCGCGAAGGTCTTGGCTTCCATCTCGGGCACAGACGCGCTCCCACCATGGAGCTTCAGCTTCGAGCGAGCCTGCTCGGCCCTGCGCATCCCCTCTGTCTCGGATGCGGCGGTCATGGACGCACTTAACGCGAAGGGGTGGCGGACCATGCGTCAGCCCTACGAGAAGACAGGAGTCAAGACCGACGCCGACTACCGCGACGTCGTCGAAGCAGTTGCGGAGGTGGCAAAAGGGCGCAGCCTGAAGACGTAGATGAGAACACGCGCGGGAGGCTAAGAGGGGTCGTGCCCCTCCGGGTGTCCCCCCCGCTCAGCCGTTCCTGCTCCTCTCCAGCCCTCGCAATAGTAGTACAGTTCCGAGCTCACGCTCCTGCTCGCCCGCGGCTTGATGGTGTGCACCGCCCGGAATCTCCGCTTGAACTCGTTCCTGATCTCCTGCGAGCGCTCCCCCTCGAAGAGCTTGAAGAATGCATACCCCTCGTCTCTTAGGAGGCGCCCGGAGAGCTCGAGGACTCGCAGCGTCAGCTCCGCCTGCCTGCCTTGGTCGAGTTCCCATACCCCCGAGACCGACGGGGCCAGGTCCGACAGGGCGACGTCGGCCTGCGAGCCCCCTAGTGCGAGCCAGACCCGCTGCCCAACTCCCGAGTCGTGGACGTCTGCGGTTATCTCCTTGATGTTCCTCCCGCGCAGCCGGATCGGGTGGAGGTCGACCCCCACCACGAGGCCCTCCTCGCCCACGAGCTCCGCGGCGACCTGCATCCACCCCCCTGGAGCCGCCCCGAAGTCCAGCACCCTGTCTCCTGGAGCGATGAAGCGGTACTTCTCGGTCGCCTCGATGAGCTTGAAGGCGGCCCTGCTCCTATACCCCTGTTCCCGCGCCAGACGCCTGTAGAGGTCCCTCCTCGCCTCGTGCACCCTCACATCGGCGCTCCCCCAGAGTACGCTCTACGCTGAGACAGCGGGCGCCGGCATCCCCTGACGGGCAAGCCTCGCCTCCTCTATCACCCATGGGCCTATCCAGGGGCAGATGTAGGGGTTGACCTCGCCGTCCGCCGAGCACTTCGGCTCGTACTGACAGGTCATGCACGGAACCTTCTCGATCGACGCCATGTCCGTCGGGAAGCGAAGTGGGGTGAGTTTGTAGGTCCAGCGCCCCTCCTCCAGGACCTTCACCCTCCCTATGAGCCCCCGCCTCTCAAGGCGGATGGCCAACCTGGAGCCGTCACGGCTCGTGAGCCCGAGCTCCTTCCATATCTCGCTCTGCAGGACCCCGTCCCTCCCCCGCTCCACCACCAGCTTGTAGACCCTTGAGGTCAGGTCCACTAGCTCTTCCTCCGTCCGCTCCACCGGTCTCGGCGCCGCTTCCTTCTTGGGCTTTGCTTCCTTCTTCTTCGGCTTCGCGACCGTTCCGTGCGCGGGCGCCGGCTTCCGCTTTAGCAGGGCGACCTGTTGCGTCCCCGCCTTGCCCGGCGGCCTTGGGGCTTCCTTCGCCATTATGCTCGGTCGAACTCCTGTCGTATCACGAAGTTCTCCAGGATCTCCCTGCACCTGTTCCTGACGGTCACTTCCGTTATCTCCGCCGACTCCGCGACCTCCCTCTGCGGGAGGTGGACCCCCATGAGGACCGAGGAGAGGTACACGTACGCCGCGGCTAGGCCGGCCGGGGCCTTCCCGCTCGAGATCTTCGAGTCAGCGGTCTGTCTCGAGAGCTTGAGGGCGAGATGTTCGACCTTCGGGTCTATCTTTGCCGTGTTGACCAGCTTCGAGATGTACTTCTCTATTGACGGAGGGGGGACGTACTCCTTCTCCACGTCCTTCAGCACGAGCCGGAAGTATCTCGCGACACTCCCCTTGTCCATCCCGGCGGCGCGTGCGACCTCCTTCAGGGTCCTCTGGACCCCGCACTTCCTGCAGGAGAGGTAGACGGTCGCCGCCGTCATCCCGAGCACCGATTTGCTCTTCGAGACTTTCATCTTCGCGGAGACCCTGTAGATCTGCGCCGCGGTCTCTGCGACGTTGTCTGGGAGGTTCAGCCTCCGGCAGAGCTCGCCGATCTTGGTGAGCACGTTCGACAGCCCCCTCTCCTCGCTGTTGATCGTCCTGGCGCGGCTCTGCCACTTCCTCATCTTCTCGACGGTCGCGCGCATCGCCGGGTTGAGCGACCGTCCGTGGGAGTCGCGCATCGACCTGTCGATGTCGGTGGTGAGCCCCATGTCGTGGAACGCCAGCGTCGTCGGTGCGCCGACCCTGACGCGCTTGTTCTTCTCTTCGAGGTCCATGGCCTTCCACTCCGGGCCGAGGTCTGCCGGCGCACTAGTGACGTACCCGCATGTGGGGCAGACGTGCTCCCCCTTCTCCGTGTCGCCAATCAGCTTGTTGCCGCAGACCGGGCATGAAGTCATGAAGGCGTCGTCGCTGCTCGCGTTCCAGAGCGCCACGCCGCTCATGCCTCTATGAAGACCGGATCGCCCGCCCTTCCCATCCTAGACGTCGAGACAGCTACGGACGCGTAGGGAGCCTTTACAGGACCGAGCAGTTCGACCACTCTGCCAAGGCGCCTCCCCTTCGCATCCTGGACGGAGACCCCGGGCCTGACCTCCTGAGAGAGTCGGACAATCAGCCGTCCGCTCTTTGCCTGATGAAGCAGAACGCCTACTTGAAGCAAGAATTGCGGACGAAGCTCTTCCGGCCTATAAACCTTCGCAGAATCGACTGTGCTAATTCCACACCTTTGCGCTTTCGCGTCCCTTCATCTATAGAGCAGTCCGACGGATATATACCGCCAAGGCGCACCTGGGCGCCTAGCCCTTCTTCTTCGCCTGCTGCGCGGCTCCCTGCTTCTTCTGCGCCAGCCCTCGGACGACGGAGAGCTCTTTCGCCAGCCTCATCACGAGGGCGTGCTTCGGCTTCGACTTCAGCACCGAGACGTACCCTGACTCCCTGGTGGGCGAGGAAGGGTAGCGGGCGGGCTGAGGCAGGGGCTGGAGGTTGAGTCTCCTGCAGGCCTCCTCTAGCTCGAACAGGGTGGGGGCACGAGTCGCCGAGTCGAGAGGGACCCTTCTCCCCTCGCTCCTCTTCAGCTCCGAGTTGAAGTAGTCCAGCCAGACGATGTACCGCTCGTACTCCTTCACCGTGAGATGCACTCCCTACGAGTCATACCGGTCTGTCAGAGGGGGGTCGGAAAGGTCGGCGCTATAGGATTTCACCGGCGGAAGCACTGGATGGACGGACTCCGGCTCGCGCTGAAGGGCTAGCTTGCCCTTTGGGACAGCACCGCGTTGACGACCCCGTCGTCGGTCGGCCGAGAGGTCACCACGGCCTCCCCGGCTTCAGTCTCGAGGATGGCGCCAAGGGTGATGACCCCCCTCCTCTCGTAGTCTCTGTTTGCCGGACTCTTCTTGACGCGTAGTATCCTGGACTTCGATG
>JASHOZ010000028.1 GCA_030038395.1 Nitrososphaerales archaeon
GCCGACACGCCCTTCGCGCGGACGGGTTCGGGCTTCGGCTGGGGGGGCGCCGCTTGCGGCTTCGGCGGCTGCGGTGGCGCCGGGGGAGTGGCTTGGCTCAACCTTTCGGGTCACGCGCCGCTGAGCGTCGGGAGCTTGCGGATTTTCTCCTGCAGGAGGACGAGCCCCTGGAGGAGGGCCTCGGCCCGGGGAGGGCATCCGGGGACGTAGACGTCGACGGGTATTATGTCGTCAATCCCCCTGAGCACGTTGTAGGAGTCGAAGTAGAGCCCGCCTGTTATCGCGCACGCCCCCATTGCAATTGTCCACTTCGGCTCGGCCATCTGGTCGTAGATCAGCTTCAGCCTCGGGGCGAGCTTGCGCGTCACCGTCCCCATCACGATCAGCAGGTCGCACTGCCGCAGAGAGCCGAACGCCTCGAGCGTCCCGAACCTCTCGAAGTCGAAGCGCGAGCCGGCCGCCGCCCCAACTTCCACGGAGCAGTTGTGGACCACCGCATTGGAAGCCAGGTAGGTGCTGTCGGTGGTTTCGAGGTTGTGCACCGGTCCGGCGTAGGGGAGCCTAGAGATCTCCCTGATAGGGACCGTTATGGAGTCCTCCCCTATCATGACGTCGGCACACTTCCTTTCCGAAGTGATCACGGTCATACTGTACGCGTCATGCGTCTGCACGAAACGCCCCGCTATCAGCGATGGACCACGGCTGTGGGACATAGAAAGCCTGGCGAACTGTCCCATCCTCGCATATGCGACCTGGAGCTGCAGTGCGAGGACCCTTGATACTGTGCTTGCCCTGTCGTATCGAGGCCCCCTCGGGTCGGTCGACTTGCTTCCGTCACCAGCCAAGTAGCCTTCGATGAATGACTTCAGCAGGGTGAGGTCCTGGTGGTAGAGGATGAAGTCGGGTATCCTCTTGTTGAGTGCTAGGTGACCGCACCACGCGCGAAGCGCGCGAGCTAGGATGCTCGAAGAGAATCGCACTACGGTGGTCGTCTCCCGGACCTTGACTTGGGGAGAGTAGCCCAGGGACCGCGCCAACCCTGAGGTGCGACCGACTAGATCCTCCTCGTCGTGGCCGAAGGCAAGATAGACGTCGTGGTTCTTCGTGGTCCACCCCTCGGCAGTATAGAGGCCCAGGAGCCACGCGGTGTCGGCGTTCAGAGGGAGACTCAGCGGCGGGTTCTCGCCGCGGCCCCTGACGATGTTCAGACCGCGAGGGTTCGCGAACTCTTCGAGCTCGACCTCCTTCGCATCAACGAATCCCTTGACTCGTGGCAGGACCAGGCAGTCGTGGGCGCCGCTGGGGTACAGGTACCTGTCACCGTCCCTGACGCGCGGCGCAGGAGTGAGGTCGCCGGCCTCCTTCCAGGTCGTGCGCCCCGTGTAGGTCCCCTTTCCACCGTTCATCACCCTCTCCATGACGAGGATCGGGTGTTCGGGAGTGACGACTAGGGGGAGCATCCCTCTGCCGCGTATCTGGACTACGTCACCTTCGAACCTCCTGGTGAATGTGCGCGTCACGCCAACGTGCCCGGTCGATCCGATCACCGCGTTCCCGACGCTGTATTCCGAGATGGGTTTGTTGTCGCCGAGTATGACCGTGTCAGGCGGCACGCAGCACGCCGTTTCAAGATGGACGGGCCAGAGCGAATAGAGCCGCCCCCAGTTCGCCAGATAGCGTAGAGGGTCTCCGATCGCGTACTGGAGGACGTTGTCGACCTTCCCCACGAGGACCTGGAAAGCCCCTGACTTTTCCGCTTCTACCAGAGTTCCCGCCTCCCCGCAAGAACGAGAGCGAAACCCATGGGGACGAATAGCAGCGCCATGAACAGGGTGACCATCCAGTCAGACGATACCCCGAGTCCCAGCGGCTTGTACGCCGCCGCCCACGCGTAGAGGAACATGGAGAGGACGTCGAAGACGATGAACATGAGGAGGTAAGCGTAGTACTGCATCATGAAGTGCATCTTGCCAGCCCCGACGGGGACCTGCCCGCATTCGAACGGGGCGTTCTTGACGGGGTTCGGCCGCTTCGGCGCGAGAAGCCTGGGGAGCACGACGACGGGAGTGGTGAACATGACCCCCACGCCGGCCATCGCAAGGACGGAGCCCAGGTCGCCGAAAAGCAGCATTTTTGAAAAAGTGCCCCTTCACCGTATTTAAGAACTGCGATGGCGTTCAGCCGATTGACCGCGGTCGAGAAGGGACCTGTCAGTCCGTGCCGTGGGAGTCGTGAGACTCGTCCTTCAGGAAACTCGCGAGCAGTCTCTCCTCGCTGAAGAAGTCCCTTATGGAGAGGACGCCGAATAGTGTCCCGTCATCGTTCTCCACTATGACGTGCCTTATTCCCTTCTCCATCATCAGTCTGGCGGCCTTCGACGGATGGTCTGAGCGCCGTACGGTCACGAGCTGCTTCGAGGCGATCGCGTCCAGCGAGGTTTCGAGCTGCATCCCTTTCGCGACGGCGCGCACAACGTCGCGCTCGGAGACCACCGCCTCCGCGCGGAGAGGGCTGGGGGACGACGACACCACCAGCAGGCCGATCTTTTCGCGTGCGAACGTCTCTGCCGCCTGCTTGATGGACGCGCCCGGGCGTATGGTTACGGGGCTGCGCCTGATCAGCGCTTCTACCCTCAAGGCTTCGCCACCGAGAGGGGCGTCCTCTTTTCGATCGGGACGTAGGCCGTCCGCGGCGGTCCTATGTATTCCGCTCTAGGCCTGATTATCCTGTTGTCCCCATACTGCTCGAGGATGTGCGCGAGCCAGCCAGGCGCCCTCCCGACCGCGAAGACCGGCGTGAAGAGGTAGCTGGGGATCCCGACATGGTTCAGGGCGAGCCCGGAGTACAGGTCGACGTTCGGGTAGAGGTTCCTCCACTCCTTCATCATCTGCTCCGTCCTGTCGAGTATCTCGAAGACCTTTTTCTCCTTGTCCGTCCTGACGAATCCGGCCGCCATCTCCTTCAGTATGCGCGCGCGGGGGTCCATCGTCTTGTAGACCCTGTGCCCGAAGCCCGTTATCTTCTGGTGCTTCGCGAGCATCGCGTCCACGTAGGACTCTGCGTTCTCGGGGTTGCCGATCTCAATCGTCATCTCGATCACTTTCTCGTTAGCTCCGCCGTGGAGCGGCCCCTTGAGGGCGCCGACGGCTCCCGTGACGGCTGAGTAGACGTCTGAGAGCGTCGACGCGATGACCCTTGCCGTGAACGTGGAAGCGTTGAGCTCGTGGTCAGCGTGGAGGATGAGCAGGACGTCCATCAGCTTCTCGTCCTCGGGGCTCGGCTCCCGTCCGGTGACCATCCGCAGGAGGTTGGAAGCGTACCCGAGGCCCTCCTTGGGGGTGACGATCGGCTGGTCGTGCTTGTGCCTGTGGATGGCGGCCACGACGGTCCCGATCTTTGCTGAAATCGAGACTGCTTTGTCGACAGGCGTCAGCATGGGGTCGTCGTAGACGCCGAGAGCCGCGATGGACACGCGAAGGGCGTCCATCGCGTCCACGTTCTTCGGGAGCGAGCGCAGGATGGACATCACCTCCTTCGGGACACCCCTGCGAGCGCCCATGTCGGCAGAGAACGCGTGGAGCTCGGCGGAAGTCGGCAGGTGCCCATGCCACAGGAGGAATGCGGTCTCCTCGTAGGTGGACTTCGCCGCGAGGTCCTCGATGTCGTATCCCCTGTACAGGAGCCGCCCCTCCTGCCCGTCGATGAAGCAAATCGAGCTCTGACCGGCGACGATGTCTTCGAGTCCCTTCGCCTGCATTGTCAGGCGATGGATCACCTGGTCCATCGTGTCCCCCCACTTCGCGAGAGACACGAGCTTGTCGTGAGTCTCCTTGGAGACCTTGACCATGACGGGTCTTGATTCGGAAGCTTCGGCCTTCTTTGGCATCGCGCGGTATACTTCGTTTACTGCGCTTATTAGGATTCCACTGCTGCTCGCTTCTCTTCTCTCTGGACGCTGCCAGTCAGCGCTGGGAGATGAATCGGCGACAAGTAGAAAAGGAGTGGCCGGGGTGCGAGAGATAAGGCGTCAACACTTGAGAATCGCGGTCGTAGGGACGGGCGTCGCCGGGGCGTACCTGCTGAACCGGATTCCCAAGGAGCACACGGCCGAGGCTTTCGAGATGCGCACCGAGGCGAACTGGTACACGGTATGCGCGTGGGGGACGAGCCAACCGTTCATCGCGCGGCTGGTCAAGCAGGCGGGGTTCAACTTTGACGACTACGTACTCCACAAGGGTCGGAGGATGCTGGTGGACCTCGGCGACGAACAGCTTGAGATCAAGCTGAGGGGGCTCGTGACGTACGACAAGCACAGGCTCACGCATGACATGCTGGAGGGGAAGGTGGTCCACTGGGGGGAGCAGGTCAAGCACGTCGACGGGAACATGTCAGGCTTCGACACGGTGGTGGACGCGACCGGCCTGCAGAGGTCGCTGCTCCCGAAGGTGAAGAGCGACCTCATCATCCCGTCGCTGGAGTATCAGGTGAAGTCGAAGGAGCTACCGTATGACGACTTCGTCATAAGGCCGTACCCGGGGCTCACCGGGTACTGGTGGTACTTCCCCCTGGGCGATGGGACCGCCCACGTCGGGGCCGGGGACCTGCGCGGGAGGTACAGGGGGGAGCTGGACAAGTTCGTGAAAGACTACAAATGCGAGGTGCTGAGAAGGATCGGGAGGCCTGTCAGGGTGACCCCCCCGAAGCTCTGCGAGCCCTTCTTCGACGGCAAGGTCGTCGGGGTGGGCGAGAGCGTGGGGACGGTCTACCCGATGCTGGGCGAGGGGATAATTCCGAGCATGCAGTGCGTGGACCTGTTAGTAGAGCACCTGGGCGACAGGGAAGCGTACAGGAAGGCCGTTCTGGAGCACTTCGAGATATATGCCAAGGTCTACAGGTTCGTCAGGGCGAAGGTGGACGGCAGGTTCAGCCTCCTCAGGATGTGGCCGACCCTCCTGTCGATATTCCTGTACATGCACGGGAACAGCGAGAGATATGGCCTGGAAACAAGGATGGCCGACTTCTACAAGATAGCGACGAGATTGTAGTTGAGCCTGGAAGAGACGAGAACCCACACCGCTGTCCACGTCCTGAAGGGCGCGGCGCAGAAGGTCCTGGGGGCGAAGTGGACAGCGTCCGTCCATGTCTCAGGCACTCATGGGAGACTGACCGTCCAGTTCGACAGGAAGCCGAGCGCGGACGAGCTGGA
>JASHOZ010000029.1 GCA_030038395.1 Nitrososphaerales archaeon
GGAGGCGAAGTCGATGGCGAGGAGGCTGGCGAGGGAGGAGGCGCTCTTCGTAGGGACGTCCACAGGAGCCAACGTGGTGGCGGCGCTGAAGGTCGCAGAGGAACTCGGTCCCCACGCGACTGTCGTCACGATACTGGTGGATTCGGGTCTGCGCTACATGAGCACCGACCTGTTCCGAGGGCACTGACCGTCGGCGCAGCGGCTGGAAGAGGCAGCCCGGGCCAGGGCGCTGATGCGAAAGCGTATGCGTGGGCCCCCCAGGTCAGGGTAGCGACGCTATGCAGGGCTCGCTCGCTTGGGCCGAGCTAGGTCGTTGTGCATTTCCTTCGCCAGCAGGACCCACATGGCAGAGTCCTCGGCCCGGAGCTTCTCGCCGAGCTTTGCAACCTCCGTCTCCGAAGGGCGTCTGCCGTAGTTGAGCTGGAGCCCGGTAAAGTCGAGCCGCGATCTCCCCTTCCCCTCGGCAACTATCTCGTACCAAAACTGGGAATGCTTGTTGGGGCCCCCGATGTGGGTATTGGTCCAAGCTAGGAGCCCGGGGTTGAGGCGGACCAGCCGCACCTTCGTCACGTCCCCATCATCCCCTGTCACCGTGTCGTTGAGGATGATGGTGTCCTCGTTGAGGCGGGTGATCCCCCTTGTCCCCTTCTTCCCCATCCTTCCCCAGTCGTCGGGCTTGTAGTCCGTGCACCAGGAGAAGGCTTCGGCTGCCGGCACGTCGAAGCGCTGACTGAAGGAGTAATTCACCGAATAGGGTCGCGCACGTTCGGCCCTTCTGTCGGCCGTCAGTTCTTCGCCCCCTCAGGCAGGCGAGTCTGTGTCGTAACCCAGTTCGGCTCCCATGTCATTCCATCGTCAGTAGAGAAGGCCTGCTCGAAACGCGGACTTCCTGTGGAGAGGTCGGTCCAGAGATATCTCACCATCGCCTTCTTCCCTTCATACACGTCCCTGTCCAAGAACTCTCCTCTGCCGTCGACGAACCTCCCCTTCTGCGGGGTGCCAAACGCCGGGTTCCTGCTGCTCGCATAGTAGATGCACCACTCGCGTGTCTGAGGGTTGTAGAGCCGTACCGTCAGCCCCTCTACCCTGCTCCCGTCGGAAGGATTCACAACGCTGAGCTCGTCGAGTTGCCCTCGACCGCCCCAGATGCTGACGCACCTGGAAGCGCCTTCGAACTCGGCCCACTCGCTGGAGCCGGTAAGGGGGCGGAGGAGGCGCTTCAGATGGAAGGACCAGCTCCCCAAGATTGGGTCGAAGTCTCGGCTGCCGTCCCGCTCGGGCATGCGGGCGCTTTCGTTCTCCCCCGATTTAAGAGTCGCTCACGGGGGAAGCTGATGCATCCTGTAGGCGCGCGCCGATGTCTCTGTTGCGACGGGGCGTGCTCTCACGGGAAGACGTCGAGGGAGATGGACGCCCCTACCACCCAGTTGGGCTGGTCTACCAGCTCGTGTATGCGCAAGTCGGCACACACGCTGGCCAAGATGTACGCGTCCTGGCGCTTCAGCCCCCACTCCCCCTCAAGGTAGTCAAGCAAGTTCCTCACGGAAGACTTCGCGGCCTCCATGAGGTCCGGACCTATCCCGGTTGCCACGTAGAACCCCTTCTTGGGAGCGGGCTCTCCGGGAGCGAAGTACCTTGGCAGGGTTAGTCCTGTCTTCTTCAAGAGTTGGAACCTGAAACGCGCACGCCCTGCGCACTCTATCGCGGTCAGGCAGACCTCCCCGTCTCCCATCGCAGCGTGGACGTCGCCCGTGGAGAACAGGGCGCCTTTGACCCAGACCGGCAGCTCGAGCTTGCTTCCGGCTGTGAGGTGCCTGATGTCCATGTTCCCGCCGTGGCGTCCAGGGGGCGTGACGTCGAACGAACCGCGCTCAGGGGGCGCCACCCCCATGACGCCGCAGAAGGGCCTGATCGGGACCTTGATCCCCTTTTCGAAGTGGGCGAACTCAGGGTCGGTAAGACTCCACTTGTAGAGGTAAGGTTCCTTGAACTCCCCGAGGAGGCCGAGACCCGGGGCTATGCACGACCAGCCGAAGGCGTCGTTCTTGACCTCGAGTACCTCTGCCACGAGTGTGTCACCGGGCTCTGCTCCGTTCACGTAGACCGGGCCCGCCAGCGGATAGAGCTTGGAGGCGTCCAGAGAGACTAGGCCCTGTGAGGTCGAGTCTTCGGTGAGCTGCCACGAACTCACGTCGTTGATGTCGAATGAGACTTCGTCACCCGGGTCAATCCTGACCGCGGGTTCGTGGCCCACGCTCCACCTGTAGTGGTACGTTTCCCGCCCTATGGAGCGCACGGCCGGCAACCCGTTCACGCGGGGGCGCTGTTGAGCCATTAATCTCTTACAGTCTGCGAAGTGAGCCGCTTGCGCACAGAACTGCCCAACTCACTCGGGGCACAGGCGCGAGTCGCGGGCGAACAGTAACTTGTACAGGACTGTCTCAGTGGGACTTCGCCGAAGCGGGTTCGAAGAGTGGACTACGTCGGCCTGGCCAAACTTGACAGGTGCGATGCCCTAACGTAGCCGGAGGCAGCACGAAGCTGGTCATCGTCCGCGGTGACCAGCCGCAGCGAGAGCAGCCTCGCAAGCGTAAGGTACGAGGCGTCGTAGAACGTGATGTCTCGCCTCCGAGCAAGTGACATCGTCTGCTCTGCCATAATCTCCGTTAGGTTGTGAAGCTTGGGAGCGATTTCGACCAGTGCCTTGGCCAGACTGCCTGCCGTACGGGCAGGGACGTTCGGATTCCTCCATATGGAGTTAGCGACCTCGAACTGAAGGTGGGAAGGAGCCTCGAGCTGGACCTCGTCGTTAACCCACGCCGTCCTGAGCCGCTCCGACTCCTCCTCGAAGTCCTCGCCGCGGTTGAACCACTTTGCTACGACGCTGGCATCGACGACATAGGAGTCAACCAAATCCACGAGCCTCCTTGACTGCCTTCAAGGAGTCAAACCCAGGTTTGACGTCCGCCAAGAGGCTTTTCAGCTCCTCGCCCGCCTTCCTCTTCCTATCTGCCTCGAGCTTGGTCTTAATCGTCTTTCGCAGCTCTTCGCTCCAGTTTGTATTGCTTCTTTTCATCCTCTCCTTCAACTCCTTCGGCACTCTGAGCGTCACCAAGGCCTCTGCCATCGTATATACGACGTCTATACATCCTATTAAGGTTGCTCTGCAGTCGAGGTTGGCGATCCCCCGAGTGGCCCGAAGGTGTTCGCGTCTGTTAGCGCGATGGGTTGCGCAGGTGCTAGAGGGGCTCGGCGGTACGCGTTTAACTTCTTAAGCGAATCCTGGAGCCAGAGGAACACGTAGATGCAATACGTCTTCATAGTCCGGCATGGAGAGACGAAGGCTAACGAGAGAGGGATAGAGGCAGGCCCACTGCCGTACCCGCTCGCCAAAAGGGGTGTAAAGGAGGTTGAATTCATAGCCAGGGCCCTGGCCGACGCAGATGTAAGGGGCGTCTTCAGTAGTCCGGTTCTCCGCGCAGTTCAGACCGCGGAAATCCTTGCCCGGCCTCACAAGCTCAAAGTGAAGACGCTGGAGGGACTGACCGAAGCGAGAGTAAAGCCGCAGTTCGTCGGCAAGAAGGGGAGGCATCACATCCTGGAAGACCCTGGCGCGTACAACGAGACCAACCGTGACCTTCTCGCGCGGGCTTACAGGGCACTCGAAGTCATCAAGCGCAAGTCGAAAGGGAGTGCGATTCTTGTGTCTCATGGCGACGTCATCACCGCGCTCTTGGAAGACATCGTAGAGCGGAAGGTGGGTCCGGAGCGATACTATGTACTGCACCCTGACCCGGCCTCGCTGAGCATCGTCAAGCTCGAGCGCAAGCCTTCTCTGGTGCTTTACAATTATCATAGGAGAATGTTCTCCGAATACGAGGAGAAGTGACGACTGGCTCCTGCACGCGGGCCAACGAAGCTAAAGCCCCCTGAGCTCGCCGGAAGTTGGGCGACGCGACAACCTAGGTCGCCGTGACCTGGTCCCATCGTCCTTTGAATTCCGTGGGGACTGTTTGCGCCTCGTCGGAGTCAGTCGGCGCAGGAAGTTCTGATCGCAAGACCATTGTGTTGGGCCAGCGGACCCGATGAGTTCCAAGCGCGAGCGAGTTCCGGGGTGGGCTCGTGAAGCCCTACAGGTCGAGCGAAAAGAAGAGGGCGATGTCGCGGGACGTCTTAGGAGCGTTTGTGTAGTACCTGTCGTTGTAGCCGCACATACGGAAGCCCGTGCGCAAATAGAAGTCGATACCTTCTCTGATGTATGGCTGAGTTTCAACGATTATCGACCTCAGCCCTTGTCTCCTGGCCCGCTGGGCAAGCGCGCGCACTAGCTTAGCGCCAATTCCCCTCCTCTGATGGTCCTTGTGTACGGCGAGCTCGACAAGGTAACCGGTCTTGTTCCACTTCGTGAGCCACATGAGCGCTGTACCGACGACCTCCCGACTGTCCTTCGAGGCGCCCCAGTCTTCAGCGACAAGCAGAACGGCTTCGGGATTCTCAAGCTCTTTCAGATGGTCGATGTTCACCTTCCAGTGCTGGCCGACTACGCCCTCCAGCTCTGGCACGTCACGAAGACTCGCGGCCCTTATTCGGACTGCCAAGGCGCCGAGTGGTTCGTTCCGCCAGATTGATATCGTTAGTGATGAGTCTGGGAGTGAACGGGCCCTGTGGGGCGCAGCGAGCCTGTCGCTAGAACCCGGGACCAAATACGAGTTCGGTTGGCGCTGAGTGGCTTACACGGCCAGAGCCCACCCCCGAGTTCTTCACTACACGCAGCATTGAATCTGCATGACAGTTCGACTCGCCGGAAACGAGGCAAGAGAGATTCCGCATTAGCTAGGAGCGAGAACGCCCTGCTGCTAGGTCAAATGCAGCCATTAATCTAGCAGCTGTTGGGATGAACCATCAGCATGGAGCCGAGCACTGAACGACACCAAGAACTCTACATAGTGGCGCGCTTCCATGCTCTGAAAGAGCAGGAGGACGCTGTCGCCTCAGCGTTGCGTTCAGAGGTCCTCGCCGCTCGGAGAGACTTCGGTTGCTTGTCGCACGAAGCCTACCGTTCCACTACCGACCCGCGGTTGTTCTTCATACAGTCCCACTGGATTGACGAAGCAGCCTTTGAAGCCCACGTTGGGTCCCAGCACACATTGCAGTTTGCCGAGTTAATCCAAGCGATGATTGACCACGCGCTAGAGCCCGTTCGTTTGCGACCGATCTAGGCAGTTCACCGAAGAGAAGCGGGAGGGATAAACGACCTAAGAGGGTGCGGGCCCGGTGGGATTTGGACGACTACTCTCGGCTGTATGCCTATTTGTCCGCCAGCCCTCAGTCGCCTATCCAGAGCGTCTCTGGGAGGCCCTTAAAGTGGGGGTCGCCTGTGACGACAAGGGCGTCGCTGGTCCTCGCTGTGGCCAGTACTATCGCATCACCGAGGCCGGGGGTCTCCAGACCCTCTTCGCGTGCTCTCTGGACGAGTTGCAGGAAGGCCTTCGCCGACTCCTCCGCAATAGGAATGTCAATTTCAACCACGCGTGTCGATTCTGCAATCGTCGTAAGCCACCTCCGAATGACGCCAAGTCCCTCACCTTCTCTCAGGTACTTCCTGGCCAGCTCCGCGAGGACCAAGCTGGGTGTAAAGACCTCGTCTGACCGCTCGATGCTGTCCCTGGCCCTCTTCCCGCCCATGCTTCCTTTGAACAGCTCCATCCAGGCCCAAGAATCGACTACGCTATTCGAGGCGGTCATCCTCCGTGAACCTCCTCCCCTTCGCACCGTCGGTTCCGAAAGCAGCCTCTATCATGTCCGTTCTCTTACGTTTGACCAGCAGCTCGATGGTCTCATCCATGCTCCTCGTGTGGAGGCTCCGCTGGAGGGCCGCCAGTTTCCTTACCGTCTCCCTGGACACTTTGACTGTCGTGGCGTCTTTCATGCTGTCAATTCGTATACTAGTATACGTGTATATAAGACCAGTGGTCGTCCGTCTTCACCGTCGTCGTCAAACCCCCCCGGGGACGCAAATTGTGTTCTCGCGTCCTAATCTGAGTTGGGTTCTGCGGGCCCGGTGGGATTCGAACCCATGGTCTTCAGCTCCGAAGGCTGACGCCTTAATCCGTGCTAGGCTACGGGCCCGAGCAAGCAGGGCTTGCATTCCTAATTAAGACATGACGCTGGCGATGTTCTTCACGAGAGGCCTTTCTATCAGGCCCCTCTCCGTCACTATCGCCGTCACGAGGTCTGGGGGAGTCATGTCGAAGGCTGGGTTCCCCACAGGGACCCCTTTGGGGGCCACCCTTCGCCCGCGAATCCTCACCACCTCGTCGAACCCTCTCTCTTCGATGGTCACTTCCGTGTGAGACCGCCCCAGGTCGAAGGTGGATCGGGGAGCAGCGGGGTAGAAGGGGATCCGATGCCTCTCGGCGAGAACCGCTTCCTGGTACGTCCCGATCTTGTTGAACACGTAGCCATCCTTAGTGATCCTGTCCGCCCCCACGAAGACCTTGTCGACCCTCCCCTTGCTCATCATGTACCCCACCGCAGTGTCCGGGATCACCCTGCAGTCTATCCCATCGGTCAGCAGCTCGAAGGCGGTCAGCCTTGCGCCCTGAAGCACTGGCCTCGTCTCGGGGACAAGCACCTTCACCATCTTCCCCTGCTCCACGGCCGCCCTCACGGCCCCGAGCGCCGTGCCATACCCGACGGTAGCCAGCGCCCCTGCGTTGCACTGCGTCAGTATCGTGTCTCCGTCGTCAATGAGCCCGGCCCCCGCCTCGCCGAGCCTGCGGTTGTTCTGCACGTCTTCATCCTCCATCTTCCGCGCCTCCGCCACCGCCAGGCGCCTCGCTTCGTCCATCGTGCCGGCGGAGGCTGCCACGCTCATTACGCGGTCGATCCCCCAGAACAGGTTGACGGCAGTCGGACGCGTCGACCTCAGCAGGGCCGCCGCCCGCTCGAGCTCCCTCCTGAGCTCGCGTGCGTCGTGGGCCGAACTCCTTTCGGCTGCCAGCGCCAGTCCCATCGCTGCCGCCACTCCGATGGCAGGCGCCCCGCGGACGACAAGCGTCCTGATCGCCTCCGCGACTTCCTCAGGGCTGGAGAGGCGGACGCGCCTCAGCCTCCCGGGGAGCTCGGTCTGGTCTATCATCGACACCGCGCCGTCCTCCCAGGTCACGGTCCGCTCGGTGAAGAAGCCCGTCATCTCTCGGTCGTCAGGGGGGAGGTCGCTAAAGCGTTTCCGGAGGGGCGGCGTTGAACCTTCAAATAACGAGCGCGAAACGAGCGCCCAGTTGGCCGGGTTGACCGAAGAGCAGCGTCCTGAGGAGCAGTTCCAGCCGCTCGACGCGCTCTATGACGACGGCGTCGCAGTCGTGACGGACAAGGGGAGGTTCGACGCGCTTGAGGGCCTCGGCTACGGCACGAAGGAGGGCAAGTCGATATCGCTTCGCGACTTCGAGGCACTTTACCTCCTCTACGTGGGGAAGCTGGTGCTGAAGGACAGGTCGGGGGAGAAGTTCACGTTCGAGAAGCTCGCCGAGCTCACGCAGAAGAGGGCTAGGGACTCGTGGACGAAGTTCATGATCTACAGGGACCTTAGGAGCAGGGGGTACGTGGTGAGGGAGGGGTTCGGGTTCGGCACCGACCTCAGGGTCTACGAGAGGGGGGACTACCAGAAGAAGCCGGCGCAGTACGTCGTCTTCGCCCTCGACGAGGGGATTGAGAAGGGGATGGCAGACCTGCAGAAGTCCGTGAAGGAGATGGCAAGGATGGGGAAGGAGGCGATAATCGCTGTCATAGAGCGCCGGGGCGAGGTCATCTACTACAAGGTAAGCAAGGCGAGGTTCTGACAGCTTGGGGGCGAGAGCGGCGTTCAGCCTCCTGCGTCCCGCCAACTGCGCCATGATCGGGTTCGCCGTCCTGGTCGGGATTTTCGTGTCGAAGCCGCCCGCGGTGCATCCGCTGCAGGCTGTCCTCGGGTTCATGACGGGGTTCTTTGTCTGCGCCTACTCCATGTCGGTGAACGACATCTACGACGTCGAGGTCGACAGGGTGAACGAGCCGAGGAGGCCCATCCCGAGCGGAGGCGTGACCGTCCGAGGCGCAGTCAGGATATCGATCGTGGTCCTTGTCGTGGGCATCGCCTCGGCTGTCCTCACTTTGATTCCTGCTGCTGTGGCGGTGGCCGCTGCGTACGCCTTCCTCTCGTGGCTCTACAACGCCAGGGCCAAGCAGACAGGGCTGCCAGGGAACCTCATAGTGGCCTCGTCGCTCGCGATCCCCTTCGTCTACGGCGGGGTGGTGTCAGGGGGAGACTTCACCGGTTCCCTCCTGCTGATGATGGCAATGACCGCCCTCTTCTCCGGGGTGGGGAGGGAGGTCGTGAAGGCGATGGCTGACGTGGAGGGGGATGCGAAGCGCGGGGTGAACTCGGTCGCCCGGACCAAGGGCCAAGGCGCGGCGGCTGCCGTTGGCGCCGTCTTCTTCCTCCTCGCCGTCTTCTCCAGCTGGGTTCCACTGCTGCTCCGGATCGCGAACCCGTTCTACACGCTAGGGGTGGTGGTCCCCGACGCGATCTTCGTGTACCTGGCAGTCGCCATCGTCCGCAGGCATGACCCCGCAAGCGCCCGCAGGGTGAAGGGGGTCGCGCTGGCAGGGATGGGCGTTGGGCTCCTTGTCTTCGTAGGGGGCGCGCTCTGATGTGGTCGGAGAAGCACAGGCCGACGACGCTCGACGTGATGGTAGGCAACAGGGAGGGGAGGGAGAAGCTCGCGAAGTGGCTAAAGTCGTGGAAGCGCGGCGCGAAGGCGGCGCTCCTCGTAGGCCCGCCGGGGACGGGCAAGACCACTTGCGTCCACCTCACCGCGGCGAGGTTCGGGATGCAACTGGTAGAGCTCAACGCCAGCGACACGCGGACGAAGGAGAAGCTGGGCAGGCGGCTGGGGCAGGTCCTTTCGAGCAGCAATCTCTTCGGGACCAGGAGTCTTGTCTTCCTGGACGAGGTCGACGGCCTCGCCGGGAGGGCCGACTACGGTGCGGTCGAGTTCATCAAGGATGCTGTGAAGAAGAGCGAGAATCCTGTCGTGATGGCGGCGAACGACCCTGACGCCGACGAGGTGAGGAAGCTCGCGTCTGTAACGAGCAAGATAGAGTTCGTCAAGCCAGACGCCGGGGAGGTGCAGGCTTTCCTCGCCGCGGTCGCGGGCGCCGAGGGGCTGGACGCCGACGGAGCCTCTCTGGAGAGGATGGCCAAGCTCGCGAACGGCGACTTGAGGTCGGCGATCAACCTGCTGCAGTCGGGAGGGTCACACGAGAAGGACGAGGAAGTCACCGCGGCACAGGCCCTCAACGCCTTCTTCTCGGCGATGGACGGCAAGGCCGCGCTCGTCGCCCTCCGGTCGTACCCCGGCCAGCCGAGAGAGAAGATCAGGGACCTCTTCAACGGGATACTGAAGTCACGCATCCACGAAGAGAGGAAAGCAGCCGCGCTGGACGTCCTCTCGAGGGCGGACGTCCTGATGGGCCGGATAATGCGCGGCCAGGACTGGCGACTACTGAGGTATCTGGACCCGATGCTCGCGTCAGAGCTTTGGACGTCGCTCGGCGACGGAGGCGTCTCTTACGTCATGGACGGCGTCCCGTGGCTCCTTCAGCTGAGGATATGGAACGACTCGAAGAAGCTGAAGGAGATAGGCGCGCTCGCGGGGAGGAGGCTGGGCATCAGCCAGCGCGGCTTCCTCGTCGAGGACATGCCTTACTTCTTGCTCCTGGCCCGAGACGCCCCCTTCAGGGAAGGGGTGATCAAGAGCCTCGACCTCGAAGAGACCTTCGTGCCCTTCCTCGCGAAGGAGGCTACGCGGGCCCGCGCGCCTAGTTGAAGGGCTGTTGCAGGGCTTCTCGGGCGTCGTGCCATTCTGAGAAGAACTTCGCTATCGCGTTGACGAAGGGGCTCGCCTTGTTGACCGTGAAGATGCGTATCCTGTTGAAGCGCTTCTCCTCCAGGATGCCTGACCTCGTCAGGAACTCGAGGTGTCGTGCGGCGGACGTGTGGGAGAGCCCAGCCCTCCGCGTAATCTCGGATATGTTCAGCTCGCCGCTCTCGATCATCACCGAGAGGACCTTCGTCCTCCCGTAGGACGACAGCAGGTCCTCAACTTCTAACGTCGGCGACCATCCCCTTCTCCAGCTCCCCTATCAGCTCCTTCGCAGACACGAGCGACAGCCCGATCATCGTCGTCCTCCCACGCACGCCCTTCCCGGAGAGCTTCGTCTCGATGACGCCCTTCCTGGAGAGCTCGTTGACGTCGTTCCAGACCTGCGTGTGGTGGTTGGCGCTGGTCCCGATCCCCTCGCACAGCGCGCCGTAGCTCTTTTCGACCTCGCCGATGGTCACGTAGGTCGAGTCGCCCTTCCTCAGCAGCGTGGAGATCGCCATCAGCAGCAGCCGCTGGTGCCGCGAGAGATAGCTCAGCTCCTCCTTGCTGAACCCTGGAGGGAGGGAGGCCTTGGCAGACCTGATGTGCTCCGGGAGTATCCTTGGAGACTCGGCCATGTCGGCGAGCTTCCCCGCCCTGTAGACGAGGTCGAGCGCGTACCGCGCGTCGCCGTAGAGGCTCGCGATGTCAGCGGCGAGCTGCATCGAGCCCTCGTCGAGGGCCCCGTCGCTGAACGCCTCGCCCCGCGACGCTATTATGTCGAGGAGCTGGCCGGCAGAGTAGGGCTCGAGGGACACCTGGTTCCACTGCACCGAGCTGAGGGTGCTGAGGTCGACCGCCTTCATGTAGTCGAGCGTCTTGGAGATGAGCAGGGAAGAGAACACCTGGCTCCCCTGCGCCGTCTCCCTCAGACGCGTTATAGTGTAGAGCGCGGACGGGTCGGAGATTATCAGCGAATCCACCTCGTCGAACGCTATGACCAGGTGCATGTGGCTGCTCTTCAGCTCGGCGACGAGGACCGTGAGGAGCTCGTCGAAGCTGTACCCCCTGGAAGGGTAGTTCTGCCCGAGCGTGCCCAGCGCCCTGACCATCACAGACTGCAGGGACCTGTCTATCCTGCAGTTGACGTGCAGCATCCTGACCAGGTTCCCATACAGCGCCGCCTTCTTCTGAAGCGACTCCCCGAGCTTCTTTGCCATCATGGTCTTCCCGGTCCCGACGGCGCCGCAGAGCATCACGTTCTGGCTTGCCTTCGAGGCGTTCTGCACCACGCTCTGGAAGTAGAGCTCGAGCGCCCTGAGCTGCGCGTCGCGATGAGGTATCTGGTGCGGCAGGTACTCTGGGAAGAGGAATGATTCGTCCCTGAAGACCGAGCGCGTGAGAGCCAAGAGAAGATTCGCATTTTCGGCGACTTTCGCCTTATAACCTTGATTATGCGCTACGAAGAACAACGGATAGAGGGTCAAGTGAAAGTGTTCCGCCGGAAGGATAAAAGCGGAGCCGGCCGCGCGTGCAGCGTATGAAGGCCGTAAGGTTCCACAGGCACGGCGGGACTGAGGTCCTCCAGTACGAGGACGCGCCGGACCCGCAGCCGGACGCCGACGAGGCGCTTGTGAGGGTAAAGGCATGCGCGCTGAACCACCTGGACCTGTGGGGGAGGAACGGGCTCCCGAACGTTGCGATACCCCTCCCGCACATCTCCGGGAGCGACATAGCAGGGGTCATCGGGTGGGTCCCACCGGAGGAGAAGGAGTTCAAAGTGGGGGACGAGGTCATAGTCAACCCGGGCGTCGGGTGCGGGAGGTGTGACAGGTGCCTGGCGGGACGGGACAACCAGTGCAGGCACTACACGATAGTAGGGTACGGGGTCGACGGTGGGTATGCCGAGCTAGTGAAGGTGCCGAGGCAGAATCTGATTGCGAAGCCGAGGGGGATGGGGTTCGTGGAGGCTGCCTCCTTCCCCCTGGTCTTCCTAACGGCCTACCACATGCTGGTCACGAAGGCCGCGGTGACGGCGGGGGAGACCGTGCTGGTGCTCGCGGGGAGTTCAGGGGTCGGGACCGCGGCGATTCAGGTCGCGAAGCTGCAGGGGGCTGAGGTGATCGCTACTGTGGGGAGCGAGGAGAAGGCCGGGAAGGCGAAGGAGCTCGGAGCCGACCACGTCGTCGACCACTACCGGGCGGACGTACTCGAGGAGGTGAAGAGGATAACTGGGAGGAGGGGGGTCGACGTGGTCTTCGAGCACGTCGGGAAGGCCACGTGGGGGTCGAGCGTCAAGTCGCTCGCGAAGGGGGGGAGGCTCGTCCTCTGCGGGGCCACCACCGGCGCGGAGGTGATCACTGACCTGAGGTACGTCTACAACAGGGAGCTGACCGTGTATGGGAGCTTCATGGCGGGGAAGGGGGAACTGCTCAGAGTGGTGAGCCTGTTCAAAGCGCAAAGGCTCAGGACGGTCGTCGACTCCGTCTTCCCGCTTGAGAATGCGGCTGACGCGCAGAAGAGGCTGGAGCTGAGCCAGCACTTCGGTAAGATTGTCCTGACGGTGTAGGGACGATCTCGTACGAGTGGGTAATAGTGGCGGTGGGGGAGAGCGAAGCGCCAACGCTGCAGTACTTTTCGGTGCTGTCCCTGATCGCCTCTTCGACATACCGCTTGTCGAGGCTCTCGCCAACGACTACGTACTTGATGCGAATCGACGTCCATGGCTTGGGGAGCCCGAACTCCGGACGCGACCCAGAGACGAGGACCTTGAGTGCGGTGAGGTTCTGACGCCTCTTCTTCAGGATTGCGACGATGTCCATCCCAGTGCACGCGCCGAGGGCCGTGAGGAGCGCCCTCATCGGGCCTATCCCTCTCATGACCCCCTCGCTCGAGTCGTAGACCACTGTGTGCCCAGAAGTGTCCGAGCCCAGGAACACGTTGTCCCCCGCCCATGCCACCTCGGCGAGCCACTCGTCCTTACTCGACATCTATGACCACCGGCTTCGACTTCGAGGACACGGCCCCCTTTTCGATGAAGCTTCTGCGCCCCCACGCGGCCGAGGCCTTCCCCACGAGCCTGTGCTTCCCCTCGCCAAGGGCCGAAGCTGGGAACCTGAACGACTTCTCCACGTCGAGCATCCTTCGCTTGGCGTCCTCGACGCTCCTCGGTATCTGCGGCGGGCCTCCGTCCTCGGGCATTATCATCGCCCATATTCTGTATGGGAGGTCGGGGTCCCGGCTCCAGTAGAAGCTCGCCCTCCTGACGTCTTTGCGCATCCTCGCCAGCGTCTTGGTGAGGAGGCCGCGCTGCGTCCCCACGGACTCCTTCAGCGTAAGCCGCATTATTTTGTCGAAGTCTTCCCACGCGACAGTCCAGACATCTGGATGGAACGCCTCC
Source organism: Nitrososphaerales archaeon (assembly GCA_030038395.1). GTDB lineage: Archaea > Thermoproteota > Nitrososphaeria > Nitrososphaerales > Gagatemarchaeaceae > UBA183. The sequence continues at coordinate 13,306 of JASHOZ010000029.1, forward strand.
CGGAGCCCTCCGACCACCCTGAAGGCGACGTTCACGTTCACGGTATCCCCTGTCGAGTAGGACTTCTTGTCGGTGATTAGCCTGACGTTGTCGAGCCTCGTTTCCCCCCACGAGTATTCGCCCCTCCGGTCGGCGAGCGGCATTCTGTCGCAGCGGACGCCGAGGCGGTTAAAAGGTTGATTGGGAGTCGCGTCTCCGCGAGACGGCCTCGACCAGGACCGAGGCGACCGCGTCCTCCTTGAGGGCGATCCGGAACGCGCACTCGTCGGCGCCCTCAGCGATGCACTGGACCTCCTCCACCTCTGCTTCTAGTCCCAGGACTCCAGTCACGAAGCCGCGAACGTGCGCTCTAAAGAATACGCTGCGGCGCCTCACCCTCCTTCCGGCGTTGGCTTCGCACTCGAAGAGCTCCTTCGCATGGAGGACGACGTGGAGGTCCACCGACTTACCGGGTTCAAGTTCAACGGCAGCATACCCAAGCGACCCGTATGTTCCGATCAAAGCTTCAAGGTGGTCCGAGGAGAACTTCTTCCCGAGCTCCTTCAGAACGTAGCGTGCGGCGCTGCGCCCCATCGCCTCCCCCATCTGGTCCACTATGACGGCCGCCCCGCTTCCGAAGACCTCCGTGAGGCGGTCGAGCATGTCGTTCAGCGCGTCCGCCTTTATGATGACGGCTCTCCGTCCTCCAAGCTGAAGCGGGAAGCGCTGGGAGTGGACCACCAGGCCGTCCTCCGACGCAGCCACGCTCACGGCTGTAACTCCTGGGAGTGCAAGGAATCGCTCCCTCATCGCTTTCACGGTCTGGCCCGTTCCGGTGATGTCGAGGAATAGGCTCCACGAAACCTCCCCGGCCGTGCCAGCGGGGAGCATTGACGCGGAAATGACGTTCGCATGGATCTTCGAGAGCGACTTACCTAGATTCGCCATACACTGGCCTGCGGATGTGGTCTGGACCGCTACGTGCGCCAAGCTGCGGCCGGGAGCGTACCGCCAGAGGTCGAGCTCTCTTGGATATCGCATGGTACTTAGGCCTGAGTGTCGAGGTATATTCTAAATAAGTGTTTTCCTCGAACTGCAGTAGGATGAGAGGAGGGAACCCCGGAAGTTTTACCCCTGTCTCTTACCGACAAGGACTTGGAATCAACATGATTTAAATGCGAATAGCACATGCAATGTCGCGGGGGCTAGTGGATAGAGGGATGACTCCCGGACAGCGGGATCAGGAAGGGGTGAATGCCAGGACGGTGCAGCTGGTCAAGCTGCTGACTGAGATAGGGCCTGACGTTCCGGAGATCTCTCGAAGGCTGGGTCAATTCAAAGAGTCCGTCAGGTACAGATACAAGGAGAAGATTCTCAACAAGGGGTTCTCCGTCCAGGCAGCCGTCGACCACGAGAAGCTTGGGTTGCGGAGGATAATTGCCATCGTGGACTTCTCCGACGCCTACCGGCGGTTCTCGCAGTCGATACTGGCCTCAATGAACGAACTCTGCTTTCTGGTGAGCTTCTCGAGGACGATGCCGGGAGGCTACTACGTAGCGCACTTCAGCGTCCCGCGAGAGTTTGTCGACGAGCTGAAGTTCTTCCTGAACACGATGAAGGATAAGGGCATGTTCTCGCGGCTGGAGGTCCTCGAATTCGACTGGATCAGGATGGTCCCAATGAAGGCCGAGTTCTATGACTTCGACACCGGGAGATGGGACTTCGACTGGACAGCGAAGAGCACGGGCGACTTCCGCTCGGCGCACTACCTGCCCTCGAACCCGACGAGGTTCGACCTCACCGACCTCCTCCTGATCAAGGAGCTCCAAATGGACGCGAACAAGTCGCTGAAGGACATCTCCGAGAAGCTCAAGGTGAACTACAAGAAGCTCGCGTGGCACTACACGACTCACGTCCTGTCGAAGCGACTCATCAACGGGTACAGGGTCAACTGGATGGGAACCAAGTACGATTACACGATAGAGAAAGTCCTTCACAGGCAGCACAGGTACCTCGCTGGGAGCCTCGTGGTGCGCGGTGTCGACGAGTATGAGGCGATGTCTCTCAGGCAGGTCGTCAACCGGCTTCCGTTTCTTTGGTCCGAGGCGGTCGGGGCGAACTACTTCTGCGAGTTTTCGTTCCCGGTCGACTTCGTCGTGGAGGGACTGCAGCTTCTCACGCAAGCAATCGGCGAGGTGAAGGAGCGGGCTGAAGTCTTCACGATAGACCAGTCAGACGCCGCTGGTTTCACCATCTCTTATGGCCGCTATGATCAGACGCGCAAGAGATGGGAGTTCAACCTGGCTGACCTGATTAGCAGATTCGAGACCCTGATAATGGAGATAAAGAAAGAAACAGCCTAGGGCTGAGCCTAGGTTGTTCCCCAGCCCTGGATTATCTCCAGCGGCCCGACCTTAAGGCCCAGCGACGCAAAAACAACACTTGCGCCAGCGAGAGCCAGCATTCCGTACCGGATCTTCTCGTCAGTAGTCATGGTCGCTGGCCTACCGGATTCAGTATTTAAGTGTGAGCCTTTACATAATATATAGGCTATAAGACTAGGGATATTCCAAAAAGTCGCCAACTGAGACGAACCAACGACCTCGTAGACGCTTGTCGAGGTGCTCATGATACTGAATTCCTAAATAGTCTTGTCAGCCCGATTTTGATACGAGCGCTTCCCTCGGGCCTCCGTACGAGAAGCACAAGCACATCCCCGCGCGGAGGCTTTTGGATAGGGTGGTGCTCGGCGGAAGCGATGGCGCGATAGAGGGCGTCGCCATGACCGCTGCCCTGAACGGCGCAGGGCTCGACTTCAGAACTATAGTAATCGCGGGGTTCGCTTTCGCGGTCGCAGGAGGCATCTCGATGTTCTGCAGCAGCTACCTCGCGAGCAGGTCAGAGGCGGACCTCCTCAGGGCCGACGTAGAGCGCGAGAGGATGGAGATAGAGACCGAACCCGAGGAGGAGAGGGCCGAGCTCGAGGAGTTGCTAAAGAAGGACGGATACCAGCAGCAGGAGGTCGACGTGATAATGTCCAGGCTCGCGAAGGACAAGGAGCTCTGGCTCAGGACCCAACTCAGCCACGAGCTGCGGCTGCACATCGAAGACCTCGAGACCGACCCGCTGTCGAGGGCGGGGGTCGCTGGAGTGGCGTTCTTCGTGCTCGCGATGACCGCGCTGTCGCCTTACGGGCTCGTCTCCAGCCACGTTCAGGCGCTCTCTCTGTCGATCGGCCTGGCGCTTCTCGCGCTCTTCGTGCTCGCGTCCAGGGCGTTCACGCCCGGCCAGTTCAGCTGGAAGTCAGGGGTCGAGTCGGCGGCGGTCGGGGGAGCGGCGGCGGGGGTGCTCTACCTCCTCGGGACGCTAATCTCCTCTCTGTAGTCCGCCCGCACATTCATTAATCGGCGCGCCGCGAGTGGGTATATGTCGGAAGAAGACGCCGAGGCGGGACAGGTTCAACCAGAAGACGGCCCGGTACTCCAACCTGTCGCTGCAACCCCGAACGAAAGCCGAAGCCCTTGGAAGGAGCTCGCGCGGAGGCAGAGGCTTCTCGTCGTGTTCGTCGTGCTCGCCTTGGAGCTGGCACTGCTCTTTGCGGCCGCGTCTATTCCGATCGCTGCATCATCGCAGCAGGCACTTCAGAATGAAGCGAAGAGCTTGGCGCAGACCACCGACACTATGACTCCGGTGGCGCTCTTCGCCTACATCTTCACGCATAACGCTCTGATCGCTTTCTCCGAGATGATACCCATAGTCGGGGGATTCCTCTGGGTCGTCTCCATCTACGCGACCGGGCAAGTAATCCAGGTCGAGGCCATAATGCAGGGGTCTACAGGCGCGACGTACGGGGTTCTCCTACTTGTTCTCCCCTTCGCTATCGTAGAGCTGTCTGCATACGCGGTGGCGGTCGCTTCAGGGACTCTGCTCATCGTGTCGCTCAGGCGTCACAGCGTGCGGCAAGAGGTCAAGGTACTGGGAGTGGAGGCGGGTCTGGTCGCCGGACTACTGCTGACGGCGGCGGCGATGGAGACCGTCACCATCGCGGACCCCCTCGTGGGACTGCTACTCTGGGTACCGATGGGCCTCGGAGTCGCCGCCGTCGCCTGGGCGTCCACATCGAAGTAAGTTGAGGCTCGGGTGATGGGAGCCCCGGCAGACATGACGACCGTCGGAGTGAACACAGTTCTCAGTAGCGGCCCTTTCGGTTGATGCTGACGGCGGTCCTCAGCAGGTCGGCCCCACGCTTCGTCAGTTCATAGAAGATGCGTTCGCGCCCTTTGAACCTCGTGACGCCTGTCTCCCTGACGAGCCCCATGTCTACAAGCTCTCCAAGGTGCTGGTACACACTCGCTGTCGACAGCTCCTTCCTCTCCGAGAGGAGCTTCCACAACTCGTAGCCGAAGCGTGGCTTCCCGGCGAGGGACTTCAGGATCAGGACCTTGGTGTCCCCCACCTGCATGCGTGCAACGAGATAGTCTTCGGGCGCGACTACCTGTCTTGCTGCCCTGGCTATACGCGAGATGGCCTTCGTGTCCTTCAGGCCGGCGCCCGTAATCACGCACACCACCGTTTCGTCCGCGTCCACGACTCGTTCGGACTTAGCCAGTCTCAGGGAGGCGACGACCGAGGCCGCGGCGGGCTCCGCGAATATCCCCTCTGTCCGCGCGAGCAGGCTCGTTGCCGCGATGGTGTCGGACGCGGTCGCCTCAATCCAGTCTCCCCCCGACGCCCTTACCGCCCTCCTGGCCTCCTCCCAGAGAATAGGCTCCGACTCCGCGAGCTCGGTGGCGAGGTCAGGCTCGTCACTCGAAGCGTCCCTTCGCCGAGGACTCCCCCGGCCTGCGCTCCCCCCGAACTGGACCCCCACGAGGCGGCAACCTGTTCCGTCGCAGAGTCCGGCGCTCCGCAGCTGCTCCAGGCCCCTCGAGAACATGCTTAGGTGCCCCCCTGTCCCGACCGGGACGAGGATCACGTCAGGGGACGCCCACTTGAGGTCCTGGACCACCTCGAAGCAAGTCGTCTTCTCGCCTTCCAGGATGAAGGGATTGCCGGCATTCACTGAGATCGCTCTCCCGCTCCCCTCACTGTCTGCAGCCCTTCTTTGCCTGGTCTCAATCCTGGCACCGAACGCAATCATCTGATACAGCTTCCCGCGGTCGACGGTAGGCTTCACTGTTATCTCCGAACGTATCCCGGCCTTCGCGCAATAGGCGGCGAGCGAGGCGCCGAGGTTCCCGGTTGTCGAGCACCGGCACTCCTCGACGCCCCTCTCCTTCGCGAGCGAGACGAGGACGGTGCACCCTCGATCGATGAACGACCCGGTCGGGTTCCTGCTCTCGTCCTTGACGAAGAGCTTCGAAAGCCCGAGCTCGCCGCCCAGCCTTACGGCGCTGAGGAGAGGGGTCCCTCCCTCGCCGAGCGTCACCGGCTCACTCGCCCCGAGAGAGGTAATCAGGGCCTTGAATCTCCATACACCCGGCGGGAGGGCGTCGAAGGAAGAGCTTTCCAGCGACCTGACCTTCGCTCCCGTCACGATTACAGGCGAACCGCAGGCGTCGCACGTAGGGTCGAGCGCGTCGCTCTCCAGTTCATGCGAGCATGACACGCACCTGAAAGAGCGCATTCGAGTCCCCTCCAGCGAAGCGACATATAGGCTGCGACTTCTATATGCGAGGGACCACTACACGCCCTTCGAGCCCGCGCGGGACGCTGGGGGCCTTGGACGCGCCCCGTCGTCCCCTTCGACCCAGGCGAACTTCTTCTGGAGGGACTTGCTGTACACCCTGGCCCACTCGAGCCCGACGCTGTCGCACCATGACTTGTAGACTCGGGGGTCGATGTAGTTCTTCAGAGACGTGCTCAGGTTGTAGTTCTTCGTCTTCACGAAGAAGTCCAGCTCCTTCTGAAGTTTGGCCGCTCTCCTCTCGTCCGGTTTCGCGCGCGCTTCCGCGAGCTTCTCCTTCTTCTTCTCCAGCGAAGACTCCCAGGTCTTTGGGGGGGTTCGCTGATGGTTGCAGAACATGGCCGCGACGAGATTCGCCTCCTTCGCATGGAAGAGCTTGTCTGTGTCGTCCGCGCCGGTCAGGTCCTTCGAGTGAAGCGCTGCCTCAGCCTTCGCAGTCGCGTGGTACGTCCTGAACACCTTCGCCGACGCGCCGGGAACTATCGACGAGAGGAAATCGTTCACCCTCCCGGAGCTGACGTCGTGGAAGATCTCCTCGTGAGGCTTCTTCCCAGCCGTGAATTCGCGAAGATTCCGGAGGACGGCGAGGGGAGGTCTGTCCTTCTTGTTCCAAGGGATGCTGTCTTTCCCGAGGAATTTGAACTCCACATCGTCGCCGTGCAGCGTGAGGTGCTCCACACGGAGTGTGCTAGCCCCGACCGTGTCTGCCTCGTCCTCGTCCTTCTCGTCCCCGACCCTCATCCCCAGTGCGTCTATCAGGTGGCAGACTGTCGCGACCTGGCGGCTGCGCTCGTCTTTGGAGTCGAGTTCCTTCCTGATCCTCGCCCTGATCCTCTCCAGGTTCCGTCCTACCCTCCGCGCCCTGTCGTACTTTGCCTTGTTCCGCGACTGCTGCAGAGGGGAGCCCTCGTGCAGCCAGACGTACTTCTCCTTGCCCGTCAGCTTGTCTATCCACCGCGCCATCCACATGGAGTCGTGGTCGTGGATGACCTCTCCCCATTTCCCCGGTGGTGGGACGGCAGACTCGTCCAGGTTCAGCGTGACATCTTCCTGTGTGACCCTCGGCTTCCACCGGCCCCTAAGCGGGTGTTGCCCCCTCCCCATGAAGAGCCCAGGGGGTTCGACCATCCAATTCGCAATGTCCACTTCCCGTCCGTCCAACTGCGCCCTGCCATAACGCGACCTCAGTGCTTCTCTCCTCTCCTTTCGCGTCAGCGCCAGTGCCTTCTTGTCCTCCTTGCTCAGGGTGTCCTTCTGTGCCTTCTCCGTCTCGACAAGGTGGAAGAACTCACCGAAGTCGACGTCAGAGAACCTCGCCCCTTTCGCCCATACCGGGAGTTGGGGCCCGAAGTCCGCCATGAAGTTGTCTCTGAACACCTGATCCTGGATGTACGGAGTGTCCTTCTTCTTCGCAAGGTGATAGGCCATCTCTTCCGCCAAGGGTGACAGAGGGACACGCCTCCTCGATATGCCGACGCTGAGCCCCTTCGGGACGTACTCGTCAGGAAAATTGACCCCGCCGTGGGAAAGGGTGGTCCAGTAGGCCGTCATGAAGCAGGTGAAACGACTTGGGCCCTGCACGTATTTAAGAGAAATCCGGCTTGCCATTTCAAATTGCGGCAGCGCCTCGACGGGAGCCGGGAGGGGGGCCAAGAGGATAAGTGGTCCGGTCATCTGGAGTGTGGTGAGGAGACCTGAAGCAGTCCGCCGCCTACGGAAAGGTGCGACGCCTGGTCAGGCAGAGGTTCCTGTTCCCTCATCAGCAGGTCGAAGCAGTCCTGTTGGTCGGAAGCACGGCCTTCAAGTCGAGCTTCGACGACTGGGACGACTTCGACCTTCAGATATACACGCGGTTCAGACCGGAGTTGGACAACCGCTACGAGATCCTCCTCGACCGTGGGAAGCACTATCTGGTCAGCGCCTATTACATGTCGACTGACCCGTCGAGCTTCCCGGAGCCTAGCGCCCTAGACCAGGCGGACGTGAGAGTCCTCGTCGGGTCGGAGGAGTCTCTCCAGCACATCAGAGTAGACAGACCGCGCCGGGTCGAGCCGCTGCCGCGCGAAATACGCCGGTTCGACAGTCATCATGAAGTCTTCTTCAACATACTCGTTGACATCTTCTTCATCCTGAACAGATACGAGGCGCGGGGCAGGCCGTTCGCGACCAAGCCTCGCGTGGCAAGAGACGGACTGAGGACCGTCTGTAGGCACTTTTACCGCTTCTATGGCGTCGACCGACAGGTTTCTACGCACTCTCAGTGGAGGAGGATCATCAGAGACCTGGCACTTGTCCTCAAGGAGAAGCGATACTCGGAGACATGCATGAACAAACAATTCGCGAGAGCGGCGATGGATCTGATGACTACCAGCGAGATGCCGACGGCGACTCGACGGAAGACTTCACGTCCGAGGTCTCGCAGGTGACGAAAGCGTCGCGCCGAACCTCGTCGGTCCGTCGCGTCAGTTTGGCAGAGGGCCAACGCGCGAAGATCTGCTCGCTGCCTAGGACGGCTGGGAGGGAGTCCGCGAGGAAGGAGAGAACGGCCGGAGAGAGCGCTCGCGACCCGGTCCCTGGCGATGGATTAATACACGGGAAGAAGGACCGGGCGGCCCCTCTTGTGGCTCGAGCTTGAAAGGACGAAGAAGCCCTCAGTGAAGGATCCCGTGCTGGTGGTGGCGGTCTCAACCTCGATGGCACAGTACAAGGCGATGTACTCGCAGGGACGCGAATTGGGGAGCTACATGCTCAGGAGGATGAAACTCGAGCGGATAGCGGTGGTTCACTCGTCGGCCTTCCCACCCGAGGTGATAATCAGAGAAGGCGGAGTGGCCTCGCTTCCAGAGTGCTGCCTCTACGAAGGACGAGGAGGGAGGGACGTCCTCCTCTTCACAGGCGACGCCAGCCCGATGGACGGGCAGTACGAATTCGCCGAGAGCCTGCTTGACTACGCGGAGGGGCTCGGCGTGAGGGAGCTATACTCGGTCGGAGCCAGGTGGACTGAGAACCCGCTCCCGCCCGAGGCTGATCCCGAGCCAAACGGGTTCGCGACCGACGGAACGGGAGTCGCAAGGCTGAAGCAGCACAAGGTCAAGGTCCTCGGCGAGGAACCCGCACCATTCTTCGCATCGATGGTGGTCGGCATGGCCAGCGCGCACGGGATGAGAGGGTACAAGCTCTCGGTGGACCATGGGGAACCTGTCCCGCACTCCAGGTCTGTCGCGCGACTCCTCCAGCTCATTTCCGCGATGGCTGGCCTGAGGATTCCTCTCGAAGCCGTCAGACAGGAGCGCCCGCGAGCAAAGGAGGGACGCGAAGGCGATCCGTCCATCTACAGATAGATAGGTCCGTCGACCCGCGCCCTCTGGATACCTTTATCCATGTGTGCAACCCATTCCCCATCCGACTTGCACTCACCCCGAGCGGACCGGTCACTCGATGAGTCTCTGGACTGGGCTATGACGAGGATGCGCGAAAGAGGATTCGCCATCAGGTCGAAGGTCGCACTCACTGTAGACTCGAAGCTCAGCATCATGGGATACGCGAAGAGAGAGGGCGACGCTCACAGGATAGTAATCTCCGAGTGGGCCCTTGACTCGGAGATGCTGGGAGGGCTGATTCTGCACGAACTCGCCCACATCTATTTCACCGAGATGAACGCCCACTCGCATGATGCAGAACTCCTAGACCGCGTCCTCGACAGCTTCAAAGAGAAGGAAGGGCTGCGGGCGAAAGAGACGGAGCTTCTGATAGACTCGTACAACCACCTCCAGAACATACTTGTAGACGACGCGGTCTTCGCGGTGATGGACGAGCGGGAGCTCGAGATGGCGAAGAGGTTCTTCGGGGAGTGGGTATCAGAGAAGCCGTCTGGCGACCCTATAGTCGACGCCGCCCTGATGACCAGAAACGCGTTCGCAGTCGCATCGCTCAGGCGGAGGAACCTGTACGAGAGGAGCGGTGAGATCCACTCCAGGAACGGCGAGTTCCTGTCGGCGATGGGCGAGCAGTCGCGCGAAGAATTCGAGTGGCTCGAAGGTTTCCTCGAGAACTCCAGGCAGGACTGGGACAGAGAGCGCCTGCGGTCCGAGCTCGAGGGGTACTTCGAGAGGGTGCTCGGGGTGATGCGCTCCTCGTCGCGGCTCGTCGACCTCAGGTGACTCGGTTGCAGCCTGCGCCGCGGAGGGTTTCGAGTGGAAAGGCCGTAGTGGTCGCCGCGCTGCTCGGCGCCGTCGTCTTCGGCGGATACCTGGGATACCTGGCCTGGGCGAACGACAGCTTCCCATCCCAGCAGCAGCCGTTCGCCAACTATGCCGAGGTCTCCTCCGTTGTGTTCAACGGGTCGGAATACGCGATCACGGTGACCTGGCTGACTCCCAGTTACATCCCCGAGTATGTCCAAATCACGTCGAGCGTCTCAGATGCCGCGAACTCTCCGGTATGCGGGCTCAACCTGACATCGACATCCTCCGGCGAGATGATCTTCCTCCCCTTCGGGTTCGACGGCCCCTCCGAGGCCCCGACCAGTGTAACGCTCTGGATGGCCGTCAAGCCCCCCGTCGGCTCGGAGTTCACAATCCAGCAGACGATCGACAACTACACAGCGAGGGTGGGAGACATTTTTCCAGTCCAGCTCTCCTGCAACGAACCCGCCTCTGTGATGTAGCGCGAGGCGACGGCGTCAGGACGCCACTCCGTACTTCTCTGCAGTTTGCGCCTGGATGGCGCGTATTTCAGCGACCTGGCGCTGGACCCTTGTCGTGAAGAAGTAGTCGCGCATGCCGACAGCAAACCAGGCGATCGTCAGGGAGAGAACGACTGCCTCTGTTGCCATAAGGGGAGGGCTCGTGAGGTCTACCGTCTGGCTCTTCACGCCGAGCACGAAGGGGAGCACGACGAGCTGGGAGAAGTACGACACGGCAAGGACTCCGGCCACGAACACCGTTATGAGTGACAGAGACTTGATCATCCTCGCGGTCCTCTCGACCCTCTGGACGAACTCCTCATGGAGCTCGATGCTGGACACCATCGCATCCTTGTCGTCGGCCATGTGACGATGGACTCCTACTCTGCATATAACGGGGACTCACAACTTGTAAGTCAGGAGAGGAGCCTTGGGAGGACCCTGTCGAGCTCGCGGAGCCCATCCATCCCATCCTGAGTCAGGTGGTAGGTGTCACGACCATCTTCGGACTCCTTCCTCACGAGCCCCCCGGCCACCATCGGCGAAATATAGTCCGTCAGCCTGTCGAAGGGGACGTTCGCGACCCGCGCGAGTCTGGAAGGGCCCTGAGGGCCCGGGGCGAGGGCTCTGAGGATCTCCCAGCAGATGACCACCTTCGACCTGTTCCTCAACCAGCCATGCCTTGTCCCGCCACGATAATAACGAGTGCACTCACAACATGTGCGCTCGGATTGTGCGTCAGCGCCTTAAGCGGGCTACGCCCAATCGCGTCCGATGAACAGTCGCGAGGCGGGGTGGATTGGTTACGCCAAGGGAGGGAACGGGAAGGTAGGCATAGCCGACCTGGGAGACAGGATACTGTTCCTGGGCAGAGGGGCAGGGGAGCTCGCCAGTCTCTTCTGTTTCGCGAACGCGGAGGCGGGCGCCAAGACGCTCGTCCTGGACCTAGACGACTCGGTCTCGGCCGAAGTGCATGGATACTTCCAAGTCGTCGACTACAGGTCGCTCCTCTATGACGCGTTCAAAATAGAGGGCGAGGACGCGTTCCACGCACAGCTGATTTCGGCGGCCTACGCCGCCGCGCTCGGGCTCTCGACCGAAGACGAGGCCGTGCTGAGCTCAGCACTTCACGCCATGTCCGCCCAAGAGGACATGGCGACGCCCTCGTCCCTGTTCAACTCTCTAGGGGGCGTGGAAGGGTTCAGGGGATTCTACGTGGACAGGCTCAGAGGTAGAATCGGGGCGCTCAGGATGATGGAGGCCACGCGGGACCGCGTGCTTGCGACGCTTCTGGAGGGTGGCTGCATCGTAAGGTTCGGGGTCGCACCTTATCCTCTCGCAGCCGAGCTAGCCACCGCGCTCGTGATCGCCAAGCTGCTCGCGCTCCTGCGGTCCTCGAGCGCGTCCCCCGACGCGCTATTGGTGACCGGGGCGCACAGGCTCTTCAGAAGCGCCGACCGCATGCGGCCCACCACCAGGCTGCTGACCCACCTCTTGGATGCGCGTCTGAGTCTGGCCTTGGCGTCGCCACTCCCCGCGCTCGTCGACGAGGCGCTTTCCGCGTCTATGGTCGTCCGTGTCTATTCGAGCGAGGCGTGGAACTCGGTCCGGAGGGCGGGAGACGCCGCCCCCGCGTCGAGGTCGTACGTCATCTGCGACGACAGGTCCTCCACGTCAAACGCGTTCTTCCCAAGATTCGTCAGGGCGACGCCCCGCGCCCGAGATGAGGGCCTCCTGTCAGCTGCGACCACAATCCCTCGGCTCACAAGTGCGATACTAGGCGAGGTCGCTAGATTCTCCACCCCTACGAGGCAGTCCATGGTCGCGTACCTGTCTCCCCAGTTCTTGCCAACGGACGTGGCGGCAGAAATCGACAGGCTCCTGGCCGAGGGATTTCTGGTCGAGGAGCTGCGCGGGTCTGAGAGCGGCTCCCGCGTCTTCGCGTATGCGCTGACCGGGAAGGGGAGGCATCTCGCAGAGGAGCTGGGTGCGTGATGGAGCACCTGCCTACCGGGTGTGGCGCCGTCGACTCCCTCACCGACGGCGGCCTGGCGGCCGGGACGGTCACGCAGATATTCGGAGAGAAGGCGCTCGGAAAGAGCATAATCTCCTTCCAGGCCGCCTCCGCGACCGCATCCTCCGGCGGGAGCGCCGTCATACTCGACACGGAACAGTCGTACTGCAGCTACCTGATCCCGTATTGGAAGGACAGGATGGCGAAGCGGTTCGGGAAGGACTTCCGCCTCGCGGAGCTCAGCCCTGAAAGGGCGCCACGGGTCTCGCCAAAGAGGAAGCCTGTCACCAAAGGCCAGATTATCACCGCGGTCGATGCCGCGCTCGCACCCCTGGGCATAACGTACACCGACCTGCACCTGGGGGCGGTCGCGGACCTGCTGTCCCCCGACCTGCGGCTCGAGGGACTCCCCAAGGAGCCTTCTGTGGCCGTTCTCCAGGCTCCTGACGTTGTAGAGCTACTCAATCTGCACGGCATCGACGCGACGAAGGAGGTGTCCAGCGGCGGGAGGGTCGAGCTCAGGCTCCGCCAGACGCCGGCATACAACTCCCCTCTGCGGCAGATCGTGCAGGAGACTGGGGCCAGGCTCGTCGTCTACGACTCCGTCTCTGCCCCGTTCAAGTCGTCATTTCCTAGCACCCAGGACCTCCCCGCGCGAAGCTCCGGGCTGGCGATGATGCTGTCGCACGCGCAGAGGCTCTGCATCGAGTTCGGGATAGCCGTCTTGCTGATCAGCCACACCTCGATCGACCCCATCAACCCCTGGGACAGGACCCCGTACGGTGGCGTCATCCTCGGGCATGACTCGAAATTCTCCCTCGAACTGACGAAGGCCACCGCGTCCAGGAACAAGGAAGGCGGCCCGGAGGCCGTCAACCCCGAACTGAAGGCTTCAAGCACCAGGGCGTTCTGGGCCGCGCGCCACCCCGCGATGGAAGAGTACACGAGGTTCGCCTATGCGCGAATCGACGAAGGGGGGTTCCACTGATGGGGTGGGGACTGAGATTCCTTGGCGCGGCGATCGCGCTGGTGGCGTTGGGAGCGGGGGCGTGGCCGATCACCGTCCTGGCGCTCGGCTGCGTCGCCCTGTCGTTCAGGCGGGCCAAGACGAAGCCGTACGCACCTAAGCAGGGGGACATCTTGGCGAAGGCTGGCGCGCCTTGGGGGAGGTACCTTACCGGTGCGGCCCTCCTGGTCGTCGCGCTGGGGACGATCCGCTCCGTCCCCCCGCTCGTGACCGTGGCCATCGCAGGACTCGTGGCGTGCGTCATCCTGTGGCCCTCCATCCGGGCGGCCCCCATCACGAGACTGGTGAGGCCCGCAGGCGAGTCCATTCTGCTGCGCAGCAAGCTGTTCCCATGGAAATGGTATGCCGTCGCTGAGGTAAAGCTGGAGCCAGGGAACCAGGTGAGGGCGCTCTCGGCATTGGAAGGTCAGGTCATCCTGCTCGGCGGTGGAACGACGTCGTCGCTGCATCAGGTGGGCGTCGTCGCACTCGGGCACGGGAGCGCCGAGAGGAAGGTCATCGAGAGGCTCCGGGAGGAGTCTAAGAGGCTCGGACCGAGGGGCGGTCATCTCGTACCGCTCGATGGGCTCGAGGCGGCGGAGCGGCTTTCGGTGGGACTGAAGAAGGTGGACATAGGGGGGCGCGACATTCAGGCCGTTTCGGCGTTTCCCTTCGACCTGCTCGCGCTGCGGGTCGAACGCGGGCGGGTGGTCTCCGAGCGCGCCTTTACGCTGTCAGGGAGGTCTGCCCCCTCGCTTCCGCCTCCGGGAGAGCGGCCCCGGCGGGAGCCGCTGTTCTGGGAGCTGGCGCAGGCGATCGAAGACAAGCACGGATGGCCGGAGCCGGACGAGCTCGCTGCCTTCGTATCTTCGCTCGAGGCAACGCGGGGCGAACCTGCGGGCGACAGGTTCCGGTCGGGCGGACGCGACCCTGAAGGAATCGCGCTGGAGGCGGCGGGAGGGGCGAAGGCCAAGCTCACGCGGCCGCAGCTCCGTGCGCTCGCTTCCATCTACGCGTAGAGGAAGTAGAGCAAAGCACACCAGAGGACTGAGGACAGAGCCACGGCCGGCCAGAACGACGCCTTCGACGTCTTGTGGCGGAAGACGCCCCCTCCGACCGCGATCCCGACGAAACCTCCGAGGAGCGCAACCGTGCGGAGCGACCTCTCGCTGACTCGGCGGCGTCCCACGAAGCCGCGCCGGCTGGCCGCCATCAGTTTGTCCACCCCCATGAGGGCGAACCCGACCGCGCACCAGACGCCCAGCCAGGCCGCCACGCGCCCGAGCGTCAGTATCTGCAGATAGCCGAGCATGGCAGCATGGGCTGCTGAATTGGAGGGATAATAGGAGTCGCAGCGGCCTCTAGGCGCCCGTTATCGGCTGGATGGGGAGCGGTTCGCCCTGCTCTCCCGCCGAGCATCCGCAGCCGGCCACATGGCCGCCGCGCCTGAGCGTCCCCCTGTAGAGCCCGTCCTCGAGCTTCTTGTGGTTCTTCGCCTCCCACTCCTCTATCGGCATCCCGTACTTCTGCTGGATTCTGTCCCTGTACCACTCCGGTATAACGTTGAAGGAGCAGAAGGGTATGATCCTGAGGTCGGGCGTCAGGTAGTGGATGTCGCACCTCTGGAGGCGCTCCTCGTCCTGGTTGTACTTGTCCTGGAAGTGCATCATGCCGAGGAACATGCTCTTGAGGTGGAACTGGCCGATCGATGAGTAGTCGTGCTTGACGAGGGCGTCAGTCAGCAGCTTTGCGAAGCTGAGGCTCTTGGGCTGCTTCTCCTTGTCTACGAATGAAGAGATCCTTGTCAGGACCTTCGCGGCCACCACGTAGCGGTTCGCTCCCGAGTAGATTTCCTCCGACTTCTCCTCCAGGTACTCGATCATGCCGGGGATATCGACGAACTCCGGCAGAGGGACCAGTCGCCTCCTGTCCGCGTCATTGAACACATAGGTCCCCGCTCCGCACGCGAAGTGTATCGAAAGCTCGTACTGCTCCTTCTTTGTGAACGCCTCTATGAAGCCTGTCACCGGGGAGCACGAGGGGACTGGGAACCAGCCGTCCTTCGGAATCTCGCCGTTAGTCTGTTCCTCGATCCTCTCGATGCAGTCCGGAATCGTGATGCGGTACTTCGCCCTCTCGGTCTTCGTAAGCCTCCCAGTCAGCGAGACGGGCTGGAAGTTGACTGCGTGGACGGTGTCGATGTTGCGCTGCCCGAAGCGGATTATGCTCCCCAGCTCATGGTCGTTTATCGACTTTATGACCGTCGGGACCAGCACGACGCCGATCCCCTGCCTGCGGCACGCGTCGATCGCGTATGGCGCCTCCCAGTGGTTCTTCGGGTTCGTCTTCGGCGTGGTGCCGTCGAAGCTCATGTAGAGGTTCGACACCCCCGCGTCCTTCAGCCTCTTCGCGAGAGCCGGTTCGAGCGCCAGGTTGATGCCGTTCGTGTTGAGCTGGATGTGGTCGACCCCCTCCTCCTTCAGTATCCTTATGATGGTCGGGAGGTCTTCCCTGATCGTCGGCTCCCCTCCTGTGATCTGGACCGAGTTCCCTGCGACGGGCCTCTCCGCCTTCAGTGAGCGGCCCATCTCACGGATCTGGTCGAGCGTCGGCTCGTAGACGTAGGCGCCCTCGAGCCCCTTCTTGACGTAGAAGAAGCAGTACCAGCACGTCAGGTCGCACCTGTTCGTCACTATGATGTTCGAGAGCCCCGTGTGCGACAGGTGGTTCGAACACAGGCCGCAGTTCGCGGGACACGAGCAGACGTCGAGCGGTACGTTCGCCGCATGGGTCCCCTTCCCGTCTTTCCAATAGCGCGAGAACTTGCTGTACATTTCGTAAGAGCCGAAGTAGAGCTCCTCCGTCTCCCCGTGCTCCGGGCAGGTCTTCGTCATCCAGACCTTGTTGTCGCGCTCGAAGACGATCGCCGGGAGAATGCGGTTGCAGTCCGGGCAGATCGACTGGGTCTGGCGGATGAAGTTCCCCTTGGAACTCTCCTTCTTCAGTTCAAGGCTTACGTCAGCGATCTGGGCCAAGCAGAAGCTCTTTGGTGGCCTTGTCCGGGTCAGGATATAAGCGTTTTAACTTTTCAGATGGTGAAAAGTTAAGATACAAGGCACTCCGACCGCCCAGACGGAGACTTGGGTGACCCTCAGCGAACGAGCGAGCGGGGCGCTGCTTGAGCTGGGCCTGACGGGGAGCGAGGTCAAGGCGTACGTCGCCCTCCTAAGGGGAGGGACGATGACGGCAAGCGACGTCAGCAGGACCGCCAGGATCCCGTACTCGAAGGTCTACGACGCACTGGAATCGCTCCACCGCAAAGGGTGGATAGAGGAGCAGAAGTCGCGTCCCATAGTCTACACCGCGAAGCCCCCAGACACCGCGCTGGAGGAGATGAAGTCGAAGCAGGAGACGGCACGGCAGGAGAGGGAGCAGGTGGCCCTAGAGGAGTTGATGAACGTGTATGTCAGCAGGGGGGAGCAGGAGAAGCCGGACATATGGATAATGAGGGGGACGAACGAGATACTCTCAAGGGTCAAGAACCTCCTCCTCAACTGCAGAGGGGAACTCCTTATCGCGTTGCCTCCGCAGCTCGTCCCCTTCGCGTCGAGGATCGAGCCGCTCCTCGCGGCGCTTAAGGAGAAGGGGGTGAGGACCATGGTGCTGACCTCGCCGGACATCCAAAGGGAGGACTCGGAGCGCCTCTCGCGGCTCGCCGAGGTGAGGACGCGGAGGACGATGTACGGAGGGGGACTGGTGTCCGACGCGAGAGAGGTGGTCCTCCTCCTCGGAGGGGGGGAACAGGGGAGCCTCCCGCTGGCCATCTGGGCTTCGCACCACGGGTTGGCGAGCTTCGCGAAGGACTACTTCGAGTTCCTCTGGAGTTCGCAGGAGACGACCGCGAGTTGACGGAAGTCGGCGACAGACGGCGCGCGGTCGCGTCCGACGAGGAGGTCATCGCGAGGCTGGGGAGCGAGGCGGGGCTCTCGGGTGAGGAGGCCGCCTACTACCTGAAGCTGCTCAGGGAGGGGTCGGCGCCGGCCTCGTCTAGAAGGGCCGTCCACGAAAGGCTGTCAGGCAAAGGGATGGCCATACTGTCTGGGGATGGGAGGAGCATCATCCCGGTGCATCCTCGGCTGGGACTGGCGAACCAGTACCGAGTCTGGCGGGAGGGGATGATACGGGAGATGAACGACAGGCGGATGAGGATGGACAGGCTGATACTCGAACTCGTCCCTGCCTATGAAGCCGCAATGGAGAAAAGGACGGCGCAGCGGGAGTGATGACGGATTGGACCAGTGCGAACACGAGATAGTCTTCGCGGGGATGGTCAACGTAAACAGGGACAACTACCTGCAGGGCGTGGTCGACGTGTGGCGATGCAGGAAGTGCAGGAGGACGTACTGCGACGACAAGAGATACGGAGAGCCCCTGAAGGCGAGCGTGGGGTTCGAGTCCATCCCGGACGATGAGAAGTGGGGGATATTGACATGCACAACCGAAAGAGAGGTGCTGATGAACAGCCTGGGAGTGAAGCCTGGGAAGAAGCTAGCCCACGCATGCAAGGGCGGCGCGACCTTCGAGTTCACCGTCGGTCCTGACTACACTCTCACGCCAGATACGGCGATGCCCATCCACAGGGTCTACCTGATCCAGGACTACATGAACAAGAACATCGAGGCTGGCTACTACAGGCTGACGATGAAGTAGATTGACCAGGCTCCCCATGGCGGCCGCCTGTTCTGGAGCGATCGCGGGCCTCATCGCAGTCGTCGCGTCCCTCGGCGGAGCCGTGCCACTCCGGGGCGGCTGGAGCGCGATCGCGCTAGTACTTGCCGTGCTCCTGGCGCTTGACTCTCTTGTGGCTTTCTTGGGGCCGAGGCGAGTGTTCTACTCGACGGCGGTGCTGTCGGCCGCGCTCGCGGCCTTCGAAGCCGGAGGAGCGACTGAGGGGGCTGTGGCGCTCGTCGCGGTCGTCGCGTTGTGCGCCCTCGCCGTCGCCCTGTGCTTATTGGCGGCGAAGCGAGAGGGAAGGATGCCGGAGCAGTCTAATCCGATGAACCTCCCCGTCTTCGGCTAGAGGGGGAAGGGCTCGAACCGCCCCGAAGAGATTGTCTCCTCGACCCGGCGTCTGAGCGACTCGACGTCGATGCCGCTATCTGTAGGCGCTCCCGAGTCGAGCCTGCTCTGAGCTCGGCGCAGAATGGCTAGGGCCACGTGGTCTTCGCCCTTCTGGTGGTGGACGAACGCCGCGCAGACCAAGATGGCACCCTGCAGGAAGGACTTCTTGGCGCCGGAAGATCTCCTCCACTCCTCCTCGAGCGTCTCGTGACACTCCCAGTACCGTTCGGCATTGAAGTAGTCCCTGGCTTCTCGGAACAGCTGCTCGGGCGGCCTGTATGGAGGGGAGATGCTTAGGTCGTGAAGCCACTCAACCGGGGCGATGGGCGCTGCTGCGGCGAGGAAGGTCTCTACGTCGTTCCTGCTGGGGGCAAACAGGTCCACCTCCAACGCCCCGTACGAGGTCCATTTTGGGTTCCTGAGGTCGACACCGGTCGTTCTCGCAATCGTGCGGACTGCCGCGAGGGGAATAGGGTTCGACGACGGGCGAAGCCTAACGAGGAAGCGCAATATAGGATGTTTTGCCTCCGAAGCCGGACCATTTAATGTTCAGAGGGACCTTGACGTGGAGCCCTCGACCGACGCGCCGTTCTGAGCACCTTGGAGTACCGATGCGGTGGCACCAGGAGCTGGCGCTGTGAGGTTGAGAGTTCCCCGAGTGCTCCCTCCTGCCTTGGTCGGCGTCGGTGTAGGGCGACTTCAGCCGGCGACGCTAGGGCGGTCAAACGGCGGCTCGCGTCAGCACTGATAGTCGAACGGGTCGGCGAAGGTCGTACTCACGTTGCCCGTAGGGAGGCTAAGCGTTACACACTCCGCGCTTTCCGCTCCTTCGGCGGTCGCGTTGATTTGGTAGGTCTTACCGAGGTAGCGGGTCGTTATTACGAAGGCGTCTCCGGTCGTCCCAAGCTCAATCTTGCCGTCTGAGCCTGTGTCGTTCGTCCAAGCACGAAGAGAGCGGATGGGCTCGCACTTGCCCGTCGTGGAGTTGTAGGCAAGTCCTTCGAGAAGCTGAGCGTAGACTGAAAGCTGCTGATTGGGGATAGGTGCGCCACTGCTGTTACTGACGGTCAGGTACATTGGGGCCGAGAGGGTTGGGACGCACATGACGGAGTCCGTGGAATTTGAGACGGCTACGTATTCGATCCCCGCGGTGCAGACAATCGCGGCGACCAGCAGGGAGGCTGCAACCCACCTTCTCATGCCACCAGGTCTTCGTCGCCATCAGATTTACGTCTACGCTCCAGAACAGCGCGACCGTCTCGGCGCGCAAGGAAAGCTGACCCAGAGAAGACGGATGTCCGCCCTCACTGGGGCCCGTCTCCTTGCCTTGCCTAGTGGGACCACAGACGACTGAACGCAAACGGGCCGGGTTCGAGGAGCTACCGCACAGCGTCGGATTGTTTCATGCGGCCGCGGCCCGAAAGGGCTAAGGCTCCATCGCCCGTCCTGTCCAACGTGGGTAATGACCGCAAAGAACTGTCTGAACCGCTGTGAAGACGATTTTGAGTAGGGAACCCACAACACTGTGCCGGCGCACGAGGGTGCCTCTCTAGGAATCAGTTTATACCCGTGAACCGTGAGAGGGATACTGGGGAAGGACAATGGTAGAGCTCGACCTCACCTGTAACCTGGAGGGTTTCCGGCGGTTCCTAATCAACAGCACCTGCAGGAGCTACATCCCAGAGTCATACTTCCGAGACCCCGAAGTCTTCCCGGAGAAGGAAGGCGACCAGGGGTCCATCTACGTCGAGGCGGTCGACAAGGTCGACCTCAAGAGCATCAGGGACATCAAGTTCATCAACGCACGCGACGTTCTCGGAATCATCTACACGTCCAAGAGCGGGAACACGCGGCTGAAGTGGAGGCAACTGCGAGGGCGAATCGGAAGGATATCGGGCGAGGCGTCAGGCAACTCGCTAGGGAACCTGGTGATGGCTCGCGTGCTGTCCCCCGACGACGTCGAGGCGATCGTGGGCGACCAGCAGGGAGTGCGACCAGCCGAGCAGTTGGACCCCACCCCCGAAGAGGCATCCGAGCCCCAACCAGACCTGACACAGGAGTAGAGCTGGCCGCGCCCGAGGCGGGGCGACAGCACTTCCGCTGAGTTTATACCCAATCGGGGCGGGCATCGGCCAGCATGAGCAGGGTAAGGGTAAGCAGAATCAGCGGAGTCACCGACCCTCTGACCGGGCTCCCCTCGAAACAGATCGAGCTCGTCGAAGTGCGAGACGCGCGGAGGCCGGACATCTTCCCGGCGGGGGACGAAGGGCGGGTGATCCAAGGGATGGTCAACCAGCTGCAGTCTATGGGACTCATGCCCCAGGTCCGCGAGTTTGGGCTCTCGAAGATCACTATGACGCTCACAGAGTCAGAGTACGACATGCTGGGCATCCGGCTCGACGTGAACGAGATCTACGAGCTCGAGATAAGGAACGGCTCGCTCACGCTGAGAAAGATGACCGAGGGCACGT
>JASHOZ010000030.1 GCA_030038395.1 Nitrososphaerales archaeon
GACCCTTTCAGTGGGGAGGTGTATGTGCCGAGTGCCGGCTCAGGCGGGGGCTCGGACACAGTCTCAGACACGGTATCCGTCATCAACGACACTACGAACACGGTAGTTGCAAACGTTAACGTGGGAGCCTGTCCATGCAGCGTCGCCTTCGACTCATCCAACGGGTACGCTTACGTGGCGAACTACTACTCAGGTACGGTTTCGGTCATCTCCTATCCAGCCCCATCCACCACAGCCGTCCTCGCCTTCCCCGCTGCGGTGGCGGTTGTCGCCCTGGCAATCGTAGCAGTGTACGTTCAGACGAGGCGACCGGCCTCCGGCCGGAGCCAGCCCATGGGCGCCCCGTCTCATCAATAGCTGGGACGGAACCTTCTGAGCGTCAGCGAGTTGGACACGACAGTCACCGATGACATCGCCATCGCCGCGCCCGAGAGGATGGGGCTCAGGAGCACGCCTGCGACTACATACAGCAGGCCGGCGGCAACTGGAATGAGCGCCACGTTGTAGGCGAACGCCCATGCGAGGTTCTCGCGTATCTTGGTCATGGTCTTCCTGGCGAGCTGGATTCCGGCGACCACATCCCTCGGGTCGTCCCTCATCAGGATGATCCCCCCGGCTTCGACGGCGATGTCCGAGCCTGAGCGCATCGCTATCCCCACGTCTGCCTGCGCGAGGGCGGGGGCGTCGTTCACGCCGTCCCCCACCACGGCGACCGTTCTCCCTTCGCTCTGCAGCCTCTTGACGACAGACGCTTTCGTCTCCGGAAGGACCTCCGCGAACACGGTCTCTATGCCGACTTCGCGCGCCACCGCCTCGGCGGTCAGCCTCCCGTCCCCCGTGACCATCAGGACGCTGATCTTCATCTTGCGCAACGCTTCCACCGCACCGGCTGCCGACTCCTTGACGCGATCGGAGACAGCGATCAGACCCTCCACCCTCCCGTTCACGGCCACGACGACTGCCGTCTTGCCTTCTGACTGCAGTCCGTCAAGGGTGGACCTCGTCCACTCGTCGACGCGAACCGACCTCTCCTCTAGTAGCTTCACGTTCCCCAGCAGGATTTGGTCTCCGCTCCAGGACGCCGACACCCCCTTGCCCGAGACAGCCTCGAAACTGTCAGGGTCGGGAACGAACTCGGACCCGTGTGATCTCTCGGCGCGCTCTAGGATCGCTGACGCGAGAGGGTGGGCAGACCACTTTTCCGCTACGCCTGCCATCCGCAGAAGCCCCTCGGGCCCTTCCCTCCAGTCTTGCGCGGGGAGGACGTCTGTCACCTGCGCCTTCCCCTCTGTCAGCGTCCCCGTCTTGTCAAAGACCACAGTGTCGATCTTCTGTGCTCTCTCCAGATACTCGCCTCCTTTGATCAGGATGCCGTTCTCGGCTCCCTTTCCGACCCCCACCGCGACCGCCGCGGGCGTCGCCAACCCGAGCGCGCAGGGGCAGGCGACCACGAGAACGGCGACCGCGGCTGTCAGAGCGAAGCTGAACGGCTTTCCACCCAGAAACCACCACGCGCAGAAGGATGCCGCCGCTGCGATCGCCACCAGCGGTACGAAGTAGGCCGACACCCTGTCAGCGAGCCTCTCCACGGGGCTCCTGTCGCCCTCGGCATCTTGCACCACTTTCATTATCTTAGCCAGGGTTGTGTCGGCCCCTACTCGGTTTGCTCTCACCTTCAGGGCTCCAGCGACGTTCACCGAGCCTCCCACGACCGCGTCCCCGATGCCCTTTTCGACGGGTAGGCTCTCGCCCGTCAGCATCCTTTCATCGACCGACGAGCTCCCCTCCATGACGATGCCATCGGTCGCGAATCTGTCGCCCGGCCTCGCGACGAACACGTCCCCGACCTTCACCCTGTCCACGGGCACTTCGCGCTCGCCGTCATCCCCGACTAGCGTCGCTGTCGCGGGTTGCAAGCCTGCCAGGCGTCTCACAGCGTCGGTCGCGTTCCCTCTAACCGAAGCCTCGATCAGCTTCCCCGCGAGCACCAGCGCTATCACCGTCGCGGACACGTCGAAGAACGGGCTGCCTGAAGAGATTTGCGAGGGAGACAGCACGTACGCCAGGCTGTAGAAGTAAGCCGCCGAGGTGCCTAGCGCAATGAGGAGGTCCATGTTTGGGGTCCTTGCTCGAACTCCGTCCCACGCTCCTGCGTAGAACCTCCACCCCGCTCCGAACTGCACGGGCGTGGCGAGAGCGAGCATGAGCCACGAAGCGGCTGTCGACGTCGTGGGCTGACCGTACGTCAGGAGCAGGATGGGCGCAGCGAGCACGCAGCTCAAGGCGACCCGCCCCTTCAGCCGTCTGAGCTCGATATCAGGTGCCCTGAACGCCTCTAGGCACGACTCGCAGCAGAAGTAGTACGTCCTCCCCCTGACGTCCGCGTGGAGCGCCCTCGCTGACTCCTCGACGAACATCCCGCAGACAGGGTCGGTCGCCAACTTCTACCGGGGTCCGCCTACCTGGCGAGGGCCGATAGGACTTCTATCGCGTTGGAGACGTGCCGTTTCGGATCGATCTGCGACGAGAAGACGTTCACGACCATCCCGGCCTTGTCTAATACGAATGTCACCCTCTTCGGCAGGATCCCGAGCGTTGGCCTGAGCCCGTACATGTCGCGGACCTTCCCTCCTCTGTCGCTCAGAAGGGGGAACGCCACGCTGCACTCCTCCGCGAACCTGTCGTGGCTCTCTGCGCTGTCCGAGCTGATCCCGAGCACTTCCCCTCCTAGTCGCTTGATCTCCTCGTAGCTCGAGCTGAATGTCCTGGCCTCGGCGGCGCAGCCCCTGGTGAAGTCCTTCGGATAGAAGTAGACCACCACGTTTCTCGATCCCGCGTAGTCGTGCAAGGAGACCTGTTTCCCGTCCTGCGACTCCAAGGTGAAGTCTGGGGCCCTATCCCCTGCCTTCACTCCGGCTGTCATTCCCTCACGCGCCTGCTTCACGTGCCCTCGGTCATCTTTCTCAGCGTGAGCGAGCCGTTCCTTATCTCGAGCTCGTAGATCTCGTTCACGTCGAGCCGGATGCCCAGCATGTCGTACTCTGACTCTGTGAGCGTCATAGTGATCTTCGAGAGCCCAAACTCGCGGACCTGGGGCATGAGTCCCATAGACTGCAGCTGGTTGACCATCCCTTGGATC
>JASHOZ010000003.1 GCA_030038395.1 Nitrososphaerales archaeon
GCGCCGACGGTCAGTGCCCTCGGAACAGGTCGGTGCTCATGTAGCGCAGACCCGAATCCACCAGTATCGTGACGACAGTCGCGTGGGGACCGAGTTCCTCTGCGACCTTCAGCGCCGCCACCACGTTGGCTCCTGTGGACGTCCCTACGAAGAGCGCCTCCTCCCTCGCCAGCCTCCTCGCCATCGACTTCGCCTCCCCTGTCGTCACCGTATCCACCTGGTTGACGAGCTCAGGATTCCACAGTGGCGGCACGTAGCCGATGCCTATTCCCTCTATTGTGTGGGAGCCCGTGGGTCCTCCCGAAAGGACAGCTGACTCCGAGGGCTCGACGGCGACGACCCGTATGCGCCTGTCGTGCTCCCAGAGAGACTCGGTGACGCCGTGAATCGAATGCGCTGTCCCGACCGACTGCACGAAGGCGTCGACCTCCCCCGATGTCTGAGCCCAGACTTCCTCGCCGAGCTGGTGGTACCCCGCCGCGCCGTCTTCATTGCTGAGCTGGTTGCACCACCAGTGGCCGGGCTGCTCGCTGAGACGCCGTGCCGTTTCCACCATTTCTCTTATGAGCGACTCCGTGATCTTCTTGCTGTCGCTCTTAACCGACTGAACCCTCGCCCCGAACGCCTCCATCATCAGCCTCTTGTCCTCGCTGAAGGCGTCCGAGAACACTATCTTCAGGCCGTACCCCTTTGCCGCGCAGACCAGGGCGAGAGATATCCCGGTCGTCCCCGCCGTGTACTCGACGACCGTCCCTCCTGGCTTGAGCCGGCCGTCCGACTCGGCTGCCTCCACCATCGCCTTCGCCACCCTGTCCTTCATGCTCCCCGTAGGGTTGGCGAACTCCATCTTGGCGAGAACCCTGGCGGAGCCCTTTGGCACGACGTTGCGCAGGCGGATGATGGGGGTGTTCCCGATCGCGCCGAGGATCCCCTCCTTCCCGTCGCGCGTCCTCACGATGGGCGGCTTCCCCCCCTCAGGTATTAAGAGTCGCCACGTCCCCTGCCGCCTCAGCCGTCGGTGGCCGTCTACCGGCGGCGAGTCAAGCGGCCAGACGGTCGCCAAGCGCGGATCGAGCAAGCTGTGCGACCTCCCTGCGCCCCATCCTGGGCTCCAGGCCGAAATGGCCCAGCGCGCCTTCGGGGGGAAGGACGCCTACCGCGCTCTCCATGATCCTCCGCTCGGCTCCTCTGAGTATCTCGCTAAGCGTCGACGGTTTGACGCCCACGAGCTTGCTCAGGTTCGTCAAGCTGATCCTCCTCGGGAACTCGAAGTACCCCTTTGCTACGGCTGTCGCGATGACCTCCCTCTGCCTCGCTGTGAGCGTGGCCCTATGGTCCAGCCGGGAGACATCCTCTATCCGTGTCTGGAGCCCCTCGCGTGCCAGCCTGTTCAGGACCTGCCTCAGATCCCCCGTACCCTTCACGATGAACTTCCACGAGGCCGGCTGGCTATCAGAGTCCAGCGGGCACTCTAGGCATATGATCCCCGACTCGCTCGAAGCCTTGCACACGCTCGGCCTGTCAAGGACGAGCAAAAGGGGGACGGGCGTGCCCGCCTCGTCCCCTTCTATCGCCTGCCTCACTCCCTCTATCTTCCTGAGCGCGGCGATGGTCTTCCTCACCCCGCCCTGTTCGCCCTTCAGCTCAAGGAGGAGCGTCATGCCCGTCCTGTTGAAGGGCCTGCAGTCCACCACCATGAGCTGCGTCCCGAACTCCTTTGCGGCGTCCTGAAGCCTGTTATCCCATCTGACTTCGAGCGAGACCTGCCGCAGCATACTCCCGGGTGGATTAGGGGACGCTTGCCTATATAACGCGCCGACGCGATTCTCGCAAGTGAGAACGTCCCTCTTCCTTCGCCCCTAACGCCTTAGGGGCGAACCTTAACGCAGGAGGCAGCCGTAAACACTGCCATGTCGTCAAGGGCCGTTGGAGCGGGCAGGCGAGACGACTCGTTCTGGCGCGACTTCCCGGAGATGACGGACTACTTCTCGCCCGGCATAGTGCCGATCCTCGCATATTTGGGCCTCGGTTCGAAGGAGGTCATGCATGAGTTCGGCGAGATGGTGGGAAGAAACGCGGCGGACAAACTGTCCGACGAGTCTGCCCAGGAAATGCTCGGAGAGTTCTGCAGGCTTTGGGATGAGGCCGGAATAGGGAAGCTCGCCATCGAGTCGCGGGACCCACTCGTGCTCGAGATTTCGGACTGCACCGTCTGTGGGCAGCTGCAGGGGTCAGGCGAGATGTACGAGTGCGCCTTCCACGAGGGCTTCTTCCAGGGCGCGCTTGGCGCCAAGGCGGGAAGGCGCGTGTCCGTACACCAGCAGACGAACCACGAGGGCGAGTCCGGCACCTGGTGCAGGAGGATAGTAACCGACATCGCGGTCTGAGCCCAGCGGATGCCCAGGACGCCGTGCGGGGTTTCATCCTCCGCGTGGAGGGGCCGATGCCTCGAAAACGCTCAGCTCCTCGAAGAACATGTGCCGCGCGGCCACCCTCCGGAGAACGAACCCGCGGTCCGCGCACTCCGCCTCGAAGTCCTCGACTCGCGCCTCGCCGTTCAGCAGCATCAGCACCCGCCCCGCGGGCTCCACGACGCGGAGCGCTTCTCTCAGGAACCTCATGGGCACCTCGAGCCCTTCGCCCCCTTCCGTCGCGCGGTCGTCCGCCGCGTCCCCTCGGAGGTAGGGAGGGTTGAACGCGACAAGGTCAAACGACCCCGGCCTGATGCAGGTCGCGGCGTCCGCGACGACGAAGTCCGCGCCCGAAGCCCTCCAGTCGTCCATCCCCGGAGCGAGGAGGTCGGTCCCGACCGCCACGGGGAAGAGCTTCGCAAGTGCGACGAGACTGCCGCAGTTCCCGGCTCCTATCTCTAGCGCCGCCCTTCCAGAGTAGGACCTCAGCACCTCTCGAAGGAAGGCGGAGTCTTCGGAGGAGATGTAGTTCCTGCTCATTCAGGGATGTCGTCGCCCTTGAAGGACTTGTACTCCTCGGGCTTCAACACCTGGGTGATGTTCTGCGTCTGGTAGAAGTACGCGGGTGTCCCGTCGGGCGAAAACGCGGGACTGTTGTCAGGGTTCTGGAGCCTGTAGACCTTGACTACCGCGGGCTTGATGCCGAGGACGGTCCCGTCGTCGAGCGCGTAGTAACTGAACCTCTCCTGAAGCGGCTTGAATCCAACTAGCTTCCCCTTCGGCTGCGAGGAGGGAATCATGAAGGACCTTCGGGACGGGGCGTTAAAAGTGTGCTCCGGAGCGCGACCTTCTGAAAGCCTGAGCTGTACTGAGCGGCCTTCTTGGGCACCGCTGCGAGCTCCGGGGGGAGCCCCAGGACGAGCGCCGCTTCCCTGAGCACAGCCTTTCCGACGCCCCCTCTCATCCTCAGCGAGAGCGGGACCGAGAGCGCGGTCCCCACGACGTCCTCGTCGGCGAAGGGAAAGAGCGGGATCACCCCCTTTCCGGTGCACGCGTCGACGTCGCGTGCCATCCCTTCTCGCAGGTACCTCCCGACGTCGCCCTCCATCAGGGCTTCCACAGTGATGGCGTCGCTGGGCCGCCATGGCTCTCGATACTTTGCATACCCGCCGAAGAGCTCGTCTGCGAGCTGCCCGAGGAGCATGACGCGCGCGCCTGCGGCGGCCGCACTTCTCGCGACCACTGAAAAGAGGCACCAAAGGCTCCTGTCCATCGGCGTACGCCAGCGGTCGTTCGGCGCCGAGCCGAGCTCGGACAAGAGCTGCTCGCGGGTGAGCGAGTCCTCGTGGAGTGTGAGGCCGAGGACTGACGCCGCGCGCCGGGCGTTTCGGCTGTCCGCCGCTCCGTCCACATACGCCGAGCACGCAAGGACCCTCGTCCTCTTGCTGGCGCAGTGCGCGAGTATCGAGCTGTCGAGGCCCCCTGAGAACGCGACGGCGGCCACTGCCACGCCCCCGACCGCTCGTCCGACGGACGCCGCGATCGCGGCGGCCACCCTCCTCCCGGCCTCTTCAAACGCCAGCGCGTCGTCACTCATCGCTTCGACACCTGCTCCTTGATCCTCCTGGCCACCGAGGTTCCGATCCTGTCCACTATCGCCAGCTTCTCTGCCGGAGCCTCCTTGAGGTCCTCGAGTGTCCTGAACCCCGCCGAGTAGAGCGCCCTGGCTCTCACTCTCCCCACGCCTTCGAGCGCCGTCAGTTCCACCAGCTCGCCACTGACGCCAGAGACGACGCGCCGCCTGAGCACTCCCGCCTGGCCGGCCATGTCGGGCCTCTTGAAGAGCCGGGCAAGGTCCTCGAAGCTGTGGAGGAGCCAATCCGCTGTGTCCACCGCCCTGTGCATGTCCCCCGGCTCGACTCCGAGCCTGGACAGAAGCTGCTCTTCCCGCCACTCGTCAATCCACCCGTAGAGGGCCATCACCGAGCGCATCTCCTGGATGACAGCGTCGTAGTCGGAGAAGGACCTGGGGGTGACGCGCTCCAGCATCTCTTCCGCGTGCTCCTCCATGAACGACATCGCTTGTTCGTAGTCCTTGCTCCTGAGGGGGAACTTTGGGGAGAAGTCAGGGGCCCGCGCCACCAGATGCAGGAGGCCGGTGGTGTACGCCCTGTCCTTCTCGAACCTCCTCAGGGCATCCCTGAACAGGACGCCGGTGGCCGGGTCGATGTACAGCATCGCCACCCTCGTCCCAAAATCTGTCGCGTAGAACAGCCCCCCCTTCGTTTCGACGAGCCTCTCCGCGTGAAGGTACCCGAGCGCCCTGTCGGCCAGGCGCCCGACGCTCTCGTCGCCCACCTGGCGGGCCAGAAGCGTCCTCCCGAAGAGTGAGTCGACGTCCCCTCTTGAGAGCCCCGAACCGGTCGCCACCGCCGCCAGCATATGAAACCGCATCGCGCCCTCGGCGGAGAGCATCGACTCTATCGGCTCGGGGGGACTCTTCGCGTAGTGCTCGAGCAGGGTCTCGGCGGACTGAGAAGGGGACGGAACTATCACAGTCTCGCCGTAGTCGTCATACTGCGGCCTCCCGGCACGCCCGGCCATCTGCCTGTACTCGAGCACGGATATCTCCGCGTTCCCGCCTCGCTCGGCGTCGTACCTCGTCATGTCTGCAACCACGACCCTCCTGGCGGGCGTGTTGACTCCGGCGGCCAGCGTTGGGGTGGCCGACAGCACCTTGATCGCGCGCGCCCTATAGTAGTCCTCGACTATCCGCCTGTGCTCCGGGTCGAGCCCTGCGTGGTGGAACGCCGCCCCCTTCGCGACGACCTCGGACAGCATCCTGCTAAGGCTCGTCTCCTCCCCGGACCCCAGAATCCTCCTCGCCGCCTCGGACGCGGCTTTCTTCTCCTGGTCGTTCAGGTACCTCCCCGTGAGCTCGGCCGCCCTGGTCGCTAGGCTGACGGCCCTCCGCCTGGTGTTGGCGAAGACGAGCGCCTGCCCCCCGGTCTTCAGGATGTCCATTGCCAGGTCGACGGCCGGCCCGTAGGTGGACCTTAGGACTTCCTTCGACCCGCCGTCCACGTACACTATGCTCCCGTAGTCGTACACGCCCTGTCGGAGGTCAACGGGCCTCCAGTCGAGCTCGACGACTTCGGACCCAAGCCACTCGCCGATGACCCGCGAGTTGCTTATGGTCGCCGAGAGGGAGAGGAGCTGCGCGTCCAGGCCCATCTGCATCACCTTAGTGAGTATCATCTCGAGCGTCGGACCCCTCGAGTCGTTCCCCGCCAGGTGGACCTCGTCCGCGATGAAGAGTCCGACCGACTGTAGCCAGCCCACCCTGTGGCGCATGACCGAGTCGAACCGCTCGTTGGTGAGGACGACGATGTCCCCCCTACCGAGCGACTCCCCACTGGTGTCGTAGTCCCCGGTGGAGATCACCGTCTTGATTCCGAACCTCGCGAGCTCTGAGAACTCCGCGTACTTCTCGGAGGCGAGCGCCCGGAGCGGGGCCAGATACACCACCTTCCTTCCTTCGCGCTTCACCTTCACGAAAGCGGCCATGATTGCGATCAGCGTCTTCCCCGACGCCGTCGGGCTGGAGACCACCATGCTCCTCCCCTCCAGCAGGCCGGCCTTCACAGCCGCAGCTTGAGGCGGGTACATCTCTGTGAGACCCTTGCCGGCGATGTACTCGAGGAGCTCGGCAGGGAGCTGCAGCTCGTCGAACCTCATGCGAACCCGGCGACCTAGGAGCGTACCGTGCGAATGAATCCCGGCTTCGGCGATTCGTAGGCCAGCCCCTCTCTGAACATCGTCCGGATCACCTTCTCCGCGTCCTCGTCGGTGAACTTCGCCTTCATCAGCTCGTCCTTCAGCGTCTTTCTCTCGACAGGCTTCCTCTCCGAGCCCTCCAGAGCTCTCAGGATCTCCATGGCGGCCTTCAGCTTCGTCGTCTCGCCGGCGGGCTTCCCCATCTGGATCCCGAAGTCAGGCTTCTTGGTCGTCGCATCCGTCAGCACGTCCTCGACCATCCTGTTCATCAGGGCCACGGCGGCCAGCGCGTCGTCCTCGGTGACCTCCTCCCGCAGCAGCATCCTCGCCCTGGCTGTGGCGATCCTGATCATCGACTCGAGCGTCCTCGGCGTCGCGGGAATCTGCCCCTCTTCCCCGGAGCTCCTCTTCCTGAGGTCGAGGTAGTAGTCCTTGAGCCGCGCGACGGCCTCCGGAGACAGCGTAGGCGAGATCTTCTTCGCATACGATATGTACTTCTTAAGGAGGCTGAACTCTATCGGGGGCGGCGCCGCGTAGGACTTCCGCGCGTGCACCGACAGGATGTGCGAGGCGAGCTTCTCGTCCTCGGACGGCTGCGGCTGGTCCTTGATGACGAAGATGAGGTCGAACCTAGTTAGGAGAGGGATGGGGAGGGTGCTGATGTTGTCGGTCAGGTTCTGATAGGGGTTGTACCGCCCGAGGATCGGGTTGCAGGCAGCGAGGATGGCCGTCCTAGCGTTCAGCGTAGCGTAGATGCCCCCCTTTGCGATAGTGACCGTGTTCTGCTCCATCTGCTCGTGGAGCGCGGTCCTGTCTTCCGGCTTCATCTTGTCGAACTCGTCTATCGCGGCTATCCCCTGGTCCGCGAGCACCGTCACCCCTGCCTCAAGCATGAGAACGTTCTTCTCCCTGATGACTGCAGCCGAGAGCCCAGCGGCCGTCGACCCCCGTCCTGACGCGAATATCCCTCTCGGGGCCACCTGTGCGGCGAACTTCAGCATCTCTGACTTCGCGACGCCCGGGTCTCCGACGAACAGGACGTTGATGTCCCCCCTCAGCTTCGTGCCGTCGGGGAGGACCGTGGAACTGCTCCCGGCCAGCAGTAGCAGGATCGCCTCCTTCTCTGACAGATGCCCCAGGATCGCGGGCGCGATCGAAGAGACGAGCTTCTCGTAGGCGTCTGGTGATGCGGCTATCCCCTTGATCAGCGTCTCGTCCTCCTTCGTGACCTGCACCTGCTCGGGCTCCTTCCCCTTCACATCGACCTGGTTGCAGTCGATCTGCGACCTGAAGAGTCGCGTCTTGATCTGCCCGACCGTGTAGTCCGGGACCGCCCTCACTATCCCAGTCAGGACGACTCTGTCCCCGGGCCTGGCCGCGTTGACGATGTCCCCTTCCACGTTCACGTCGAAGAACTGAGGGAGTTGACCGGGGGGGAGCTCCTCTGGGAGTTCCTGGATCCTTAGGATCTGAAAGTCGATGAACTTGCTCTGCTTCCTGTCGAGTTCGAAGTTCCTGGCCTCGTCGCAGAGGTCGCACTTGGGGGGCCTCTTCAGAGGAAGGTCGTCCTGGTCTTGGTAGGTCAGGTGGCCGCTGGGGCAGGTCCACGCCGCGGTGGTCATTAGTGGCCGCAGCTCCGACGTCCTTACGACCATCCCGGTGACCGACAGCATCTTGTCGAGGTACGAGGTATCGACCCTCCTCAGAGGGACCTGGTCGGGGATCCCTCGAATCCTTACCATCAGGTCGCGCTTGACCCTGTCGGCGTAGAGCGCGTTCTCGCTCCTCATCGTCTCGAACGCCGCCGTCCTGAAGGACGGCAGAGCCGTGTCGGGCCGTAGCAGGAGCGTGTTGGCAAGGTCGTCGTCGTACTTCAAGAGGTCTCCGAAGTCCACAACCAGCGATTTCCCCTCGCTGGAGATTAGCTGCGATATCCTCCCCCTATAGATCGGGCTTCCCGACCTGTCCGCGGATGTCTTCAGGAAGTCTTCGAACAGCTCGGACAGCTTGCTGCTCGCTAGCATGATTTCTTAAGCCGCGCCCCCCAGAAGCGCAGCCCTCCAGTCGGCTGAGAGGGACTGGGAAATCGAGAAGAAAGCCTCCTCCTCGGGGACGAGCTTCTCGGTGAGCGCCGAGCCATGTGCGGACGAGCTGGAAAGTGCGAGCAGCTTGCTCAGCCTCATACCGACGAGGTCGTAACAGGCAATCCTCATCCTGTCCGCGTCTTCCTTCTTCATCTCGCTCCCGGCGCGCCCCGACAGGCTCGCCAGCTTCCTGCGCATCCGCATGTAGAAGTCGGGCGGGAGCGTCGACAGCTGCAACGGCCCCATCATCTTCTCCTTGCTGAGCGCTCTCGACAGCTCGTCCTCGAAACGCTCCTCCAGCGGCTCTGCGAGCTTAAGTTCGACGAACTCCTCCGCGATCCACCGCGGGATCTCCACCGACTGGCCCTCCGAGAGCGCTTCAGTCCTGTAGTCCCCGGCGTTCAGGTTCTCCACGGAGGTCTTCATCCTCACGCGCGTCTTCGAGAGCATGAACTCCCTCTCCTTCCGCTCGATCATTTCCCTGACGCCTTCCGCACTCGTTCTCAAATGGGGGGCCGCGAAAACCGCTTTCGATAATTAAAGGTTTGAACCTTGTGCGAGGAGCTGTTCCGCCTGCGGGGGACTTCAATCAGACGTTTCACATTGGGCGGGAACGACGCCGCAGACGGGGCCGGAGTCACGGTGAGGCCGGACAAGTAGGCCGCGGTCATTCAGAAACGTTCAGCACCAGAAGTCGGAGGCATCATCTTAGAATTTCAGAGGCCCGAGATGCTGTAGCTCCTGTCATACCGGAACCCGCCTATACCGAAAGCCCATCTCGTAATGGAGCCAGTCCCGTTTACAGGAGGTAGGGAAATCTCGACGGGACATCCAGGAAAAGCAACGCACTGGGGCGCAGGAACAGCGATCCCGGGCACGACAGGAACGAAGAAGAGGAACGAGAAGGCCGCGACAGCCACACAGAGGCCGACAACCGGCTTGTTCACGCAACCAGCTCACTCACGCTTTCTAATACGACTACTCCCGAGAACACCCAGCACCAGAAAAGCAGCGGGGAGGATCCGAGCACCAACGAACGCAACGGTGCCCCAAACCGTCCTCGAACGAATAAATACGAAAGTGGCCGAACTCGGCGGAATGAGCCGCTGGGTCGGAGAGGGGTCTTGAGATGCCAATCGAGGAGCTGATGTGGGTCGAGAAGTACAGGCCGGAGCGCCTCGCGGACCTTGTCAACCAGTCTTCCGCCAAGCAGAGGCTCAGCCAGCTGCTCGCGAAGAAGGCGGAGCTCCCTCACCTGCTCTTCGCCGGGCCACCGGGTTCGGGGAAGACCACGGCCGCCCTCATAGTCGCCAGAGAGATCCTCGGTGAGAACGCAAGGGACTACACGCTCTCCCTCAACGCGAGCGACGAGAGGGGGATCGACGTCGTCCGCGAGAGGGTCAAGACGTTCGCGCGCTTCGCCGACCGGCGAGAGGGGGTCCCATACAGGCTTGTCATCCTCGACGAAGCCGACGAGATGACCCATGACGGGCAGACGGCCCTGAGGAGGATAATGGAAGAGACTTCCGCCTACACGCGGTTTATCCTCATCTGCAACTACTCCTCAGGGATCATAGAGCCGCTTCAGAGCCGGTGCGCGATATTCAGGTTCCAGAGACTCGATGAGGACGCTGTCACCCAGTACCTCAAGGTCGTCGCGAAGGCTGAGAGGCTCAAGGTGCCTTCCGAGAGCGCATATGCGGCGATCTTCGACGCTACCCGTGGAGACCTGCGCCAGGCAATCAACATGATGCAGGCTGCCTCCGCCTCCTCCGAGCTGACGACCGAAGCGGTGCGGCTCGCTTCGGGGGCGAGCGTGAGGTCGCGAGTCAAGGAGGTGATGGACTTGGCTCTGGGCGGCAGTTTCGAACAGGCACGGACGAAGATGGTCGAGCTCACGCGCGTCTATGGGATTCCGGAGAGGGACTTCCTCCGGTTTGCCAACGAGTCGCTCGGGTCCCTGGAGGGAGAGGACTTGGCTAGGGCCGTTTCCATCCTCGCCGAATACGACTTCCGGCTCGTCCAGGGGTCGCAGCCGGAGCTCCAGCTGACGGCGATGCTCGCGCAGCTGTCTTCCATGAAGAGGAAGGCTGAGTAGCTCGGACCTCACGCTCCCGCGCGGCATCCGCGACATCGAGCCGGAGGAGCACGCCCAACAGGCGCGCGTCGTGGACGCCTTCGAAGAGGTGGCACGGCTTTTCGGCTTCAGGATGATGGAGCCCGCGCCGCTTGAGCGGATCGAGGTCCTGAGGGCGAAGAGCGGGGCAGACGTGGACAAGGAGATCTACTCGTTCAAGGACAAGGGGGGACGAGAGATAGGCCTCCGCTTCGACCTCACGGTGGGGATGACGAGGTACGTCTGCGGCCGACGCGACCTGCGCCCCCCGGTCAAGCTCGCTGCTCTTTCGGGCGCCTGGAGGTACGACGAACCCCAGCACGCGCGCTACAGGTGGTTCAAGCAGTGGGACCTGGAGATCTTCGGGCCGCCCTCGCTGGAGTCGGATGCGGAGGTGATAGAGGCGAGCTACAGGCTCTTCGACCAGCTGGGACTGGGGCGCGTGAGCGTCCGGGTGGGCGACAGGGACGCCGTGCAACAGTTCGTCATCCGCTCGCTCGGAGTGGGCGATGAGAAGAGGGGCGCCGAGATGATGCGCGCACTTGACAAAGTGCAGAAGAAGACGCCCCGGGAGCTCAAGAGTGAATACGAAGCGAAGGGCTTCTCGTCGCGGGACGTCGACAGTCTGCTGGAGTTCGGCCGCATCAGGGACACACCCGAGAAGGTCCTTTCGAGGCTCGACGAGGCCAAGGTGGACGCTCCGACCCTGCGGGGGTTGGCCGACTCCCTCAGAGAGAGGGGCGTACAAGCCGAATTCGACCTAGGAGTGGTGAGGGGGATCGACTACTACACGGGGATGGTGTTCGAGATCGTCGACGGTGAGCACGCCGACTCCGGGTCGCTAGCGGGAGGAGGAAGGTACGACCTTCTCCCTGCCACCTTCGGCCGCCCCGACCTTTCGGGGACAGGTGCGGCAGGGGGGGTAGAGAGGGCGGTGCTCTCGCTCCCCTCGAAGACGGGCACCTTCCGACAGGCCGTCTACGTCGCGACTGCGGGTCCCAAGGCGCACGCGGAGTCTCGCAGGATCCTGAGAAGGCTCCGGGAGAGGGGAGTCGCCTCGGAGTCGTCCCTCGCGGAGAAGCCGCTATCGAAGCAACTTGAGGACGCCGACCGCGCAGGGGCTTCGTGGGTGATTCTGCTTGGCGACAGGGAGCTCGAGGCGGGGACTGTGACGCTGCGGGACATGGCCGGCAGGCGCGAGGAGAAGCTCACACTCGAGGCGGCGATAGCCCGCGTACTGGGGGGTTGAGCCGCTTCGTGTCCCTCCTGACGGCGCCTAGCTCGGCTGAACCGTTGCTCTCCCGTTCGGATATTCTTTAATCCGAGTTCCGGGCAGCATGCGCTCGACATGGAGCGCGCCATAGTCCTCGTCAACCTCAGCCCGGGGGCAGAGGAGGAGAGCATCGCGGCACTGAAGTCGATACCGGGGATACTGTCCGTCTACCAGCTGTACGGGCTCTACGACCTGCTCGTGATGGTCGAGGGGGCTGACGACCAGGCCGTGAAGTCGATCATAGCGGACAACCTGCGGTCGAAGCCAGGCGTCGTCTCGACCATAACGATGAAGGTCCTGTTCTGAACCGCCTTCAACGCTTAAACGAATTCGAATCGTGACGCAGGCACAATGACGCCCAGGGTGCTGGTGACCGGTTCCGCGGGCCAGGTCGGCTCGGAGCTTGTCCCGTTCCTCAGGTCTCTCTATGGGAGCGACCGCGTCGTCGCCGCGGACATCAGGCGACCACCGGGGAGCGGAGACCGAGGCGAATTCGAACAGCTCGACGTGACGGACTCCTCCGCGATCGACCGGGTGATGGCGGGGCGCGGGATAGAGGTCGTCTATCACCTCGCGGGCGTCCTGTCAGCCAGGGGGGAGGAGGCGCCCCAGCTCGCTTGGCGCGTGAACGTCGACGGTCTGAGGAACATGCTCGAGGCCGCGGTCAGGCACAGGCTCGCGAGGGTCTTCTGGCCCAGCTCGATCGCCGTCTTCGGGCCGGACGCGCCCAGAGAGCAGACGCCGCAAGGCTGTCCGCTCAACCCGACGACCATATACGGAGTCGGCAAGGTCGCCGGCGAGCTCCTCTGCAACTACTACTTCACGAAGTACGGACTGGACGTCCGCTGCCTGCGATACCCTGGGCTCGTAAGCAACATGGCGCCTCCGGGGGGCGGGACGACAGACTACGCCGTCGACATCTTCCACGCGGCACTGTCGAAGGGGAGGTACACGTGCTTCCTCAGGGAAGGCACCGTCCTCCCGATGATGTACATGCCGGACGCGCTCAGGGCCACGGTGGAGCTGATGGAAGCCGAACAGCGCTCCGTGCCGCGGCACATGGGGTACAACCTGGCCGCGGTCAGCTTCTCCGCGGGCGAGATCGCCTCCGAGATCCGGAAGCACATCCCGTCCTTCGCCGTCACGTACGCCCCGGATGAGAGACAGACGATAGCAGACTCCTGGCCCAAGTCTGTCTCCGACGAGGAGGCCCGCCGTGACTGGGGGTGGTCGCACAGGTACGACCTCGCCGCCATGACCTCCGACATGCTGGCTAAGCTGGGCGCGAGGCACCTGCGGGCAGAGAAAGACGTTTAGCACCAGCCCATCCCCGGCTCACCGACGGACTTGCGCGACCCTGTCTCTTTCCTGAAGGAGGAATACGAAGCCCTCGTTGGGCAGGACCTCGACTGGAAGCTCAGGGTCCTCGCGGGGCCGAGCGCCCCCTGGTGCCATGTCGACGGGAAGAGGGTGCTGATGTTCTGCTCCAACAACTATCTGGGACTGAGCAATCACCCGAGGCTGAAGGAGGCGGCGATAGAGGCGGTGAAGTCGCACGGGGCCGGCTCAGGGTCCGTGAGGCCGATAGCGGGGAACATGGACCTCCACGTCGAGCTCGAGGAGCGTCTCGCCCGTTTCAAGGCGGCGGAAGCGTCCCTCGTCTATCAGACGGGGTTCGCCGCGAACTCAGGCCTGATCCCGCAGCTGGCGGGGAAGGACGACCTCATCATCAGCGACGAGCTGAACCATGGGAGCATCATCGACGGCGTGCGGCTGTCGCACGCCGACAGGGGGGTGTACAAGCACGCCGACCCGGACGACCTCGGGAGGGTCCTTGGCGAGGCAGAGAAGGCTTCCCCTCCTCCCAGGCGGATACTGGTGATAACCGACGGCGTCTTCTCGATGGACGGCGACATCGCTCCCCTCGACAGGATCGCGAGTCTCGCCGCCGAGCACGGGGCGATGGTGTATGTCGACGACGCCCACGGCGAGGGTGTGCTCGGCGAAGGGGGGCGCGGGATAGTCTCGCACTTCAGGGTCCCGAGGGAAAGGGTGCAGGTGGAGATGGGGACCTTCTCCAAGGCCTTCGGCGTCGTGGGGGGGCACGTGTCAGGCTCAAGGGAGCTGACCCGCTTCGCCTACAACAAGTCGAGGACCTGGCTGCTGAGCGGGTCGCACCCCCCAGCCGTCGTCGCCGCTTGCATAGCCGCCATCGACGTGCTCGAGTCCGAACCCGAGCACGTCAAGAGGCTGTGGGACAACACTAGCCGCTTCAAGAAGGCCATGAAGGACCTCGGGTTCGACATCGGGCGGAGCGAGACGCCGATCACCCCCGTCATGGTGGGCGACAGCGCCGTCGCCAAGAGGCTGAGCTTGCGCATATTCGAGCTCGGCGTGTTCGCGCTGCCCATCGTCTACCCCATGGTCGCACAGGGGAAGGCGAGGATACGGACGATAATGAACGCGGCGCTGTCCGACGAAGACGTCGACTTCGCGGTCGCAGCGTTCGAGAAGGCAGGGAAGGAACAGGGGCTAGTCTGAAGGGAAGGGGTCCGCAAGGTTCCAGCTCGCGAGGGCATACTTCGAGCGGACGAGGGCAGACGCCTCCGCCAACTCTGACTCCTTGAGGACGTCAGCATCGGGAGGGCAACCCACCACGCATGCGAGCGCATCGCGGAAGGAGGGCTCGTCCACCCCGCAGTTGGAGACGGCCACCGGCCTGCTCCGCGGATATCGGGGCGGGAGCGCGTCAGCCTTCGGCGTAGTGAGGCGGGCGACCTCTTCGAGGTCGGCGGAGATCAGGAGCGTCCCATGGCACAGCAACGCTCTCTTCGATATGTAGGCCGCCATCCCGCTTATCTTCCCGTTTGCATCGGAGATGGAATTCGGGGGACGGAACTCGCATCCGACCGAGCAGGCGCGAAGGGCGTCTGCAACAGTCTCCCCATATCTCCTGAAAACGCCTGCGGCGTCCATCAGCGCTTCCCCGTCCGCCAGCGGGACGAAGAAGGACCAGTTCAGGTTGCCAGGCCCGTTGTAGACCGTCCCGCCTGCGGTGAACCTCCTGACCACCGGTATCCCGCTCGCCCAGCAGGCTCCCAGGTCGGTCTCTGCCACGGCCAGCTGGGCCCTCCCGACGACGACCGACCTCTGGTTGGCCCACACCCTCAGCGTGGGTCTTTCGACGTGCGAGAAGAGCGCCTCCTCCAGCGCGAGATTCGAGCGAGGGTCTCCGAGGGTCGAATCGAGATACCTCCAGTCCACGGGCTCGTCGGAGGGCGGTGCGCGTTAAGAGTTTTGAAGCGCCGCGTGGGCGGCTGCCACGGCGTGCCCTTCAAGTATCTCCCTGATGTCGCGCTCGCCGACATCGCTTTCGAGGCGACCTCTCTCTCGCCCGAAGGGCTCTTCGAGGCGTCCGCCGAGGCACTGACGGACGTGATGGTCGACCCTTCGACCTTGGAGGCCAGGACGAGGAAGTCCCTGAGGTTGTCGTCTGACGACGTCGACACCCTCCTCTACGACTTCCTGACTCAGGTGATAATCCTGAAAGACGTCGAGTCCCTCCTCTTCAGCGAGTTCAAGGTCATCCTGGGCGCGGGGAACAGGTCGCTGAAGGCGGAGCTCACAGGGGAGACGATAGACAGGGAGAGGCACGGCCTGAGGAACGACGTGAAGGCCGTCACGATGCACATGTTCGGAGTGCGGAAGGATGGAGACCAGTGGAAGGCTACGGTCGTCCTGGACATCTGAGCTGCAGCATGTCCCACCCCGAGTCTCCGCGGCCGTGAGCCTCGGGCCTAGTCGCCGCATCGTATACGCCCGCGCTCACTTCAGGCGCCAGCTCACCGCGCTTCTCGGCGTGAGCCTGATGATCATGGTCCCGTCGACTTCCCACCCCTTCGACTCGCGCATGACTCGTGCCCATCTCTCGGCGCGTCCCCCCCGCAGGATGCGGGCTGAGCACTCCAGCATGACGCCATGTTCCTTCACCTCGTCATCGATCACGATTGTCGCCCGCGGACGAACGCGCAGATTGACGACCTTCCGTGTATTCGGAGAGGTCGGGACGTAGAAAGCGCCTCCGGCGTAGACGTACCCGACTGGTACGACGTGCGGCCATCCGCTCTCGGAGATCGTCGCAAGCCGGCAGAGGTCGGCGGACTCG
>JASHOZ010000031.1 GCA_030038395.1 Nitrososphaerales archaeon
CGACGGACGTGAGGGTCGGGCTGGTAGCGTGCGACTTGGTCGTCGCGGTGTCCCTCGCGTCGATGGGAGGGAGGAGAGCGTCAGCGGCAGCGTTGGCCTACCTTGTCCTCCCGACGAGCATCCTGTTTTCGACGTGGTACCCCAACGACACGCTCGTTGGAATGGCGTTCCTGGCTTCATCGGTCGCCCTCACTGAGAGGAGAGCGCCCCGACTCTCCGCCGCCCTGTTCGGCGCAGCGCTCGCGTCGAGCCAGTTTGTCTGGCTGATTGCGCCCTTCGTCATGCTCGCTCAGGCGAGACGCTGGGATCGGAGAGACGCGGCCGTGGGGGGTGGCGTCTTCGCCGCTCTGACGGCTCCTCTCGTGCTCTGGAACCCCGGCGCGTTCTTCGCCGACACCGTAAGCTTCGAGTTCAGCCGGCCGGTCCAGTTTCTCGTCACTCCCGAGCCCTTCGGGTTCAACGTCAACCCGACGCTGGCGGGGCTCACGAGAGAGGCATTCGGCGCCGCAGTCCCGGTCGAGCTCCGCGTGGCGGTCGCCGTGGCGGCGCTGGTTGTGCTGCTCCGGATGTCTAGGACAAAGAGCGGGGAGCTGCTGTGGGGGTCTCTCTTCGTCGTCATTGCAGTCTTCGTCCTGCCATCTGACTTCTCATGGTGGTACCTCGACCTCCCCCTGACGACCTTCCTGATGTGGTTCGTCCTCTCCGCTGAAGACAAGGCCCTAGCTAGGGGGCCTCTGAATCCTTAAAGGGTCTCGGCGGCCGCGCGTCTTGGATTGGCTGCATCGCAGCCCCTCGACCCCGTCGCAAAGAGGATGTTCCGGGTTGTGGCGTGGGCATCGTTCGTCGCGATAGTCGGCATAGGGGTCTATGGCATCGTGGAAGCGCTGGCCACTCCGGGCCTGGCAGTAGGGGCCGTGCTGGTGGACGTGTACTGGCCGTTCCCCCCGTACTTCGCTCAGCCTATCACCTACTTCTCAGTGGCGTGCGTCGCTCTCTTCTACTCGGGCATGAGGCTGTGGGAAGCGCGGATCGCGAAGTGGCCGCCCGGCGTGATAGGGTTCCTCCAGCTCCTCGGCTTCGTGGTCGCCGTGTCGTCGGCGTACGAGGTCATCTACAACTTCGTGTTCTGGGGAGCCACGTACACCGTCGCGGCTCTCACTCTCCATACCACCATCCCCGACCTCTTGAACAGCAACTACCCCATACCATGGAGCTTCGTCTTCGCCACCCGGATATTCTCGGCCCTGTTCGTCATAAGCGGGTATACGGTGTATTACCTTCGGCGGGTTGGTCGGGGGCCGAAGGTCTAGACCGGCTGCTTTTGAGGTGGGACGAGCCCCGTGAAGATCAGTGCGAGGTGGGCCAGCGCGAACAGCAGGAACGCGACCAACGTCTCCGCCGCCACTGCTCCGAACACACCCCCTACGACCGGAATTGCGACCACGACCTGGTAACCGCAGGCGAGGAAGCCGAGGACCGCAGCCGACGTCGACCACGACCACGTTATCCTCTGCGAAGGCGCGACCTTGAGCAGGACCCCCCCGACTATGATCGTGAGGCCCGGCCAGAGTACAAGCCAAAGGCCCACGAGGGCGGCCACGACTAGCCAGACGGCCCCGACGGCAATGAAGCAGTATGCGAGGTTCGACTTCAGGAGCTCCCAGACGTTAGGCAATCTCTTCGACCGCGCCCGGTTCCCGTTATAAATTGTGCCATGACCGGCTCGTCCCCGCGAGAGCCAGCCGCGAGCATCTCGCATCTATCGATGGGAGCGGGACGCGGCGCTGCACCAGGGAGAAGCGAGCCTCGAGGCGATGGGAGGCGGTCAGGCGCCGCGATGCCGCGAGTGCCACATGCGTCGTTCTCAGGGCTCATGCATCGGGTCGGGGTGCAGAAGAAACAGGACCTGACTCCGGGGGAGCACTCTGTCTCAAGTCCAGGGAGCAGAAACGAGCACGGCCGCCAGTAGCGCTAAGGAACCCGCCGGCAGGGCAGGCTTTGCCTGAACCAAGTCTCCGCTCTCTTCGTGACGCCTCGACGTGTCCCCTTCGGGAGGGCTCGTCTGGCCGTGCGAGCCGAGGGCGTCACGAACCGACGCTCCGGACCTCCTCTTGGCAGAGGATTCGGGGGAGACAGCGGGATCACGTCTCCTGCTCGGACGGGGAGAGTGGTACCCTGAGGCGCACGCGGCGCTGGGGCCGGAGCGCAGGCAGCACTCTCCCTGCGAGAGGAGCGTCATGGAGAGGGCATGTCGGCGAGTGGAGGAAGGGGCGGAGGAGGCCGACGACCTCTTTCTCTGAAGAGATGGCTGCGACCGGTCCCGCGCCGGGCGCCCGTCCTAGTCGTCGAAACGCTGCGCACGAGGAGGCATGTGGAGTCGGTGGTCCTAATCCCGTTCCTGGTGCGTTATGCGTTCGAAGTCCGCGAGGCCAGTTACTTGCCACGGTATGCTTATGAGCGTTGGAGCTCGGAGCGTGTCTCCAACCATGTCTGGCGCCCCCGTGCAGGTCAAGGACACGGAGCTCTCCTCGAAGCTCAGGGAACTGATGAGGCCGGTGTCCGAGCTCGGCACCTCCCTCTTGGCCTCGGCGTCATACGACGGTGACAAACGGGTCGCCGTGCTCAAGTTCTA
>JASHOZ010000032.1 GCA_030038395.1 Nitrososphaerales archaeon
GATTACGCCAGGAAGCGTTTGGACGTTCGTCTACTGTCGGACTTCCGTCATTCCGTAGTCGCGGCTTTTCAGACCGCCTTGATTTGCTTGACTACCGCAGGCCGCGCCTTGCGGAAGACCCTGTATCCACAGATGCACTTTACCTCGGGGAGACGGGAGAGCTCTTCCTGTGTCGTCTTCGTCCCGCATCGGACGCACTCGTAGACCGCGCCCGCGAACACCTTCACCGGCTGCTCCTTCGGAGGCTCCTCAGACAATTCCGCCTCCATTCGCGCCTGCGCATATTTCTACATTTTGGTGTGGGTCCCGTCTCTTGCAGGTCCGGGACCATGAGTGCCGAGCCTTCCAATCGAACGCTAGGGTGGAGGCTTCCGGTACTGATGAGCAAAGCCCCGTGAGCTCCTGAGTCGCTCATGCGGCTCTGTCCCGCCTCGACGCACGCCCTTAGACTGTCCCGCGAGGGTGTAGTGTTTCTCACGCCTAAGACGGGACTCCGACAAATGGAGGCCGAACCATACACGGAGAGCGCGTGCGACAGGGAGATGAAGCCAAGCTGAGGGAATATCACCTGAGATGGCCGAGATGGTATACCGTGTCACTGCTTGCATTCGTCGCCCTGTTCATGTCGCCTTATCTTCTCTTGGCGTTCTCTCCCACATTCTCCAAGGCGATTCCGGACTCGCCTTGGAGTCATCTCTTCATCGAATCGCCAGCCATCGCTCTCGCTGGCGCGATGGCCCATTCATACTGGCTCAGACGCAAGAGGCCCACCACACCTAAGGAGACGGCCTCTTGACTGCGGAACTAACGGGCCAGAGCCTCCTGACGAGGGTTAGCCTGGTCATGGTGGAGGGGCTACCCCAGCGCGAGCCTGATCACGGCGAAGAAGAAGCGGGCCATGTCAACCAGACCCAACTTTGACTTTCCCGCT
Organism: Nitrososphaerales archaeon; assembly: GCA_030038395.1. Classification (GTDB taxonomy): domain Archaea; phylum Thermoproteota; class Nitrososphaeria; order Nitrososphaerales; family Gagatemarchaeaceae; genus UBA183. The sequence continues at coordinate 932 of JASHOZ010000032.1, forward strand.
GCTCTGGCCGAGAAGGTGAAGGGAACTTCGGCGAACCTGGAGCCCTTCAACAGGTGCAGAGAGGCAACTTGGAACTCGAACCCCTTCGCCGGGAGCCTTGCGGAGGCAACCTTCTCGGCGCACGCCCGCGTGTACGCCCTGAACCCCGAGGTCGCGTCCCTCACCTCTATCCCGAGCATCGTCCTGGCATAGGCGTTGGCCCCCTTGCTGACCACGCGCCGGCGGAGCCCCCAGCCTGAGACGCCTCCGCCCTGAACGTATCTGGACGCGATCGCGACATCCGCTCCCTTGGCCACCGCGTCCACGAGAGGCAAGATCGATGACGGAGGGTGCTGCAGATCAGCGTCCATCTCAAGAACCACGTCCGGGGACAGCGATGACACCGCTACTCTGAAGCCGTCCTGGTAGGCGCTCCCTATCCCCTTCTTAGACTCCCTGGCCAGAAGCCTGATGGCTGGGTCGCTCGCCGCCGCCCTTCGAACCAGTTCCCCTGTCCCGTCCGGGCTGTTGTCGTCCACGAAGAGCATCACCAGTCCAGGCGGGCCGGCCTTCCGCACTTCGTCTATGAGCCTCTCGACGTTGTCCCTCTCGTTGTACGTGGGGATGACGGCGCAGACCTTCAGCTGGCGCTCCAACGCTAGCTCCTACAGGAGGCCGTCGGCCGCCGCGACGAACCCTCGCGCGACCCTGTCCATCTCCTCCTCGCCCAGCTTCGGGTGGACCGGGAGGGAGAGCACGTGCTCCGAGGCGGACTGCGTCTGCCTGAGCTCCTTCGCGTACCCGAGCTTCGCGTACAGGGGCGTCCTGTGCACCGGCGTCTTGAAGTACACCGCGGCCCCTATCCCTGCCGCGTTCAGCTTCGCGAGGACCTTGTCGCGGTTCCTTCGGAGGAAGAGCGTGTGGAGATAGTTCGAGTGCGTCCTGTCCCCCGCGTCCTGGGTGAAGGTCGCTCCAGGCACGGAGGTCAGCCGTTCGCGAAGGAACTTCACGTTGCTTGCTCGCTTCTTTAGGAACTGCGGGAGCCTGTCCATCTGCACGGACGCGATGGCGGCGGCCATCTCCGGGAGCCTGTAGTTGAACCCGAGGTGCCGCGTGTCATACCCGTGGACCATCCCGTGATTCCTCACGAGTCTTACCCTGTCGGCCAACTCGTCGTCGTCCGTCGACACCGCTCCTCCCTCCCCCGAGGTGGCGACCTTTGTTGCGTACATGCTGAAACATCCCTCCTCGGAGAGGCTCCCAGTCTGCCTTCCCCGATACTCAGCGCCGAGGGACTCGGCGGCATCTTCGATCACCCTCACAGACTTCCGTGTAGCGGCCTCGCGTATCTCGTCCATGTCGGCGGGGTACCCGTACAGGTGCACCGGGATGACGGCCTTGGTCCTCTTCGTCATCGCTCCGCGCAGCAGTGCCGGGTCGATGTTGTAGTCGCCCTTCGTGTCGACGAAGACGGGCTTCGCCCCGCACGCCAAGACTACGTTCGCCGTGGCCACGAACGTGAAGGACGGGACCAAGACCTCGTCCCCGGGGCCGACGCCGGCCGCCAGGAGCGCCGCATGGAGCGCTGCGGTGCCCGAGTTGACTGCGATCACGTGCTTCACATTTAGGAGGTCTCGCATCTTCCGCTCGAAGCTCTTCACCCACTTTCCTCCTTCGTACGAGCTGTCCGTCAGTAGCCCGCTTTCGATCACAGATAGCGCCGCCTTCTTCTCCTCCTCGCCCATCGCGGGGACGTTGATCGGTATGAAGTCCAACTCTCGCCCGCCCACCCGCAGCGAGAGAGTATTTGAGATTCGTGCGTGGCACCCTCACGGGAGACAGCGGTGCGGAGGGGTCACTGGTGGGTGCTGGGAGTCTGGCTGGGCGCCGTCGCGGTTCGGCTCCTGCTGATAGCGACGCCGTTCAGATACGTCACCGACGTCTACTACTACGACGCCCAAGCCGTGCGCGCCCTGCTGGCGGGGTCAGACCCGTACGGTCATGCCTACGTCGTCCCTCCGGCGCTGGCGACAGCCGGCGCAGCCAACGTCTTCGCGTACCTCCCCGGCGTCGTGGAGTTTCTCGCCCCGTTTGGGGCGGCGACGGACGTGAGGGTCGGGCTGGTAGCGTGCGACTTGGTCGTCGCGGTGTCCCTCGCGTCGATGGGAGGGAGGAGAGCGTCAGCGGCAGCGTTGGCCTACCTTGTCCTCCCGACGAGCATCCTGTTTTCGACGTGGTACCCCAACGACACGCTCGTGGGAATGGCGTTCTTGGCTTCATCGGTCGCCCTCACTGAGAGGAGAGCGCCCAGACTCTCCGCCGCCCTGTTCGGCGCAGCGCTCGCGTCGAGCCAGTTCGTCTGGCTGTTCGCGCCCTTCGTCATGCTCGCTCAGGCGAGACGCTGGGATCGGAGAGACGCAGCCGTAGGGGGTGGCGTCTTCGCCGCTCTGACGGCTCCTCTCGTGCTCTGGAACCCCGGCGCGTTCTTCGCCGACACCGTAAGCTTCGAGTTCAGCCGGTCGGTCCAGTCTCTCGTCACTCCCGAGCCCTTCGGGTTCAACGTCAACCCGACGCTGGCGGGGCTCACGAGAGAGGCATTCGGCGCCGCGGTCCCGGTCGAGCTCCGCGTGGCGGTCGCCGTGGCGGCGCTGGTTGTGCTGCTCCGGATGTCTAGGACAAAGAGCGGGGAGCTGCTGTGGGGGTCTCTCTTCGTCGTCATTGCAGTCTTCGTCCTGCCATCTGACTTCTCATGGTGGTACCTCGACCTCCCCC